>NZ_JACOPL010000008.1:0-176768 GCF_014287995.1 Agathobaculum faecis
ACAAGGCTGATGGCGCGCCGATCTTTGACGTTGCCGACTACGGCATCTGCGGCGACCTGTTCAAGGTCGTTCCCATGATGATCGACGCTATCAAGGCTGCTAAAGCTGCTAAGTAAAAACCGACCACCTGCGGAAAACCGCCGCCGCTGTACCTCTCATGCAGTACGGGATATGATCCGCGCCGCATGGCCTGCCGCCGCCTAACGGCAAGCCCGGCTGCGGCTTTCTGCCGTGTGAAATTGACAAAAAGCCCGCAGAGCATTTGCTCTACGGGCTTTTTCCTGTTGTTCACCGGCGCTCCGCGGCCACAACCGCCACCGAGCGCGGCCCCAGCGTAAAGCGCGCGCCGTCAAATGGGATATCCGGCGCGAACGGCTCCGCGCAGGACGTGTGCAGGACAAGCCGCCAGCGAAGCCCCTCCGGCGCCGCGGGAATCTGCTGCTCCCGCGCCTCCCAATGCGCGTTGACCGCAAGCAGTACAAGGTCGTCCGCCGTATTTTCCTCGTTCCGGCCTGCGAACAGCACGCCAATCTGCCTGGTTTCCCCCTCCATCCGACCGTTCCATGCCTCTCCATTATGCAGGGATACGTCCGGCCAGCCGCAGGCCGTGGGGCTGGTCGCGTCGCGCAGCACCGGATGCACTTTCCGTAGCGCGATCATCTGCTGCACAAACCGGAACAGGCCCTGGTTCTGTTCCAGCCGTTCCCAATCCAGCCAGGAGACTTCGTTATCCTGGCAATAGGCGTTGTTATTGCCGAACTGCGTATTGCCGAACTCGTCGCCAGCCAGGAACATCGCCGCGCCGCGGCTGCAGAGCAGCACGGCAAACGCGTTTTTGCGCAGGCGGTCGCGCAGCTCCAGTACTGCCGGCTCGTCCGTCTCCCCCTCCGCGCCGCAGTTCCAGCTATTGTTGTCATTCGCGCCGTCCGTATTCCCCCAGCCGTTCGCCTCATTATGCTTCTGGTTATAGGCATACAGGTCGTACAGGGTAAAGCCGTCATGGCAGGTCAGGAAATTGACCGAGGCGTTCTGCCGCTTATCCGGCGGATACAGGTCGGGCGAGCCGCAGATACGCTGTACCGCCGCCTGCGCCAGTCCGGCGTCGCCCTTAAGGAAGCGGCGCAAATCGTCGCGGTATTTCCCGTTCCATTCCGCCCAGCGGTTCCAGGAGGGGAACGAGCCAACCTGATACATGCCGCCCGCGTCCCAGGCCTCTGCAATCAGCTTGACGCGCCCCAGAATCGGATCGAACGCCAGGCTTTCGAGCAGCGGCGGCTCGGACAGCGGGCCGCCATCCTCATCGCGCCCCAGGATACTCGCCAGGTCGAAGCGGAACCCGTCCACACGATATTCGACCACCCAGTAGCGCAGGCAGTCCAGAATAAACTGCCGCACAGTCGGGTGGTTGCAGTTGAGCGTATTACCGACGCCGGAAAAATTATAGTACCGCCCATCCGGCGTAAGCATGTAATACACATTATTGTCCATCCCCTTGAATGAGAAAAACGGCCCCCGCTCGTCGCCCTCCGCAGTATGGTTAAACACCACGTCCAGAATGACCTCAATGCCGTTTGCATTCAGCGTGCGGATCAGCGTTTTCAGCTCGGTCCCCTCGCGGTTGAACTCGACCGCCGCCGTATAACCCGTGTTGGGCGCAAAAAAGCACACGGTATTATAGCCCCAGTAGTTGAGCAGCGTCCGGCCGTCCACCACGCGTTCCTCGGCCAACTCGTCGAATTCAAACACCGGCATCAGCTCGACCGCGTTTATGCCGAGCGCTTTCAGGTAGGGTATCTTTTCCATCAGGCCGGCGAAGGTCCCCGGGTGCGCCACACCTGACGATGGATGGCGCGTAAAACCACGCACATGCGTCTCATAAATCACCATATCCTGAAACGGGATATGCGGGTCGCTGAAAGCGCCCCAATCGAACGCATCCTCAACCACGCGGGCATGATACGCCGTTTCCGCCGCCGGCTTCTCCCCCCACCGGCTTTGTCCGGTGACGGCGCGGGCATAGGGGTCGAGCAGGAAGCGCGTCCTGTCAAACAGCAGCCCACGGGCGGGGTCATATGGCCCATCCATCCGGTAGGCGTATTCAAACTCCGTGATCTCCAGACCAAACACGATCATCGACCAGGTGTTTCCGATGCGGCAGCTATCCGGAAAGGGCAAAACCGCATACGGCTGCTGTTCAGTACGCCGGAACAGACACAGCTCGCAGCGGACCGCGCCAATCGAATGGATGGTGAAGCTGACGCCGCCCGGCACGGGCGTTGCGCCGTTAAGCAGGAACAGGCCGGGCCGCACGGCGAAGCCGCACACGGTTCCGGTCGCGCGCAGGGGCTGGACAGACGCCGGCTGCACGGGCAGTATGGTTTTCTCGGACATGGGTTCCCTCCTTGTGCTGACGGACGGATGCTTATGGGTTCAGTATACCCCGACGGAACGCTTTTGTCCACCGCACAGGGCAAACAAAAAGCCGCCGGAAAAATTCCGGCGGCTTTGTTTCAGAGCGGCGCTCACAGGCATTGCAGGTATTGCCCGTACAGCGTCTTATCCAAATCAGACGCAAGGCGCATGAGCGCCTGGTGGGAAATGTAGCCGCGCTGGTACGCGATCTCCTCCAGGCAGGCGATATAGCGGCCAGTTTCATCCTGCACGCGCTTGACCTCCTGCGCGGAGCCCAGCAGGTTTTCCGCGGTACCCGCGTCCAGCCAGACAAAATCGCGGTCAAATTTGACCACATGCAGCTTGCCGCGGCGCAGGTATTCCAGATTAACGTCCGTGATTTCCAGCTCGCCGCGCGCGGAGGGCTTGAGGGCGTGGGCGATCTCCATCACGTCGTTATCATAGAAGTACAGGCCCGGGATGATATAATTGGATTTGGGATAGCGCGGCTTCTCCTCAATGGAAACTGCATTGCCCGCCTCGTCAAATTCCACCACACCAAACGCGCGCGGGTCGTTCACATAATGTCCGAACACACAAGCGCCCTCCCCCAATGCGAGCGCACGGTTCAGGTAATCCTCAAAAAACGGGGAATAGAAAATATTATCCCCCAGCACCAGGCAGACATCGTCCTTTCCGATGAACTGCTCGCCGATCAACAGCGCGTCCGCGATGCCGCGCGCGACCTCCTGCACCTCATAGGTGATATTGACGCCGAAGCGCCCACCCGAACCCAGCAGGCGGTAAAACGGCCCTTCCTCTCCGGGCGGAATGATAATCAGGATATCGCGTATGCCAGCCTGTAGCAGCACGGCCAGCGGATAATAAACCATCGGCTTATCATAGACGGGCAGCAGCGGCTTACAAACCGGCCGCGTCATGGGGTAAAGGCGCGAGCCTTTGCCCGCGGCAAGAATAATTCCTTTCATATGGCGTTCCTCTATCTTTGTTCTGATATTGCAGGAATATTATAGCATCTCCGCATGGAGATTTCCACCCGAATCTCTTTATTCATCAAATCCCAGTGCTTCATCGGGCGTGATGCACAGCAGGCGGCAGATTGCGGCGAACGTTTCCACATCCATTTTGTTTTTTCGTGTCTCGTACATGCTATAGGTTGATCTTCCCAATCCCAGCGCCGCGCTTACATCTGTTTGACGCAGCCCAATTTCCTTACGCCTTTTGCGAAACCTGTCCAAATAATCCATAGCTTCTCCCTCTTGATAAATCATGTTTTATGATTTATAATAATCTCACGATACATGAAACAAGGCGATTATTATGATACCAAATACGGAAGACCTCTTTGCCCACTACTGCACACACGGTTTGACCATGCCAGACGACTTTACCAAAGCGCCTGCTTTTCTGATACTCAAAAATCAGCTTTCTTCCGAACAAACGCGGCAGTTGTCCGCATTATTGGATGAACAGGCGCTTACTTTCTGCGACTATGCCTATCAATGCTTCCAACAGGGCATCCGGTTTGCCCTCTCCCTGATGCAGCAGCTCTACCCGCCGGAATAGGCATACTTTTATTTATTATATCAAAGCCCGTCCATATATGCAACGAAAAAAGCCCCTCCAGATGGAGGGGCTTTTTTTATCAGCTTTTACGCCTTTCCAAGCTCCTTGACGCGCGCCTGCGCCGCCGCCAGGCGGGCGATCGGAACACGGAACGGCGAGCAGGAAACATAGTTCAGGCCCACATTGTGGCAGAACTCGACCGAGGACAGGTCGCCGCCGTGTTCGCCGCAGATACCGAGCTTGATCTCCGGACGTACCTTCTTGCCGTTTTCGACCGCCATTTTTACCAGACGACCCACGCCATGCTGGTCCAGACGGGCAAACGGGTCGGATTCCAGAATCTTCTTGTCAAAATACGTCTCCAGGATGCGGCCCACGTCGTCGCGCGAGAAGCCGTATGTCATCTGGGTCAGGTCATTGGTGCCGAACGAGAAGAACTCGGCTTCCTCCGCGATCTCGTCCGCAGTCACAGCCGCGCGCGGCGTTTCTATCATCGTGCCGACCATATACTTCATCTTCAGGCCGGAAGCCTCGATCAACTCGTCAGCCTTGGCCTTGATGATCTTCTTGACAAAGCGCAGCTCGTTGATCTCGGATACCAGCGGCACCATGATTTCGGGCGTGATGTGCAGGCCGTCTTCCTTCCAGACATTGATCGCGGCGGAAATGATCGCCTCGGTCTGCATCTCGGCGATTTCCGGATACAACACGTCCAGACGACAGCCACGGGTACCGAGCATGGGGTTGAACTCATGCAGGTCTTCCACCTTGGCCTTGAGCTTTTCAAAGGTAATGCCCATTTCGCCCGCCAGCTCGCGGATATCGTCGTTCTCCTGCGGCAGGAACTCATGCAGCGGAGGATCGAGCAGGCGGATGGTTACCGGCAGGCCGCCCATCGCACGGTAAATCCCCTCAAAGTCGCCGCGCTGCATGGGCAGAATCTTGGCGAGCGCCGCCTTGCGCTGTTCGACCGTATCGGACACAATCATCTCACGGACCGCCTTGATACGCTCCGGCTCGAAGAACATATGCTCGGTGCGGCAGAGGCCGATGCCCTCGGCGCCAAACTTGCGCGCCTGCGTTGCATCGCGCGGGGTATCGCCGTTCGTACGGACGTTCAGAGTGCGGATCTCATCCGCCCAGCCCATGAAGCGGCCGAAATCGCCGGTCAGCTCCGCGTCCTGTGTTTCGATTTTGCCGAGGTATACGTTGCCGGTCGAGCCGTCAAGCGAGATGAAATCGCCCTCGTGTACGACCGTCCCATCGGCAAAGGTGAGTGTCTTGTCCGCCTCGGAAACCTTGATGCCGTTAACGCCGGCGACACAGCACGTACCCATGCCGCGTGCAACAACCGCCGCGTGCGAGGTCATGCCGCCGCGTGCGGTCATGATGCCCTCGGAAACCGCCATGCCATCGATATCCTCCGGCGAGGTTTCCTGACGCACCAGGACGACCTTGAGACCGGTCTTATGCGCTTTCGCCGCTTCCTCCGCCGTGAAATAGACCGCGCCGCAGGCCGCGCCGGGAGACGCCGGCAGGCCGGTTGTGATCGGGGTCGCCGCCTGAAGCGCAGCGGGAACAAACGTCGGGTGCAGCAGAGCGTCGAGCTGCTTAGGCTCGACCTTCATGATGGCCTGCTCCTTGGTGCAGACGCCTTCGTCCACCAAGTCGACCGCGACCTTGAGCGCCGCCTGCGCGGTGCGTTTGCCGTTACGGGTCTGGAGCATGTAGAGCTTGCCGTTTTCAATGGTGAACTCCATATCCTGCATATCGCCGTAGTGCTGCTCCAGGCGAGAGGAGATGTCCACAAACTGCTGGTAAACCTCCGGCATGGTATCGGCCAGCGCGGAGATCGGCTGCGGGGTGCGGATGCCGGCCACGACGTCCTCGCCCTGCGCGTTCATCAGGAATTCGCCGTACAGCTTCTTTTCGCCGGTCGCCGGATTGCGGGTGAACGCAACGCCCGTACCGGAGGTGTCGCCCATGTTACCGAACACCATAGACTGCACATTGACCGCGGTACCCCAGGAATGCGGAATATCGTTCATGCGGCGGTAGGTATTCGCGCGCGGGTTATCCCACGAACGGAATACCGCGCGGACCGCTTCCATAAGCTGCTTTTTAGGATCCTGCGGGAAATCCTCGCCGAGCGACTTCTTGTAGTGGTCCTTGAACAGGACGATCAGCTCGCTCATATCGTCCGCGTCCAGCTCGTTGTCCATCTTAACGCCCTTTTTATCCTTAACCTGGTCGATAAAGGTCTCAAAGGTGGACTTGGGCAGCTCCATCACAACGTCCGAGAACATCTGGATGAAACGGCGATAGGAATCGCGTGCGAAACGCGGGTTATTGGTCAGCTTTGCAACCGCTTCGCAGATCTCGTCGTTCATACCGAGGTTGAGGATGGTGTCCATCATGCCGGGCATGGAAGCGCGCGCGCCCGAACGGACGGATACCAGCAGCGGGCGGTCGGGATCGCCGAGCGTTTTGCCCGTTACCTTTTCCAGTTTATCGAGGTACTCCATGATCTGCTCCTGAATATCCGGATAGATCGTTTTTCCGTCCTCATAATACCGGGTGCAGGCCTCGGTCGTGATGGTGAAACCCTGAGGAACAGGCATACCCAGTCCGGTCATCTCCGCCAGATTGGCGCCCTTTCCGCCGAGCAGTTCACGCATTTTGCCGTTGCCTTCCGGGAACATGTAAACATACTTCTTCATTTGGGTCTTCTCCTCCATTTCGTTTCTGTGCTCTCCACACACTTCACTCACGCAAAGATATTATATCATGCAGGGCGCTTCGTGTTCTATTGTGGGATTTCACCGATTTGCTAAAGCTATATTGTGCAAAATGACGGCAAAACATGAGAGTTTCTCCATGCCGCGGTTTTTTATTTCTCCATTTTTCGTATAATCCATTCTTTTTCCAACAAATTATTTTGCTTTTTCGCCGGTTTCCCGTTTTTATTTCCCTTTTTGTGAAATGATACAGTATTGACGCAGAAAATTCATATCCGCCCACATCCTGCGCAAATGCCTGCAAAAAAAACCGGCGGTCTGAGGCAGACCGCCGATCAAGTTGAAATGAAGTCCGGTTACGACCACCGCGAGAACATCGTACCCCTGATAGGTCGTTTGATAAAGCTGCACGGAATACAGATATCCGGCCGAGGAGGTGAACGCATCTCCGGAAAACAGGTAAAATGTATTTTCGTTCAGCGCCGCATAGTACTGCAGCAGCTTTTGCTGCTCGTCCGGCATGTCGGACATCTTATAATAAAAATAGCTTCCCCCAAAGGATGGGTTCCGATCGCGCGACCACGCGAACAGGGGCACGCCGGTCACTTTGCCGAAATCCGGCACCGGATACAGCCCCGCGTAGCAGCGGGAAGCCGCCGGACGGTGCGCGTCCGTATAGGCGGCGACGCTTACCGCCTCGCTGCCGTCCAGTTCCTTCAGAGCGGTAATCGGCACAGAGAACGACGGCTTGCCGCCGGACTGACTGCTGACCGTGATGCCGACCAGCCTTCCGGCGCTGTCCACCAGCGCGCCGCCGGAATTGCCGCTGATAACCGAGGCGCTGCTCTCGATCATGGGCGTTGTGTAATCCGTATTATATGGGTCGATCACCGTTCCCTGCGTCAGTTTCGCCCTCCCGCCGCCAGGATAACCGAGCGCATACACCGTATCGCCCGCCTGCACCGTTTCCGCAGTCTGTAGGTATGGCAGGCCGCTCCCCTCGAGCTGGATATGCGCGATGTCCATATCCGCGTTCAGGTCGTATATGCTGACCTCATGGCGTGTGCCGTCCGTCAGCTCCGCGACTAGGCGGTACACGCCGTTTACCACATGCCCGCAGGTGACCGCATCTCCGTCCGGCCCGATCAGCACGCCGCTGCCCATACCGAGCAGGCTGCCTTTTGCATCATAGGAGTACAGCTTGAATACCGCGGGCATGCAGTACGTTATCGCCTCGTCCGCGGTCAGCGTCTCCCTTACCTCAAGCGTAACTGTCTGCCGCAGCGCCGGCTCCACCATGCGCGTCACGATCGCGGCAGCTTCACTGCGCTTGATGGTGCTGTCCGGCAAAAGCCGGCCGGATGCGTCCGAACCAGTCAGGACGCCCGCTCGGTACAACAGATATGCCGCGTCGGCGTAATACGCCCCCTCCGGCACATCGGGGATCGCCCCGTCCTCCACGGAATTGACTTGCTCGAGCGCCTCCTCCGGAAAGGCTTTCGCCAGCACATCCGCGAACGCGCCGCGGGTCGCCGCCGCTTCATAGCTTTCCAGCGGCGCGGACAGGATGCCGTTTTCCAACGCATACGCCGCATAAACCGTATACCACGGAGAGGATGCCGCAAAGTCCGTCGCGCCGTTCTGGTAAATGCTATGCAGGCAGGCCGCCAGCTTGACCGCTTCCGCCATCGTGAGGCTGTTGTCCGGCGCAAAGGACGTTTGCGAAACGCCGTTGATCAGGCCGTATTCATAGGCCAGCTCCACGTTTTCCGCATACCAGGCATCAGGCGGCACATCCGCAAACTGGCCGGTATAGGGCTGCTGTTCGGTAAAGTTCTCATAGCCTGCGAACGCCGGCGCGGGCAGTACGCCCAACGCCAGCACAGCGCACAGAAGCAGGCTGAGCAGTTTTCTTTTCACAGATGGTTTCCTCCGGTTCCGGTTGTTTTCTTTTTCAGTATACGCCCGGCACCCTGTCGATTTTGTGAACAGTCTGTAGAGATTTGATTACCCTTTGTACGCCGCAACGATCTCGCCGATATACATGGCATGGAAATCGCGGTCCGCATAGTTCTTATCCAGAATCTCCTGCTGCAGAATATCCTCCGGCGCGATCTCGCTCCGGCAGCGCTTACGGCAGACAAGCACGAGCGCCGCCTCCGCAAACGTCGGCTGCCCCTCCACAAACACCGGCGTCAGGCCGCTGTCGTGCATTTTATCCATGTCCCGTCCGGACTTGGTACCCATCAGGTTCAGGGCTTCACGGTTTCCATCTTGTAAAAATGTCAGTGTAAAATACTCACTGTCATCAACAAATTCCTTTGTATACCGACTGTGGCGGATATAACAGGTTGCGGAGGGCTTGCCCCATATCACACCCACGCCGCCCCAGCTTGCGGTCATGGTGTTCCACTTGTCTTCCGTTCCCGCGGAAATCAGCATCCACTGCTTGCCAATCATCTCGAACGGGTTAAACGACTGCTCTGCAATATTGATCTTGGTCAAAGACATAATAAACCCTCCTGTTGGAAATTAAAAATGAACGACGGGGAAATACGCGGCAGTCCCCTTTTGATGGAAACCGAGGCTTCAATCGAGCGGCGTGTGCCGCCGCAGCTTCATTTCCTGCCACTCCTCTTTGGAAATCAGGATTTGGCGTGGCTTGGAGCCCTCGAACGGACCGATGATGCCGCGCTCTTCGATCTGGTCGATGATGCGCGCGGCGCGGGAATAGCCGAGCTTCAGACGGCGCTGCAGCATGGAGGTGGACGCTTGGCGGCAATCCATAATCACATCGATCGCCTCCTCGATCATGTCGTCCTCTTCCTCGCCCGGGTCGCCGGAAGCGCCGCCCTTGCCCTCCGCCTGCTCCGCCTGGCGCTCGATGTGTTCGAGTATCTCCTCATTATATTCGGCTGTGCTTGTCTCCTTGATATGCGCGATCACCGCTTCGATCTCATCCGACGAAATAAAGCAGCCCTGCACGCGCGTAGGCTTGCCCTCCCCCAGCGGGGCGTACAGCATATCGCCCTTGCCAATCAGCTTTTCCGCGCCAGTCGTATCCAGAATAATGCGGGATTCAATCTGGCTGGCCACCGCGAACGCGATGCGGGACGGGATATTGGCTTTCATAATGCCGGTAATGACGTCGGCCGACGGGCGCTGGGTCGCCACCACCAGATGCATGCCCGCCGCGCGCGCCTTCTGCGCGATGCGGCAGATCGAAGTCTCGACCTCCTTGGCCGCGACCATCATCAGGTCTGCCAGCTCATCGATGACAATGACGATCTGCGGGAGGACCTGATACTGCTCGGGCGCGCCGCCCTCCTCCTGCTCCGCCTTCGCCCGTTCGGCGCGCATCAGGTCGTTATAGCCGACCAGGTTGCGCACCTGATGGTCCGCGAACCGCTTATAGCGGCGCTCCATCTCGCCCACCGCCCAGTTGAGTGCGCCCGCCGCCTTCTTGGGGTCGGTCACGACCGGAATCAGCAGGTGCGGGATGCCGTTGTAATTGCCCAGCTCAACCATTTTAGGATCGACCATGATCAGCCGGACCTCCTCGGGCGTGGACTTGTACAGCAGCGAGATCAGCATGGAATTGATGCACACGGATTTGCCCGATCCGGTAGTACCCGCAATCAGCATATGCGGCATTTTCGCAATATCGCCAATCACCGGCTTGCCGGTGATGTCCTTGCCCACGGCAAAGGACAGGCGGCTGCGCGCGTTGGTGAACGCCGGCGAAGCGATACACTCGCGGATGAACACTGTATTGACCGCTTTGTTCGGCACCTCGATGCCGACTGCGATCTTATCCGGTATGGGCGCGATGCGGACGGATACCGCGCCGAGCGACAGCGCAATATCATCCGACAGCGCGGTGATGCGGGAGATCTTAATGCCGCGCGGGATGGTCAGCTCGAACCGCGTGACCGAGGGGCCGCGCACAATGCCGATGATCTGCGCGTCGATATTGAACGACTGCAGGGTGTCGATCAGGCATTCGGAATTTTCCCGCAGCTCAGCTTCCGCGCCCGCCGCCGATGCCCGCTTGCCCTGCACCAGCAGCTCAATCGGCGGATAGTCGTAAACCGGAACTGGCGCTTTCTGGCTCTCGTCCATCTGCTCGCTCAGCGCCGCCTGCTCCTGTTCCCCGATCTTTTCCGCTTTCTTCGGCGCCTGCTCCAGCTCCGCCGGCGCTTCCTCTTCCTCCGGTTTATTCTCCACTAGGTCCATGATGCTGACCTGCTCGCCCGTCGTTTCCTCTTTGAGCGAACGCAGGTATTCATCCGGTGCGATCGGCTTACCACCGTGCATGCGGCGCGGCGGCGCGTCCGGAGCCTCGCCCGGCTTGTCCTCGCCCGGCGGCTCGGCATCCAGCGGGATATCGATATTCACCTTGCGGCGCGCGGCGCGGCGCTCCTCCCGTTTCTGCGCATGGACAGCGGCCACCTCATGCACATTGGGCAGCTTGGCTGGCGCCTCATAGCGCTCGCGCTCCTCTTCGTCCTCATATTCATACGCTGGGGGGCGGAACATATCCATCAACGCCTGCGGCGTGATGCGGCAGGCGGCCAGCAGCGCCGCAACCAGCAGCAGCAGCAAAACCAGCAGCGCGCCGATCGAGGACAGCGCCCACTCAAACACCATGTACAGGCCGCCGGACAGCAGGCCGCCTGATTTCATCTCCATGCCGGACTTCAGCAGGCCGGACAGGGTACTCATGGAGAACGCATATTCATTGGCGCAGGTGATCGCATGCACGACGCCGCCCGCCAGCACGGGCAGCAGGGCGATGCAGCAGCCCCGCAGGCGCACCGGCCCTTTGCGCCGCGCGATCAGCAGCGCCGCCAGCCCCAGCAGGGCGAACGGCAGCACATAGCTGCCTGTCCCGATCAGCGCGCCAATCCCCCGATGCAGGGCGTCTAGCACGACCCCGTCGATCGGCAGCAGCGACAACAGGCACAGCAGCCCCGCCACGCCCCAGATCGCGCCCCAGGCCGCGCGCGGCAGAAGCGTCTCCGGCTCGGGCGCGCGGCGCGCGGCCGCTTTCCCGCGAGGCGCGCTTTTTTTGGTTGTGGTTTTTCTTGCAGCCAAATTATTGAAACCTCTCTTCCGTTCTCTTTTCCATACCGCGGCAGACCCCGCAGCGGAACGGTCAGACCACCATCCGGATCAGGCTGACGACGATCGTGATTGTACCAATCAGCGTACAGTAGACCACGAACGGGCGGAAGTTGCCCCGCTTGGACACAAACCGCACCATGCGGATCGCCGCCAGGCCGGATACCATCGCCACCAGGATGCCTACGATGTAGCAGGCGAGCGAAACCTCGCCAATCGTCGACGGATCGCGGATCACGTCGACCAGTTCCAGAATATTCGCGCCCAGAATGACGGGCAGCGACATGATAAACGCGAACCGCACGGAAAACTCGCGCGAAAAGCCGCGGAACAGGCCGGTACACATAGTGGTACCCGAGCGCGACAGGCCGGGCAGCACCGCGAAGCACTGGCCGATGCCGACGATCAACGCATCCAGCCAGGTCGCGTCCTTTTCCGTCTTATGCTTTTTCGGCGCCTTTTCCGACAGGAACAGGATCGCCGCCGTGACCAGAAGCATCAGCCCGACGACCAGGGACGAGGAGAACGCGCCCTCAATCTTGCTTTTGATCGGCAGGATGGCGAACATCGGCAGAATCGTAATCAGCAGCATGATGATAAAACGGCGGTAAGGATGGCCGTTGATCCGGAAGCCGTCCTTGATCCAGGCGAAAAATTCGAGGAACAGCTCCTTGATATCGCTCCAGAACGCAACGACAACCGACAGCAGCGTGCCAAAGTGCAACAGCACATTAAACAGCATGTAATTAGTTTCTATCCCGTCCCCAAAAATCGTCTGGGCGAGCACCAAATGGCCGGACGAGGAAACGGGTAAAAACTCGGTCAGGCCCTGTACCAGACCCAGCAGAACGGCGAACCATAAACTCATTCTTTTTCTCCTCTCGGTGGGGCGAATTTTACATACGGTTTTATTATAGCATATCTCCGTGTCAGATACCACCAAATTTAGCAAAATACCGCCGTGTATTCGCAGGCCCGCCGCCTTTGCGCAAGGGCTGCTCCGCTTTCCGCCGCCACGCCCGCAAAAGGGTTATTTTTTTCACGCCTCGCAAAATCGAACATTTGTTCTTGACTTTTACGGAGGATTCTCCTATTCTATGCCCTGCGGGAAAGTAAGCGACTCTATCCCCAAAGGAGGCGATGCCATTGTGCGAAAAAAGAACCATCCGGACGAGCTGATCCGGATGCTGTACGAGATCGCGGACGACGCGGAAGCGCCCGCGAACAGCCGTCTGACCGCAATCCGCGAGATTCTCGACCGGACGGTCGGCAAGGGGGTGCTGCTGGACGGTGCGGAGGCCGAACCGCCCGCGCCGGTCGAGATCGTGTTCCAAATCGTGGACGTGCGATCGAATACGAAATAACCCCGCGGCAGGCGGCGTTCATCCGCTCGGAGGCATTTGAAACGCTGTTCGGCGGCGCGGCAGGCGGCGGCAAAAGCCACGGCCAGCTTTTGGACGCATTGCGGTTCGCGGTGCAATATCCGGCCTCGCGGCAGCTCATGCTGCGGCGCACCCTGCCCGAGCTGGACCGCTCGCTCGTGCCTGCGTCGCTGCGGCTGTTCCCGCAGGCGGTCGCGTCCTACAAGGTGAGCGAGCACCTGTGGCAGTTCGTTAACGGCTCAGTTCTGGAATTCGGCTACTGCGATGCAGAGAGCGACGTGACCCGTTATCAGTCCGCCGAGTACGATGTGATCCGCTTCGACGAGCTGACCCACTTCACGGAAAGCCAGTTCACCTACCTGATCTCCCGCGTGCGGGGCGCGAACGGCTATCCCAAGCAGATCAAATCCACCACCAACCCGGGTGGCGTGGGGCATCACTGGGTCAAGGCGCGGTACATCGACCCCATGCCGCCCGACACCGTGTGCGAATGCGATGGCGGCACGCGACTGTTCCTGCCTGCGCGACTGGCGGACAACCCATTTCTGCAGCAGGCGGACGCGGGATATGAAAAACGGCTGCGGCTGCTCGCCCCGTACGACCGCAGGGCGCTGCTCGACGGAGCGTGGGAGCTGGACGAGGGGCGGTATTTCAGCGAGTTTTCCGCCGAGCGGCACGTCACGCCGCCGCACCCCATCCCCAAGAGCTGGCGGCGTTATCTGACGATCGACTACGGGCTGGATATGCTCGCCGCGCTGTGGATCGCACAAAGTCCGGATGGATACAGCATAGTATACAGAGAGTTATATCAATCTGGTTTGATTATCTCAGAAGCGGCGGCGGCCATTCTGGACTGCGAGCCGGCGGGCGAACGCATCGACTGCCGGCTGGCTCCGCCCGACCTGTGGAACCGGCGGCAGGAGACCGGCAAAAGTGCGGTGGAGCTGTTCGCGGACTGCGGGCTGGACTTCGACAAAAGCAGCAACGAGCGCGTCGCCGGCTGGCTGGCGCTGCACGAGCTGCTCGCCCCGCGTCGGGACGCGCAGGGTGGGATGCGCCCCCGCCTGACCATCTTCGACACCTGCCGCAACCTGATCCGCACCCTGCCCGCCCTGCAGCACGACAAGCGCAATCCGTCCGACACGGCGAACACGCCGCACGAACTGACCCACGCGCCGGACGCGCTGCGCGGCTATGCAGCGACCGTGTACGAGCCGTCCCAGCCCGCGCCGCCGACCCTGTATGACTGCGAGGTGGGAGAGTTTTTGCGGTACTGAGCCAAAATGGGGAATCACCGTCCCCATTCCAGAAAAGGAGGACACTATGGAACTATTATGCTACTGCATCGGCGCCGCCCTGCTGGTGCTGACCGGCGCGGTCATATCCGGCGGGCTGACGCTGCCCACCCCGCTCTGGCGGGAGGGCGGGCGCGGCCGCAGCGGCGATGCGCCGGACACGGCCGGAGACGCACTCAGCCGCGACCTGGCCGCGCTGATGGCCTACGGACGGGAGGAGGACGACCATGCGGTTTGACCCCTCGCCTGCTGCGATCTGGCAAAAGTACGAGCGCGACCGCGACTACAAACGCTCGATCGGCCTGTACGACCGCGTGCGCCGCAACGAGGCCTTCTACCTCGGCCGCCAATGGGAGGGGCTGCGCGTCCAGTCGCTCGACCCGCTGATCTTCAATGTGCTGCGGCGCTGCGTCAACCTGTTCGTATCCATGCTGGTATCGGACGATGTGGCGGTACGCGCGCAGCCGTTCGACATGGACAGCGCAGGCCGCCGGACCGCCCGTATCCTGGAGCGCTCGTTCGCGTCCGCGATCGAGCGGTCGGGCGTCAAGGCGCTCGGACGGCCGCTGCTCAAAAACGCCTGTGTGGACGGCGACGCGTGCTTCTATCTCCACTTCGATCCCACGCTTGAGACCGGCCAGGCAATCAAGGGCGATATCGCGGCAGAGCTGATCGACTCGACCAATATCTGCTTCGGCAACCCTGCCTGCGACGAGGTACAGCGCCAGCCCTACCTCATCCTCGCCATGCGGCGCGATGTGGACGAGGTCAAAAAGGAGGTGCGGGAAAACGGCATGGGCGCAGACGAAGCCGAGGCCATCCGGCCGGACGGCGACGCAGACCACCTGCGCCGCCTGCACGGCGAAAACAACCGCGTAACCGTGCTGCTGCACATGCGCCGGACCGAGCACGGCGTCGCGTTCTGCAAAACCACGCGCACCGCGACCGTGATGCGTGAAAAGGAGCTACCCTACCGCTACTATCCGGTGACCCATCTGTGCTGGAACCGTGTGCGCGGCTCGTGCCACGGCGAAAGTCCGCTGACCGAGGCCATCCCCAACCAGATTGCCATTAACAAGCTGTACTCGATGTATGTACAGTGCATCAAGCAGGTGGCCTTCCCCAAGATCATCTACGACATGACCCGCTTCCCGAACGGGTGGTCGAACGACGTGGGCAAGGCGGTCGGTATGCGCGGCGACCCGAACACCGCGATTGCGGCTGCGTTCAAAGCGCCCGATATCTCCAGCCAGGTGCTCGGGCTGCTGAAGCAGATGATGACCGACACCGCCGAGCTGATGGGCGCGAGCGAGGCCGCGCTCGGCACGGTCAAGCCGGACAACACCTCGGCTATCGTCGCGGTGCAGAACGCGACCGCCGCCCCGCTTGAGCTGACCAAAATGGAGTTCTACCGCTTCACCGAGGACTGGGCGCGCATCTTCCTCGACCTGATGGGCGCGCATTACGGGATACGCACGGTCGTCGTGCCGGATGAGGACGGAGGCGAACCGCAGCGTCAGTCTTTCGATTTTTCCACGCTCGCCGGGCAAGATATGCGCCTTCAGGTGGACGTGGGCGCGGCGAGCTACTGGTCAGAGACCATGCAGACCATGACCAACGACCACCTGCTCGAAAGCGGGGTCATCACCGACCCGCTCGTTTATCTGGAAAACGTGCCTGACTATCAGGTGCGCGGCAAACACGACCTGCTGCACGCGCTGCGCATGCAGCGGCAGCAGCAAAAGGAGGCAAATGCAAATGCAGAACAAGACCAGACCTAACAGCAGTCCGGCGCAGCCGCTCCCGCAGGAGACGGGAGCAGTTGCATCCAACCCATTCTCCCCTGATACCGCTGGGCAGTCCGCGCCCCCCGCCGCACAAACCTTTCCGGTGCCGGTAGACGGGCAAACCGTGGAGCTGACGCTGGAGGAGCTGATCCATGCGGCAAGCTTGGGGCTGTCCAAACAGAACGCCTATGTGCGCCGCAACCGCGCTGCGAACGGTATGCCCAACGGGCAGATCTATGCGGCGTTCGTGGAGGAATATCCCGAGGTCAAGCCCGAGGACATCCCGCAGCAGGTGTGGGAATGGGCGCAGCAGGAAGGCTCGCTGGTTTCCGCCTACCGCAAGTGGGAGATCCTTGAACTCAAGGACGAGCTGGCGGCGCTGGAGGTGAACCAAAAGAACCGCCGCGCGGCGGTCGGTCCGGCACAGTCGGACGGCGAGCCCGCAGGCGTCGATCCCGTGACCTTAGCACTGTTGGGGAAATAAACATATCGTATAAACAGGAGGTATTATACTTATGGCTATCAATCTTGCAAGCAAATATTCCGACCAGATCGCCGAGGTATTCACCCGCGCGTCCTTCATCAAGGGCAAGACCGCGGAAACCTTTGACCTGACCGGTGTCAAGACGCTCAAGGTGTACACGCCGATCACGGTCGAGGAGGTGGACTACGACCGCGACGGCGGCCTTGCCCGCTACGGCGACGTGGCCGAGATGCAGGACGTGGTGCAGGAACTGACCATGACGCAGGACAAGGCATTCACGCTCACCATTGACAAGGGCAACAACCTCGACCAGAATCTGGTCAAAAATGCGGCCGACATGCTGCGTCTGCAGCTGAACGAAAAGTCCACGCCCGCCGCGGACAAATACGCCTTCCGCCGCTTTGTGACCATGGCTGGCACGATCGCGGAAAGCGCGGCCAAGCCGACCAAGGCCGACATCATCAGCAAGATCGCGGACGCGTCGCAGGCGCTCGACGACGCGCTGGTGCCGGACGACAACCGCTATCTCTACCTGACAAGCGAGATGTACAAGCTGGTCTGCACCTCGGACGAGTTCGCAGGCGTGGACGTACTTGCGCGGCAGTCCATTGCCAAGGGCGTCTGCGGCGAGGTGTTCGGCATGCATGTGGTGCGCGTACCCAAGAGCTATCTGCCCGAGGATGTGTATTTCCTCGTCGCGCACAAGGACGCGGTGCTTATGCCCTATAAGATCGCGGACGCCAAGGTTCACGAGGATCCGGTAGGCGTATCCGGCGCGCTGATCGAAGGCCGCCATTACTATGACGCCTATGTGCTGGGGGCGAAATGCGGCGGCGTATACGCGCTGGTGGCGGCGGATACGGTATCCGACGCGCCGGTGGTCGCCTCGGGCAAGATCACCGCAGGCAGCGGCGCGGCCATCCGCTACACGCTGGACGGCTCCGACCCGCGCTACTCGGATTCGGCCAAGGATTATATTGCCGATACCGCACTGACCGCGGACGAGGGCTGCCAGATCCGCGCCTACGCGGTCGAAACCGGCAAGTATCCATCCCCTGTGGCGACGGGCTAAAGAAAAAGGCCGCCCATAGGGCGGCATGAGACAGGCTCTCAGCCTGGCACAAGTGCGGATATTCTATCAAAGCTTATCAACAAACTGCTTTGCCTGCACCAAATTCATCCCTGTCTGCTCCCGCAGGTGTTTGACCGCCTGCACCGGCTGACCGCTTTTCTTGAGTCGTTTCAGTTCATTTTGTAATTTTTCACTGATATAATCCGATTTGTATTCTACATGTCCGGTAACATCCGCCAAGCTGTCCAGTCGCTCTTTCAGCCTGTAGACCTGCTGCTGCAAAGTCTGCTGCCGCAGGTATAGCGCCAAAAGCAGTACGGTCAGCATGGAGATCAAAAGATATGCCATATTACCTTTACCCCCATCTATCTTCATATTATTTTATATTATAGCATCGGGGCCAGTGGCAAGTTTAAACAGCATGTAAATAATCTTCAGATCGGGGCATCCGCCTTTGTGCCAGGCTGGGAGCCATATATTGCAAAAGGAGGAATCTCATGACCGGAACCGAATGCTTCCGTGCGGCGCTGAACTTGCTTTCCGAAACGCCGGACAGCGGCGCGTATTACGAACCGTTCGCGCTAGGCGCGCTCAACCAGTTGCTCGTCAACAGCCTGCGCGAGATCAACGCGGAGCGGGTATTCTGCGCCGAGCAGCCGCACGCCGCGCCGCCGCGCATGGACGCGTTGGACGAGGATATCCCCACAGGCGACTGGCTCGCGCGCGAGTGCTTCCCCTATGGGCTGGCGGCTCTGCTCGTGGCCGACGACGACAAGGCCAAATTCAACTGGGCGGCCGCGGAATACGCTGACCGCCTGCTGCGCCACTGTCCGGCGCAGTTCACCGGCATACAGGAGATGGTCTGATGCGCGCTTACCAGTTTCCTTATCCCGAGACCGAGCGCGAAACCGTGGTCAGCCGTTTCGGCGGCGCGGACTTTCGCACGCACCCCACCAAGGTATCCCTGTCCCGCTCGCCCGACCTGCAGAACCTGATCTGCGACCAGAACGATTTCCTGGTCAAGCGCACTGGCTGGAAAACCCAGCAAAACTACAACGCGCCTCTTTTCGGCCTGTTCCCCCTGCCCGACGGATCCGGCCTGGCCGTGCATGCGGGTACCAAGCTGTACGCCCGTCCCGCCACGGGTACGCAGGCCGAGCTGTGCACGGACATGAACGAGGCGTTCTCGCAATCGTTCGTGATGAACGGCGTATTATACTTACTTGATGGACAGACCTACCGCGCGGTGCGCAAAAACAGCGCCGGAACCGCGTGGGAGGCTGTCAAGGTACAAGACGTCGCCTATGTTCCGACCACCACGATCTCCGCGCAGCCGACCGGCGGCGGCACCAGCTATGAGGCAGTTAACTTGCTCACCCCCAAACGCATCAACACCTTCATTGGCAACGGCTCGGCGACCCAGTTCCAGGTGGACGCAAAAAATCTGGACGACACCGAGGTAACCGCAGCGGTAAACGGCGCATCCGTGACCGTGTCCTCGGTCAACCGCACGACCGGCCTGATCACATTGGCCAGCGCGCCCGCAAACGCCAACGGGCTGGCCAACGTATCCATCACGTTCTCCAAAACCGTGACCGGCTATGCGGATAAAATCAACCAGTGCCGGTTTGCCGGACTGTACGGCGGTAAAAACGATACGCGCGCGTTCGTTGCCGGCAATCCGGACGAGCCGGACTGTGATTGGCAGAGCGGGCTGTATGATCCCACCTATTTCCCCGATACCGGCTACACCCGCATGGGGACGGACGCGTCCGCGATTGTAGGCTATCTCAAGCAGTATGAGAGCCAGCTCGTCATCAAGTCCGGCGGCGCGCAGGAGGCGACCAGCTATCTGCGCTCCTACTTGATGGCGGACGACGGGACGGCGCTTTATCCGCTCAAGCAGGGGGCGCAGGGCGCGGGCGCGACCGCGCCGCGCAGCTTCGCCACGCTGGGCGATCTGCCGCTGTTCCTGTCCGCACGCGGGGTGCAGGGCGCGTTCGGCACTGCGGTCGCGGAGCAGCGGACCATCCGCTCGGTATCGGACGCGATCGTACCCAAGCTGGAGACGGAAGCCGGATTGGAGAACGCCTGCGCGGCCGTGTTCGAAGGAAAATATTACCTTGCCGTGAATGGGCATATGTATATCGCAGACAGTACGCTGACCGAGGAGAACGGCGACCCCGCATGGTTTTACTGGACCGAGGTCCCCGCCCAATGCCTTGCCGTGCTGGACGGTCGGCTTTGGTTTGGCACCGCGGACGGCCGGCTGTGCCGCTTCGCCCGCGCCGACGAGGATGGCGCCTACTGTGACGATGACGCGGCGATCGACGCATACTGGCGCACGCCCACCTTGCCGCTCGCGGACTGGGGGCGGGTCAAAACCGTGCGCGATGTCATCCCGACGCTCATGCCCTACTCACGGTCGGGCGCGACCGTACAGTATGAAAACGAGAATGGCGCGCTGCTCGCGCTTTCGCGCAACATGGACCTGTTTTCGTTCAAAACGCTGGATTTTTCGCGGTTCTCGTTCCGCTGCATCCCTGGCGCGGTCAGCTACCGCACCCGCCGCCGGCAGCACCGCATGCCGCTGTTCGCGGTGCGCATCGGCAACGACCGGCCGGACGAGCCGTTCGGCCTGCTCGCGCTCACGATCCGCTGGACGCAGGGGCAGACCGTGATCTGAGAAAGGAGGGAAACATATGGCGAAAAACTACAAAGAGGATTTTGACTACTCGGAGGCTATCGCAAATACACAGGACGCGGGCAAACGTCAGGAGCTGCTCGCCGAACGCCAGAACAAGATTGATACGGAAGGGCTGGCGGGCAAGGTCGCATCCAACGAAGCGGTATCGACCTGGAACGGGAACTACCGCCCCTATTCGGTTTCGTCCGGCAGCAGCGGAGGCGGGGGCGGCGCCTCTGCCGGCGCCAGCGCGCTCAACCGGCTTTATGAAGCCGCCGAACAGGCCCGACTGAAACGCTTTGAAGCCGCGCGCGAGCGCATCGCGCAGCAGCTTGAACGAAATCTGGCTTCGATCGAGAGCGACTATACGGCCGGCATGGCGCAGACCGATATCAACGCGCGGCAATCCGTACTCTCCAACGAAGAAAAGCTGGCCGCGCTCGGCTTAAACATGGGCGCGCGGGGCTCCGCCGCTACTTCGGGTGCGGCCGAAACCAGCCGTATTTCGATCGACAACCAGTACCGCAGCGATCTCAACGCGCTGGGGCAGGCGCGTCTCAAGGCGCGCGCGGCCGCGCAGGACAGCGCCGCCGGGCAGGAAGCCGCGCTCGAAATCGACTACTATGCCGCTGCGGAAAGCGCCGCGCTCTCCCAGGCACAGGCGCAGCTCGCGCAGTTCAACGCGGATCGGGATTACAGCCTGTCGGTTGCCGGTCTGACCGGCTTTTTAAACGGCACCCCCACGCTGAACTGGCGCAATTACCAGCTCAGCGTGGACGACGCGGCGGACAGCGCACAGACGCAGGCCTTTGAGCAGGCGCTCAGCCGCTGGAAAACCAACGGCTATGTGCTGCAGCGCGACGCGGCGATCCTGGGTGTACCCGCGGGGACGCCGACCTCCGACGTAAGCTACCAAAACGCGAGCCTCGCCCTCCAGAAATGGAAAGCAGGCTATTGGTATTGATATCCAGTAAAAAAGCCGCACCCTTTGCCAAGGGCGCGGCTTTTTAGGAATGAAGAAGTGCGCGAATTTATGGATTGGACAAACCGACAGTCCTGCTGCCGCTGCCAATTGATTAGATTATCAAATTTTTACTGTGAATATGATAACACATTCCTCCACGCTCGTCAACCGTTTTGGTTTACAAATACTTGAAAAATTTCTTATATGTTGCCAATTTTCCGTATTTTCTGTAATTTACTGGAAAATTATAGTGTCTTTCTTCTTATAGGGAGAAGAAACCGTTCCATATAAAAATAAGCAGGCCGTCCGCTTGTTGCGGACGGCCTGCTATTAAGCCATTCTTACTTGTTCTTCAAGTTGAAGAAAGCATCCTTGCCCAGGTACTGCGCGACATCCTCGCCCAGCTCCTCTTCGATACGGAGCAGCTGGTTGTACTTGGCAACACGGTCGGTGCGGCTCGGCGCGCCGGTCTTGATCTGACCCGCGTTGAGCGCCACAGCGATGTCCGCGATGGTCGCGTCCTCGGTCTCGCCCGAACGGTGGGAAACAACGGCGGTGTAGCCCGCGCGGTTCGCCATCTGGATGGCGTCCAGGGTTTCGGTCAGGGAGCCGATCTGGTTGACCTTGATGAGGATGGAGTTGGCAACGCCCATGTCGATGCCCTTCTTGAGACGGGTGGTATTGGTTACAAACAGGTCGTCGCCGACAAGTTGGATCTTATCGCCCAGCGCCTTGGTCAGCATCTCCCAGCCTTCCCAGTCCTCTTCGGCCATACCGTCCTCAAGGGAGATGATCGGGTATTTCTCCGCGAAGTTCTTCCACATCTTAACGAGCTGCTGCTGGGTCATCTTCTTACCGGACTTCGGCTGGATATAGCACTTCTCCTCGTCGTTCCACCACTCGGAGGAAGCCGCGTCGATCGCGATCATGAAGTCCTCGCCCGGCTTGTAGCCAGCCTCTTCGATCGCCTTGACGATCACCTTGAGCGCGTCCTCGTCCTTCTTCAGGTTGGGCGCATAGCCGCCCTCGTCGCCTACGCCCGCAGCCGGAGTGCCGTTCTCCTTGAGGGTGCTCTTGAGCTGATGGAACACCTCAGCGCAGCGGCGCAGCGCCTCGCGGAAAGAGGGAGCGGAAACCGGCATAATCATGAATTCCTGGATCTCAACGTTGTTGGTCGCATGCGCGCCGCCGTTAAGAATGTTCATCATGGGCATCGGCAGGGTCTTGGCGTTGCAGCCGCCGATGTAGTTGTACAGCGGCAGGGAAAGCGCCTCGGCCGCCGCCTTGGCAACCGCCATGGAAACGCCCAGAATCGCGTTGGCGCCGAACTTGGTCTTGTTCGGGGTGCCGTCCGCCTCGATCATGGCCTTGTCGATGGCCTGCTGGTCGAGCGCATTCATGCCGATGATGGTTTCCGCGATCTCGCCGTTGACAGCGTCAACCGCCTTGAGGACGCCCTTGCCGTTATAGCGGGACTTGTCGCCGTCGCGCAGCTCGCAAGCCTCGAAGATGCCGGTGGAAGCGCCGGACGGAACGGCCGCGCGGCCCATATAGGCACCGGTGTCGCCCTCAACATAAACCTCGACCTCAACGGTCGGATTGCCGCGGGAGTCCATTACCTCACGGCCAAGCACATCAACGATTTCAATGTAGCCTTTCATAATTCATTCTCCTTTTTATATCAATTTTGGGGATACGCAGATTTATTTGGCGATCAGGCTGTGGCCGGTCATTTCTTCCGGCTGCTTGAGCCCCATCATTTCGAGCAGGGTGGGCGCAAGGTCAGCCAGCACGCCGCCCTCCATCAGCTTGCCCGCATGGCCGATCATCACGAGCGGCACCGGATTGGTGGAATGCGCGGTGAACGGGGTCGTACCGTCCGCGTCGAGCATCTGATCCACGTTGCCGTGGTCGGCCGTGATCAGGCACTGGCCGCCCATCTGCTGGATCGCGGCGACAACCTTGCCCACGCCGTCGTCCGTCGCCTCGACCGCCTTGACCGCAGCCTCGAACACGCCGGTATGGCCGACCATGTCGCAGTTGGCAAAGTTCAGGACGATCATATCATACTTGCCGGACAGGATGCGCTTTACGCACTCCTCGGTTACGGCAGGCTCGCTCATTTCCGGCTGGAGGTCATAGGTCGCAACCTTGGGGGACGGGATAAGCGCGCGGTCCTCGCCCGCATATTCCTTTTCCACGCCGCCGTTGAAGAAGAACGTGACATGCGCATACTTCTCGGTTTCGGCGATGCGCAACTGGGTCAGGCCCAAGTCGGAGATATATTCGCCGAAGGTATTCTTGAGGCTCTGCGGCTTGAACGCCACCTCAACGCCTACGATCGTCGCGTCATACTGCGTCATGCAGACGTAGTGAATGTTGCGGCGGTGGCGCGGGAAGCCCTGGAACTCATGATCCACAAACGCACGGGTGATCTCACGCGCGCGATCGGGACGGAAGTTGGCAAAGATAATCGCGTCGTCGTCTCGGACGGTCGCGCCCTCGGTTACGATGACCGGAACCACGAACTCGTCGGTCACGCCCGCATCATAGGAAGCCTGCATGGCTTCGTGCGCGGAGGCTGCATGCTCTCCGACGCCCTCGGCAATGGCGCTATAGGCTTTCTCGACACGCTCCCAGCGGTTGTCGCGATCCATCGCATAATAGCGGCCGGAAATCGTAGCAATACAGCCGACCTCAACCGCGTCGATCTTCGCCTGCAGACGGTCGATATATTCGATACCGGACTGCGGGGGCGTGTCGCGGCCGTCCATGAAGCAATGGAAGCACACCTTGCGCAGACCGTTGCGGCGCGCCAGCTCGAGCAGCGCGAACATATGGTCAATATGCGAGTGTACGCCGCCATCGGACAGCAGGCCGAAAATATGCAGGGTGGAATTAAACCACTTGCACTGGTTGATTGCGCTCATGAGCGCTTCGTTGGTGAAAAAGTCGCCGTCCTGGATGGCCTTGGTGATGCGGGTCAGCTCCTGATAAACGATACGGCCCGCGCCGATGTTGGTGTGGCCGACCTCGGAGTTGCCCATCTGCCCGTCCGGCAGGCCGACGTCCAAGCCGGAGGCGCCGATATACGTCATCGGGTTTTCTGCAAAGATCTTGTCCAAGTTGGGGGTGTTCGCAGCCTCGATCGCGTTACCGCTCTTTTCGTCGCGGTGGCCAAAACCATCCATGATAATCAGCGCGGTCGGCTTTTTCGGGCCGGAGGCTTTCTTTGCTGCCGTTTTGCGGGCCGCGGGCTTCTTAGCCGCCGGTTTTTTTGCCGGGGTCTTCTTCTCCGCAGCGGCTGCGGTTGGCTTAGCGGCCGTCTTTCTCGCCGCCGGCTTTTTCGCTGCGGCCTTTTCCACGACAGGCGCCGTTTCCGCAGCCTCCTTGGCGGAGGAAACTTCTTTTTTCATAGCTAAAGCTCCTTTGGCAGAAGTGGGATGAAAGGGGACAACGATCGATATCGATGCCCCCCTCCGCGGTAACGGCGGGGGGAAGCAGCCGCTTCCCACGCCGTATTCCTTATCTTATTGATTGGCTGCTTCCACGATGGTCGCGAAATCAGCGCTCTTCAGGGAGGCGCCGCCGATCAGGCCGCCGTCAACGTCGGGCTGGGCCAGCAGCTCGGCCGCGTTCTTGGCGTTCATCGAGCCGCCGTACTGGATGGTGATGCCGCGGGCCGCCCGCGCGCCGTACTTCTCGCGCAGGCAGTCGCGGATCGCGCCGCAGACCTCGCCCGCCTGCTCGGCGGTAGCGGTCTTACCGGTGCCGATCGCCCAGATCGGCTCGTAAGCGATGACAACCTTTTTGATATCCTCAACAGCAACGCCCTGCAGGGCGATCTTGATCTGCTTACGGATAACCTCCATGGTCACGTCCTGCTCGCGCTCAGTGAGCGACTCGCCGACGCACAGGATCGGGCGCAGGCCGTTCTCCAGCGCGACGAGGACTTTCTTGTTGCAGGCTTCGTCGGTCTCGTTGAAGTACTGGCGGCGCTCGGAGTGCCCGATGATCACATACTTCACGCCCAGCTCCTTGAGCATATCGGCAGAAATCTCGCCGGTGAACGCGCCGGACTTCTCAAAATGCATATTCTCCGCGCCAATGGCGATCTTGGAGCCCTTGGCAGCCTTTACTGCGACCTGAATATCGGTAAACGGCACGCAAAGAACCATCTCACACCACTTGGTCTTGGAAAGCAGCGGCTTCATCTCCTCGATAAGCGCCTTGGCTTCCGCCGGCGTCTTGTTCATTTTCCAGTTGCCGGCAATGATGGTCTTACGGTATCTGCGATTCATGTTGGTTTTACCCCTTTCAAATTTCGGACGGCGGATCCGTCCTGATCGGTTATGTATTTATACGGGGCATCGCGCGAACGCCCCGGTATAAGCACATTTCCGCACCGCACACATCCCATGCGCAGCGCGCATTTTCCACAGGAAAGCGCCGGCCCGCGGCGCCCTCCGCAAAAACCCGCGGCAGGCGCGTGGGTTTTCACATTACCCCTTTCGGCTGAGGGAGCTTACTTATCCAGCAGGCAGGCGATGCCCGGCAGCTCCAGCCCCTCCAGGAACTCCAGCGAAGCGCCGCCGCCGGTGGAGATGTGGGTCATCTTGTCCGCAAAGCCAAGCTTTTCAACCGCCGCCGCGGAGTCGCCGCCGCCGATGATGGAAACCGCGCCGGACGCAGCGATCGCCGCCGCAACCGCCTTGGTGCCGGCCGCAAAGGTGTCGAACTCGAATACGCCCATCGGGCCGTTCCAAACAACCGTGCCAGCGTTCTTCACCGCGTCCGAGAACAGCTCAACGGTCTTGGGGCCGATGTCCATGCCCATCATGTTGTCCGGCAGTTGGCCTGCCTCGTAAACAACCGGCTCCGCGTCCGCGCCAAAGTGATCGCCGCAAACGGTGTCGATCGGCAGCAGGAGCTTGACACCCTTATCCTCCGCCTTCTTGATCAGGCCGAGCGCGAGATCGAGCTTATCCTCCTCGCACAGCGAGGTGCCGATCTTGCCGCCCTGCGCCTTGGAGAATGTATAGGCCATGCCGCCGCCGATAATGACGGTATCGCACTTATCGATCAGGTTGTTGATAACGTTGATCTTGTCGGAAACTTTCGCGCCGCCCAGGATGGCGACGAACGGACGGGCCGGATCGGAAAGCGCTTTGCCCATGATGGAGATTTCCTTGTTGATCAGGAAGCCGCACACGGCCGGCAGGTAATCCGCGATGCCGGCGGTGGAGGCATGGGCGCGGTGCGAGGTGCCGAACGCGTCGTTGACGTAGATCTCGGCCATATCGGCAAACGCCTTGGCAAGCGCCGGATCATTCTTGGTTTCGCCCTTTTCAAAGCGGACGTTCTCCAGCAGGATGGCTTCTCCGGGCTTGACCGCCGCGGCAAGCCGATTGGCGTCCTCGCCGACAACGTCCTTCGCCAGCTTGACGTCAATGCTGAGCAGTTCGCTCAGGCGCGCCGCGACCGGCGCCAGCGAATACTTCATATTGACCTCGCCCTTCGGACGGCCGAGGTGCGAGCAAAGGATAACAGCCGCGTTGTGGTCCAGCAGGTACTTGATCGTCTCCAGGGACGCACGGATACGCTTGTCATCGGTGATATTGCCGTTTTCGTCCTGCGGGACGTTGAAATCGCAGCGAACGATGACCTTTTTGCCATTTACGTCGATGTCTTCGACACTCTTTTTGTTGTACTGCATAAAATATACCTCTCCTTAAGATATAAATATTGCGACACGGATCAAAATCGCGGCGTTCTCTAAAAGAATTCCGCTTCCAAGACCAAATTATACTCGTTTTTCCGGTATCCCGCAAGCAAATTTACGAAAAACCTTACATTTTGGCAATCTTTTAGAGGATTTTTGCGTTTTTCCTCAAAATATTGTGAAATATTAAACAATATGCCCAATCCGGTTCAGTTTCGGGCCTGTCCGTAAAACGCGACCGCCAGGGCCTGCGGGCCGGTATTCGTGATAACCGAGGGGCCGATCGGGCTGCGGCAGACCTGTTTGAAGCCGATTTCCGTCAGCAGGCGCTTTTCCAGCTCGTCGATGCGCTCCGCGGGTACATCACCGTACAGCAGGAGCGCGGTCTGCTTTTCCGGCTGCTGCACACGGCCGGACACCTTTTTAATCAGGCCCGACACCAGCGCCTTTTCCCCGCGCACCTTGTCGCATACCGTAACCGCGCCGCCGTACACATGGCTGATCGGCTTGAGCCCGAGCGCTTCCCCGACAAACGCCGCGCCGCCCGAAATGCGGCCCGACCGCTTGAGGTGCGCCAAGCTATACACGCCCAGATAAGCCTCCACCCGCTTGAGCCGGCTGCGCACCACGCCCGCGATCGCCTCAAAGCTGTCTCCCTGGTCGCGCAGGCGGGCGGCCAGCACGACGATATGCCCGTAAATATAGGTGTAGGTCGCGGAGTCGATGATCTCGATCCGCATGCCACTTCCATATTCCTCCTCAAACATCGAACGGGCGAGACAGGCGGCCTGACAGGTACCCGACCCTTTCCCGTTGATCAGAACGCCCAGCACATGAGTGCAGCCGCGTTCAAACGCGCGCCGGTAGGAATCCAGGAACTGCGCGGGCGTGACCATCGAGGTTGCCGGAACCTCACGGCTGGTTTGCAGCAGCTTCCAGTACTCCTCGGCGGTGATGTCGTAATACTCGCGGAACGCGCGCCCCTCATGCGTCAGCGTGATCGGGACGACCTCTATCCCATAGGCATCCACCTGCGCCTGCGGGATATCCGCGGAAGAATCGGTCAGAATGTGTATCTTTTCCATAAACGCTCCCTCACTCCTGCGGGAAAGGCCCCGCCAGCCTCAGGTTTTCAA
This sequence comes from Agathobaculum faecis, assembly GCF_014287995.1. Taxonomy (NCBI): domain Bacteria; kingdom Bacillati; phylum Bacillota; class Clostridia; order Eubacteriales; family Butyricicoccaceae; genus Agathobaculum; species Agathobaculum faecis. Next base: position 28,369 of record NZ_JACOPL010000008.1, read on the forward strand.
AGCCGGTCTGCCGCAGCGCCTCGAACACGATCACGGCGACCGAGTTGGACAGGTTTAGGCTTCGCGCGCCCTCGCGCATGGGAATGCGCACGCACCGCTCCGGATGCGCGACGAGCAGGCTTTCCGGCAGCCCCTTTGTCTCCTTGCCGAACAGCAGGTAATCCCCGTCCCGATACGCCGCCTCGTGATAGGCGTGCGGCGCTTTGGTCGTGGCGTAAAAATAACGCCCGCCCGGGTTTCGGGCAAAGAACTCATCCAGGTTTTTATACATACGGACGTCGAGCAGATGCCAGTAATCCAGGCCCGCACGCTTCATCCGCTTATCGTCAATCGCAAAGCCGAGCGGCTCGACCAGGTGCAGCACGCAGCCCGTCGCCGCGCAGGTGCGGGCGATGTTGCCCGTGTTCTGCGGGATCTCCGGCTCAACCAGAACAATATGCAGCATGGCACTCCCTCATAAAAACAAACTACTTTTTTATTGTATGGGATGCACCGTTTTTTTTCAAGCAGTTTACCTGTTTTTCTGCAAAAATTATCCCCCGATCCGAAAGATCGGGGGATAAACCGCCACGTTATTCCATTTCCGCGTATACGCCGTAGAGATAGCCCTGCTCTTTGGCCTGCTCGTCGGTGAGTACCTCGCCGGTGGGCTGCGGGCCACTCTCATCGTCCGGATACCATACGCCCAGCTTGCCGGTGTGCAGCGTGAGCGTCTGGGTATCGCTCGTGCCGTCGGCAAAGGTGACGGTGACCGTCAGGGTCGCGCCGTCGAACTCGTCTATACGGGCGTGCCACGCGTCGCGCAGGTCGGTATCGTCCGCCATATCGACCGGCTGAGGCTCGCCCCAGAAGCCGTAGCTCACGTTCGCGTCATAGTCCGCGACAAAGCCGTTCTCCACGCGGTAGCTGGCGTCCACCCACCACCGTTTTTTTTCCGGTTCTGACTGCACCATGATATCGTCCGCATCCGCTGTGGGCGCATAGGTGCCCATCATGATCGCCTGTACGTCGGCCTCGTTGATTTCCAGCCGCTCGGTCCGGTACAGACCGCCCTTGTCAACCGACGCGCTGACCGTTTCGATATTGTCGCCCGTCACCCGGAACAGGCAACCGCTGAAAAAACCCTTGGTCGGGCTGTCCGCACCTCCGCCAGCGAAATCAAACGCAATCTTGCTGTCTTTCGGCGCGATAGTCTCGCCCGTGTCCGCGGCATAAGCCACGATGCCGAACGAGTTGGCCACCACTCCGGCGACCGCCTCGTCCGCGCTCTGCCCGCCCTGTATTCGCCACAGGGCCGAGCCGCCCAGAACCACGCCGAACGCACACGCCGCTGCCAAAATGCGTTTTACCATGCCGAAGCTGCGGCGCGGCGCCGGCGCCAGGTGCTGCGGCGCGGCCTGCCCCTCCCCGCGGCGCTCCTCACGCGCGGCCGCCAGGGTACGCTGCTTCAGCGCCTCCGGCGCTTTTATGCTTTTCATCTGCTCCCATTCGTTCCGGTTGTTCTTCTTCATCGTCCATTCCCTCCAGATCCAGTTTGAGTTGTTTACGCGCCCGATGGAGCCGCGTGCGCACGGTTGCCGGCCTGCATCCGACCAGCGGCGCGATTTCTTCCGTCCTGTAGCCCTCTACATAGTGCAGGTGTATCACGGTCCGCAGTTCATCCGGCAGCCGCGCGACCGCATGCCACAGGTCGGCCTGGTCGGTATCCTCCGGCGCAGCCGCGTCCGGCGCGGCTTCGAGCGGCGCGGTGCGGCGGAACCACGCCGAACGCCGCAGGTCGCTGCACCGGTTGAGCGTGACCCGAATCAGCCAGGCCTTCAAATGCTCCTCATCCCGAAAATCAGTCGTGTCGCGCAGCAGCCGGAGAAACACCTCCTGATAAACGTCCTCCGCATCCGCGCGGCTTCCCATGCGGCACAGCGCCAGCCGGTAAACGGCGTCGCCGCAGGCTTCCATCGCCTCGCACAGGAATGCGTCGGAGCGCAGCTTTGTTTGCATGGCGTCCTCTCCTCCTTTCTGTAAACAACACGTCCCCAGGCAGGGAATTGTTCTCTACCATTATAACAGATTTCAAAAAAAGACGGGATGGCAAATCCATCCCGTCTTTTCCACCCGCCGCGCGGCGGGCAATTTTATGCCATGCTTCCGTCTCCTGGCGCCCGCTTATTCCGCGAAGTAGGCGCGCGTCTGCCGCACATTCTCCTCGATCGCCGCGCGCAGCTCTTCCGCCGACGCAAACTGCTTTTCCGGCCGCAGGAACTTATGCAGCTCGACATGGATCATCCGGCCGTACAGGTCGCCCGCGAAATCCAGCAGGTGCGGCTCGATGGTCGGCGTACCGCTATCCAGGAACGTGGGCTTGACGCCGATATTGGTCGCCGCGATGTGGCTTTCCCCGCCCACCAGCACGCGCGTCGCATAAACGCCGTACGGCGGCAGCGCCATCTCGCCCGGCAGACGCAGGTTAACGGTCGGCACGCCCAACACGCTCGTCCCCACCTTGCGACCATGCTCGACCACGCCGGTCACTGTATACGGATGGCCAAGGAAACGCGCGGCCGTTTCCATATCGCCCTGGGAAATGAGCTGACGGATATAGGTGGAGGACACCACGATCCCGTCCATCTTGACATCGTCGACGCAGTCGTAGCCGATGCCGGCCTTTTCACATTCCTCCGCCATACCGGCGGCGTTGCCCCGCCCCTTATAACCAAAGCGGTTGTTCCGGCCGGAAATGATCCAAGCCGCGTGGAACTGCTCGATCAGCACCTTATGGATAAAGTCGCGCCAGTCCATATGCTGCATCTTCTCGTCAAAATGAATGAAGATTACCTCGTCCACGCCGCCGAGCTTTTTGATCTCCTCCCGCCGGTAAGCGTCCGCCGTGATCAGCGGCACCTGGCGCCCCAGCACAACCGAATCCGGATGGACGTCGAACGTGCATACCGCGCTCACGCCGCCGATCTGTCTGGCGCGCTCCACCGCGCGCTCCATCAACGCCCGATGCCCCAGATGCACCCCGTCGAAATAACCCAGCGCGATCGCGCGCGGCTTTTGAAATTCTTGCATGGGAAACCCTCCCTGAAAAAGCGGCCGCTGCCGGCCCGCGTTTTTTCATCCAAAATTTTTATAGACAAACAGGCCCAGCCCGCCTTTATCGAGTGTCCTTACCTGGCCGAGCATCAAAAAACGCGCCCCGTGGTACACGCGGCACAGCGCGCCCGCTGTTTCGGGCATCCCCTGCGCCATGCGCGGGAATACCACCGCGCCGCGCGCGATGCGTTCCGCGCCCTCGCCCGTCAGCCGCACAGCCGGATGCAGGGGGAACAGGCTGTCGGTCGGTAGCAAAAGCGTTTGCGCCGCACCATTCGCCGCCGCGCGCTCGACCTGGCTGAAGCCGCGGCACTCCCGCAGCGTATAGGCGCCCGATCGGGTGCGCGTCAGGCTGTGCATGACCGCCAGCGTACCAAGCGCTTCGCCCAGGTCGTTGATGAGCGTGCGCACATAAGTACCCTTGCTGACCGTCAGCCGCAGCATGCCCTTCTGGGCGTGCTCGTCAAACTCCAGCAGATCGATCGCGTGGACGGTGATGTCGCGCGCCGGACGCTCGACCGCCTTCCCCCTGCGGGCCAGGTCATACAGCTTCTGCCCGTTCACCTTGACCGCCGAATACATGGGCGGCACCTGCTTCTGCGACCCAAGGAAGCGGCCTGCCGCCTGCTCGACCGCATCCCGTGCGGCGCAGCGGCCGCTGACCTGCAGCGTCCCGCCGGTCACATCCTGCGTGTCCGTATTATAGCCGAGCGTAAAGCCCGCGATATATTCCTTATCCTGCGCGGCCGCGAAATCCGCCGCCCTAGTCGCACCGCCGACAAATACCGGCAGCACGCCGGTCGCCAGTGGGTCGAGCGTGCCGCCGTGGCCGATCCTGCGCGTGTGCAGGATGCCGCGCAGCTTGGCCACCACGTCGTGCGAGGTAAAGCCCTGCGGCTTATCCATCAGCAGGATGCCGTTCAGCTCACTGTTTGGCATGGAACTGCTCCCTCGCGGCGGTCAGGATGGCGGCTTTCGCCTCCTCCATTCCACAGTCCAAGCTTGCGCCGGCCGCGCGGATGTGGCCGCCGCCGCCGCACTTTTTGCAGATCGCTGCGGCGTCCATCTCCTTGGTCGTGCGGACGGACACCTTGACCGTCCCGTCTCGGTTTTCAGTCAGTGTAATGCCGATCTGCACGCCCTCAATCTGCCGCGTGAGCGAAGCAATCGAATCCAGGTCGTCCATATCCGCGCCCGTGCGGTCGATATCCGTGCGCCACAGCAGCGCAACCGCGACCGCGCCGTCCTCAAAGAACTCCATCGTGTCGAACACGATGCGCTCCATCTGGAAGCGCGGCATGGATTTGGTCTCAAACAGCACACGGTTGATCTCACCCCCATCGATCCCCGCAGTCAGGCAAGCCGCCGCTACCGCATGGGTATGCGCGGTCGTGTTGGAAAACTTGAAGCAGCCTGTATCCGTGGACACGCCGATGTAGATGCATTCCGCGATATCCCTGGTGAACCGCACGCCCAGCGCGGCCAGCACATCATACAGCACCTCGGCGCAGCCGCCCGCGTCCGGACGGATCAGGTTTTTGGCGCCAAAGCCCGAATTCGAGCGGTGATGGTCGATCACCAGATCGACCTTTCCCTTATACTGCTCCGCCGTATCCGGAAACAGCTTTTCCTCCGCGATATCGACGGATACAATATACGCAAAGTTAAAATCGCTCGTCGGATAACAAGGTATAATCAGCGGTGCATACCGCTTGGTGATCTCCGGATTCTCCAGAATATACGCGGTCTTGCCGAGCTGCCGCAGCCCGCGGCACAGCGCCCCCGCGCAACCGGCGGTATCGCCGTCCGGGCGGCGGTGCGTCAGGATCAGGATGTTGTCCGCGCCCTGCAGCGCCGCGGCGGCGCCCGCAACGTCCACGGTCATGCGCGGTCCTCCTCCCCGAGCTTGCCCTCGCTTTTCAGCTCGTGCAGCAATTCCGAGATATGCGCGCCATGCGTGATCGAGTTGTCCAGTTCAAACACCAGCTCGGGCGCGTAACGGAGCTGTACCTTATGCCCAACCTCGCGCCGCAGCCAACCCGCAGCGGATTTCAGGCCTTTCATGACCTCTTTCGCCTGCTGCTCGCTGCCAAGCACGGAAATAAAGCACTTGGCATAGCGCAGGTCGTTTGTGACCTCACAGTGTACGACCGAAACCAGCCCGTTCTGCACCCGCGGGTCCTTGACCGAGCGAATCGCCTCGGCCAGCGCCTTGCGCACCTCTTCCGAAATGCGGTCGATTCGTGTAGACATGGTGTAACGTCCTCCTTTGCCTGAGGATGAATGGAAAAATGGCGCGCGGAAAATGAAGCTGCCCCTTACGGCTTCGGCTCCATTCTCCATCGTCCCTTTTCAATTATCTTACGGTTTGACCTCTTCCATGACGAAGCATTCAATTACGTCATTTTCCTTGATGTCGTTATAGTTTTCGATGCTCATGCCGCATTCATACCCGGAAGCAACTTCCTTGACGTCGTCCTTGAAGCGCTTGAGGGTGTTCAGATGGCCCTCGTGGAATACGATGCCGTCACGCACCACACGCACCTCAGCGTTGCGCTGGATCTTGCCATCCTGCACATAGCAGCCCGCAACAGCGCCCGCGCCCGTAATCTTGAACACCTGGCGCACCTCGGCATGGCCGAGCACGACTTCCTTGAACTTGGGTTCGAGCATGCCCTTCATGGCCTGCTCCATCTCCTCGATCGCGTCGTAAATAACGCGGTACATGCGCATATCCACGCCCTGCTGCGCGGCGGAATCGGTTGCCGTGCGATCCGGACGCACGTTGAAGCCGACGATGATCGCGCCGGACGCCGCGGCCAGCATCACGTCGGACTCGTTGATCGCGCCGACCGCGCCGTGGATAACCTTGACGCGGACCTCGTCGTTCGACAGCTTCTCCAGCGACGAGCGGATCGCCTCGACCGAGCCCTGCACGTCAGCCTTGACGATGATGTTCAGCTCCTTCATCTCGCCCTCCTGGATGGAGGCGAACAGGTTGTCGAGCGTGACCTTATGGAACTGCTTGTTGCGTTCTTCCTTTTCCTTATCCTTACGCTGCTCGACCAACTCACGCGCCATCTTCTCGTCGTCCACCGCATCGAAGATATCACCCGCGCCCGGCACCTCGGCCAGACCGATGATCTCGACCGGCACGGACGGGCCGGCCTCCTGAATCCGCTTCCCGTCGTCGTTGGTCATGGCGCGCACACGGCCGACCGCCTTACCCGCGATGACCGTATCGCCCGTGTGCAACGTGCCGTTCTGTACAAGCAACGTTGCGACCGGACCGCGGCCCTTGTCGAGCTTGGCTTCGATGACCGTGCCGTGCGCTTTGCGGTTGGGGTTGGCCTTGAGATCCGCGACCTCCGCGGTCAGAAGCACCATCTCGAGCAGGTTCTCGATGCCCTGGCCGAACTTGGCCGAAATATTGCACACGATCGTATCGCCGCCCCACTCCTCAGGTACGATCTCATATTCGGTGAGCTGCTGGAGTACACGGTCCGGATTGGCGCCCTGCTTATCGATCTTGTTGACCGCCACGATGATCGGCACATTCGCCGCCTTGGCGTGGTTGATCGCCTCGATGGTCTGCGGCATCACGCCGTCGTCCGCCGCCACGACCAGAATGGCGATATCGGTTACCTGCGCGCCGCGGGCGCGCATGGAGGTGAACGCCGCGTGGCCCGGGGTGTCCAGGAAGGTGATCGGCTTGCCGTCCACCGCGACACGGTACGCGCCGATATGCTGGGTGATGCCGCCGGCCTCGCCCTCAGTCACCTTGGTCTTGCGGATGGCGTCGAGCAGCGAGGTCTTGCCGTGGTCAACGTGACCCATCACGACCACAACCGGATCGCGCGGCACGAGATCCTCCTCGCGGTCCTCGCTCTCGTCAAACAGTCGCTCCTCGATGGTAATATGGACCTCTTTTTCGACCTTGCAGCCCATTTCCTCCGCCACGATCGCCGCGGTGTCAAAGTCGATAATCTCCGAAATAGATGCCATCACGCCCAGCTTGATCAGACCCTTGATTACATCCGCCGCGGTGCGCTTCATGCGGCTGGCCAGCTCGCCGACCGAGATCTCATCCGGTATCATAACCTTGACCGGTATCTTCTTGAGAGCCGCCATCTGCTGCTGGCGCTGGAGGCGCTTCATCTTCTCCTGCTCCTCCTGCCGGCGCTTATTGCCGAACGGCTTGGCGCGCTGGTCAGCCTTTTTGGTCAGCTTCTGCTTCTTCTGGCCGCGGGACTCCATACGCTCCGCCTTGGCATCCACCAGCTTGTCGATACGCTCGTCATATTTATCCAGGTTGACGTCTCCCGCGCCGCGGGTATCGATGCGGTGTACCTGCTTGACCTTGGTCGAAGCAGCGGGCGCGGCCTTGCTTTCCTCTTTCTTTCCTGCCTCCGGCTTGGCAGACACCGGCTGCTGGGCTGCCTGCGGCTGTCTGGCGAGCTTCTCCTCCGCTTTCGGCCGGTCGCCGGACGGGGCTGCGGCGGTCTGCCGCGCCGCCATCTGCGCGTTCAGGGTCTCCTCCATGTTGTTTACCTGATGGTGCTGCGTCATATACTCGAAAATGACGGACAGCTCCTGATCGCTCAGCACCTGCATATGGTTTTTCGGGGTGGTGCAGTATTGGGTCAGGATCTCGGTAATCTCCTTTGTGGCGGCGCCAAAATCCTTTGCAACCTCATGCACCCGATATTTATTCTCTATTGCCATGGGCAACTCCTCCTAAAAGAAATTTCGGTTGAAAACACGTTTTCAATCGAGTAAGATGTGCCGCGCATGGCGCGAACACCTCTTATGCGCTGTTTTACGCGCCGCCACACGGCACACAAAACAGCTTTCTGATATCAAAATCGTGATACAGGCTCCCGATTTTGATGGCAAACGCCGCTTTGCGGGGGTTGCCTATTAGAATACGCGCTTTGCGCGTGGGCTTTTGTTCGCTTTGCGCGGGGCGCTGCCTGCGCGGCGCGGCGGCTGCGCCGCCTGAGACTGCGAGGCGCGGGGCTTCTTTTTGCCCCGGCGCGACTGGATGCGCGCGTTTTTTTCCGCAAGCTGCGCGGATACGTCCGCATAGCCGCTGTCCTGCGCCGCGAGCCGCTGCACCGCCGCGGACGCCAGGCCGATATCGGTCACTGCGCATACCGCGCAGCCGCCCTTGCCGATCGCAGCGCCCAGCGTCTGCTTATCCACCGGCAGGACGAGAAACGGTACGTTTGCGCGTTCGGCATAAAACGCGGCCTTCTTCGCCGTACTCTCGCCGGCATCTGATGCAGCCATCACGCAGCGGGCCTTTTTCTCCATGCAGGCCTCGCGCACCAGCTCGTCGCCGAACGCCAGCTTGCCGGCGCGCCGCGCCAGCCCCAGCATCCGGAGGACGGGATCATTCATCATGCGCGCCCTCCTCCATCTGCTTTTCCAGCGCGCTGTACACGTCCTCCGGCACCTCGACCGAAAGCGCACGTTCGATCGCGCGGCTCTTGCGCGCTTTTTTCAGGCACTCCGGCCTGCTGCACAGATAGGCGCCGCGCCCCGGCGCTTTCCCCCTGAAGTCCAGCGAAAGCGCACCCTCCGGTGAACGCACCACGCGGATCAGCTCGCGCTTGGGAAACATTTCGCGGCAGCCGAGGCATTGCCGCATGGGAACCTTTTTCTGTACCATATTCTGCCGCACCCCCGTTTTGTTATTCGCCCTGTGATTCCGGAGCGATGTCAATTTTGCAGCCGGTCAGCTTGGCGGCAAGGCGGGCGTTCTGCCCCTCCTTGCCGATGGCGAGCGAAAGCTGGTCGTCCGGTACAATCACGCGGCAGGACTTGTTGTCCGCCTGCACAGACGCGGAGATCACGTCAGCGGGGGCGAGCGCTGCGGAAACGAACTGCGCCGTATCCTCACTCCACTTGATGATATCGATTTTTTCACCGTTCAGCTCGCCGGTGATGTTGGCGACGCGCGCGCCGCGCGTACCCACGCATGCGCCGATCGGATCGACGTTCTCGTCGTGCGATGTAACCGCGATCTTGGTGCGGTTGCCCGCTTCACGCGCGATCGACTTGACCTCAACCACGCCGGAATGGATTTCCGGCACCTCAAGCTCAAACAGGCGCTTGACCAGGCCCGGGTGCGTGCGCGATACCACGACCTGCGGACCGCGCGTGCCGCGGCGCACTTCGATCAGGTATACCTTGACGCGCTGCCCTTCGGCAAGCTGCTCCCCGCGCACCTGCTCAGAAGCGGCTAGGACTGCTTCGCTCTTTTCGCCGCCCGAAACCACGTCCAGATACGCGTTGCCCGAGCGGGGGTCGATACGGGCGATCACGCCGGTCAGGATCTCATGCTCCTTGCTCTCAAACTCCGAGATCACCATGCCGCGCTCCGCTTCACGGATGCCCTGGATAATGACCTGCTTGGCGGTCTGCGCCGCGATGCGGCCGAACGACTTGGTCGGGATGTCAATATCTATGATATCGCCCACCATGGGATTGTTCTTATACTCGGCCGCCTCCTCGAGTGTGATCTCCTCATACGGCTCATAGAGGTCCTCCGCCTTGACGACCGTTTTGCGCACATACATGCGGATGGTCTTTTTATCCCGATCCGGTTCAACGAACACATTGTCCGTCATCCCGTCGTTGTCGCGCTTGTAAGCAGTAATCAAAGCCTGGCCCACGCGGTCGAGCATGTAATCGACCGGTATCCCCTTTTCCTTTTCGAGCTGCTCCAGCGCGTCAAAAAATTCTGCGTTCACCATTTTTTCCGGTTCATCTCCTTAAATTTCAACCGCAAGTCGCACCGCGGCTATATCTTTGGGTTCATAAACAGTCTGCTGCCCGCCGCTCTCCAGCGTCACGCAGCCGTTATCATAGGCAACGAGGGTGCCTTCCGTCTGCTTTGCGCCGTTTACAGGCTTATAAAAGCCGAGTTCGACCGGATGGCCGATAAACGCCGCGAAATGCTCCGGCCGCTTGAGTCGTCTCGACAACCCCGCCGAGGAAACGCACAGCGTATAGGACGGCATATCGTCGAATTCCTTTTCATCCAGCATGGGGTCGAGCGCGCGCGAAACCTGCTCGCACTGGTCGATCTGCACGCCCTCCGGATGATCGACGGTCACGGTCAGCATATACCGGCCGCCCTCCTTTTCAAATTCCACGTCCCACAGGGAAACGCCGGCCTGCTCGCACAAGGGCTTTACCAACTCTTCCACACGGGCGACGATCTGCTTTGCCTGCAAAGCCGTCCCTCCTTTTCCGATTTCTCTCAAGCAAAGCGTAAGGAGTGGCTTTCGCCACTCCTTACGGTTACTTCTTACTTAACGACAGTAGTATAGCACGAAATCCCGCACATTGCAAGGGGTTTCTGTGTTTTTCTTTTCTGTTTGAAGATATTTCGGCGATACATTCCGCACGAAAGCAAAAAGAAAAAGGTTATCCAGTAAGCACGCTACTGGATAACCTTTTTGCGTCATCTTCCTGCTTCCAAGTGAGCCGTTATCTTACTTAACCAGCTCGATGATCGCCATTTCCGCTGCGTCGCCGCGGCGCGGGCCGGTCTTGATGATGCGGGTGTAACCGCCGTTACGGCTTGCATACTCCGGCGCGATTTCAGAGAACAGCTTTGCAACAACAGCTTCCTTGGTGATGAAAGCCATCGCCTGACGGCGGGAAGCGAGCGTGTTCTTCTTGCCGAGAGTAATCATCTTTTCGGTCAGCGGGCCGACTTCCTTGGCGCGGGCAACGGTGGTCTCGACCCTGCCGTTTTCCAGCAGATAGGTCACCATCGCGCGCAGCATGGCCATACGGTGATCGGTAGGACGGCCGAGCTTGCGATTGTTAGCCATTCGTGTTTACCTCCAAAATAAAGTAAAGGCGGCGGCGCGGCTTTTCGTGCCGCCGCATTATCGGTCTTTCTTATTCGTCGGACTTGGCAAGCGACAGGCCCATGGCCTCCAGCTTGCCGATGACCTCTTCCAGCGATTTGCGGCCCAGGTTGCGGACCTTCATCATGTCCTCTTCCGAGGTGTTGATCAGATCCTCCACTGTGTTGATACCCGCGCGCTTGAGGCAGTTGAACGAGCGCACCGAGAAGTCAAGCTCCTCAATGGTCATCTCAAGCACCTTATCGTGCTGCGCTTCGGCCTTTTCAACAACCGTGGATTTGGAGCCGATCTCGTCGGACAGGTCGACGAACAGGTCGAGATGGTCTCGCAGCACCTTTGCGCCAAGCGAAACCGCGTCGCGCGCGGTGATGGTGCCGTCGGTCCAGATCTCGAGCGTAAGCTTATCATAGTCGGTCAGGTCGCGCACACGGGTGTTCTCCACCGTATAGTTGACCTTGTAAACTGGTGTGTAGATCGAATCCACCGGAATGACGCCGATGGAGGTCTGGTGCTGCTTATTCTTCTCGGCCGGAACGTAGCCGCGGCCCGAAGTCAGCGTGATCTCCATGGACAGGCGCGCATCGCTCATCAGGGTAGCGATGTGCAGGTCGGGATTGAGGATCTCGACCTCGCCGTCAGCGTGGATGTCGCCAGCCTTTACCTCGCCCTCGCCGGCGGCCTCGATGTAGACCGTCTTGGGGCCGTCGCAGTGCAGCTTGGCGATGATGCCCTTGATGTTCAGTACGATCTCGGTCACGTCTTCCTTAACGCCCGGGATGGTGGAGAACTCATGCTGCACGCCGGCGATCTTGATGCTCGACGCGGCCGTACCCGGCAGCGACGAAAGCAGAATGCGGCGCAGGGAGTTGCCCAGCGTGGTGCCATATCCGCGCTCCAGCGGTTCCACGACGAATTTGCCGTAAGAGCCGTCTTCAGCGAGCTGTTCACAGTCAATACGCGGCTTTTCGATTTCGATCATTTGGTACCCTCCTTCACGTTGGTTGGAAACTCTAAGCGGAGCAGGCGGCGCAGGCGCCGCGCAGGCTCCAAAAGCGAGGGTCTGTTACTTCGAGTACAACTCGACGATGAGGTGCTCGGATACATCATAATCGATGTCATCACGCGCCGGCATCGAGGCGATCCTGCCCTCAAAGGAATCCTTGGCCTTGTCGATCCACTTGGGGCATTGCTTCTTGCCGTTCTCCTCCAGCAGGGTCTTGAACTTGGCGGAGCTGCGGGATTTCTCGCAGACCGCGACAACATCGCCCGGCTTGACCTGATAGGACGGGATATTGACGCGCTTGCCATTTACGGTGAAGTGCGCATGGTTGACGAGCTGGCGCGCCTCGCGGCGGGTGTTCGCAAAGCCCATGCGGAATACGACGTTGTCCAGGCGGCGCTCAAGCTCCTGAAGCAGGATCTCACCGGTGATGCCCTGCTTACGTTCGGCCTTCTCATAGTAAGCATGGAACTGCTTCTCGAGCACGCCATAGATGAATTTTACCTTCTGCTTCTCGTTGAGCTGCATGCCGTATTCGGACTGCTTGCGGCGGGACTGCTTGGGCTGGCGCTTGGTGGACTTGGAGTAACCAAGTACCGCGGGGGAGAGACCAAGCGTCTTGCAGCGCTTGAGAACGGGCTGTGTATTCTTAGCCATTGATTGGTTTCCTCCTTATTATACTCTTCTGCGCTTGGGCGGACGGCAGCCATTGTGCGGGATCGGGGTCACGTCCTTAATCATGGTGACCTCAAGCCCCGCGGCCTGCAGCGCGCGGATCGCAGCCTCGCGGCCGGAACCCGGTCCCTTAACGTAAACCTCAACCGTCTTCAGGCCGTGCTCCATCGCGGCGGCCGCGGCGGTTTCAGCCGCGGTCTGCGCGGCGAACGGGGTGGACTTACGCGAGCCGCGGAAGCCCATTTCGCCAGAGGAAGCCCAGGAAATTGCGTTGCCGTTCAGGTCGGTAATGGTAACGATGGTGTTGTTGAAAGAGGAACGGATGTGAGCCGCGCCCTTTTCAATGTTCTTGCGCTCGCGGCGGCGCGTACGGGTCGCCGCGCCCTTTTTCTGCTGTACCTTAGCCATTTATACGTTCCCCTCCTTACTTCTTCTTGTTCGCAATGGTCTTCTTGGGACCCTTGCGGGTACGGGCGTTGGTCTTGGTGCGCTGGCCGCGTACCGGCAGGCCGCGGCGGTGGCGCAGGCCGCGGTAGCAGCCGATTTCAACCAAACGCTTGATATTCAGGCCGATCTCGCGGCGCAGGTCGCCCTCGACGTTGTAGTCGCGGTCGATTACTTCACGCAGCTTGGCGGCTTCTTCTTCGGTCAGGTCCTTGACGCGGGTATCGGGATTGATACCGGTCTTGGCAAGGATTTCGTTGGACGTCTTGCGGCCAATGCCGAAGACGTAGGTCAGGCCGATCTCCACGCGCTTCTCGCGGGGAAGGTCAACACCGGCAATACGTGCCATACTTTATAAAACCTCCGATTTGTTTACACTGAGGCGTGTTGGCAAACACAGTGTAGGGACCGCCTCCGCCCCTGCAGCGCCGCGCGCCCGCGCGTGCTTGTCGTGTTCGCGTAAACCATCATCCCGCGCCATGACGCGCGGCAATTTATCTGGAAACGGTAGAAAAACCGCTTCACACATTCGCGCCGTCCGGCGCATGCAATCAGAAAACGGCCATGCCGTTTTCATCAAAAGCGCGAGCTTCGCCCGTGCTTTTGACTCCCCGACCCAGCGGCCTTGGGCCGCGCTGCTCGGGTATCGAAAACAAGTTTCTCCCGAACTTGTTTTCGTATATAGGGGACTTTTGAAGTCCCCTATAAGATTTTTAGCCCTGCTTCTGCTTATGCTTCGGGTTCTGGCAGATAACCATGACCTTGCCCTTGCGGCGGATGATCTTGCACTTCTCGCAGATCGGCTTAACAGATGGTCTTACCTTCATGACATTTTACCTCCATCAAAAATTTTGGTGGGATGGGACACCGGAAAACCGGCGACCGCTGGCGCTCGGGTCACATACGCGCCTCCGCCCGCTTTTGGGTCACTTGGAACGCCAAGTGATACGACCGCGGGTCAGGTCGTAGGGCGACATCTGAACGGTGACCTTGTCGCCGGGAAGAATGCGGATAAAGTTCATGCGGAGCTTGCCTGAAATATGAGCCAGTATCTTATGGCCGTTGGGCAGTTCCACCTGAAACATCGCGTTAGGCAGCGCCTCTATGACGGTACCTTCGAGTTCGATTACATCATCTTTTGCCATATATGTGTATTACCCTCCTCGGTCAATTTGCGTCCTCGTCCCCTGTCCAAAGGGAAAGGGCCTTGCGTATGTCGCTGTTGGTCAGGCGGCCGGACTCCAGCAGCTTGCGCGCCGTACGCCCGTCACTCGGCCCCTGGTAGCTCACATGCTTGCGGCGCTTGCGCTTGGGACTTTCCGCTCTGCGCGCGCGCCCGTTTGCCAGCAGAAGAAAATCCCCCTCTTCCGCCATGACAAGCATGAGCCTGCCCTTGTCCCTGCCGGTCAGCGACAGCACGATATCGGCTGTGTGGGCCTCCACCATTACAACACCTCACCGTCGATGCTGGTTAGTATCTCCGGCTCGCCATCCGTAATGGCGATCGTGTTCTCATAGTGGGCGGACAGCTTCCCGTCCCTGGTTTTGACGGTCCAGCCGTCCGGCAGGACCTTGACGTCATACACACCCACATTGACCATGGGTTCCACTGCGATAGTCATACCACGCTGCAGCCGGATTCCATGGCCCGGATGGCCGAAATTCGGTACTTCGGGTGATTCGTGCAGGTTCTCCCCTACGCCGTGGCCGACGTAAGCGCGCACCACCGAAAAGCCGTTTTTCTCCACATAGGCCTGCACGGCTGCGGAGATATCGGAAACGCGGTAGCCCTCGCGGGCAAATTTGATACCCTCATAGAAGCTCTGCCGGGTCACTTCGATCAGACGCCTGGCCTCCTCGGACACCTCACCGCAGGGTACGGTGCAGGCGCAGTCGCCGTGGTAGCCGCCAATATAGGCGCCAACGTCCACTTTGACGATATCCCCCTCCCGCACCACATGATGCTTTGAGGGGATGCCGTGGATGACCTCGTCGTTGACCGATACGCAGGCGCTGCTGGGAAAGCCGCCGTAACCGAGGAACGAGGGCTTCGCGCCCGCGTCCTCGATCGTCTTGCGGACGATCCGGTCGATTTCGCCTGTCGTGACGCCGGGACGGACCGCGTCCGCCGCCGCTTTCCGCGCAAGCGCGGTAATGCGGCCGGCGACACGCATCCGTTCGAGCTCTTTTTCTGACTTCAAATGGATCATAGCTTACAGACCCAACGCCTGAACGGCGATCTGTTCCGTCTGGCGGATACCCTGCGTACCATCGATGCTTTTGAGCTTGCCCTGCTTACCATAGTAATCCTTGAGCGGCTCGGTCTGCTCATGGTAGGTTGCCAAACGGTGCTGCACCACATCCGGCTTGTCATCCTTGCGGATATGCAGCTTGTCGCCGCACACATCGCAGGTGTCCGCCTGTCTGGGCGGGTTGGCCTTGATGTGGTAGGACGCGCCGCACTTGAGGCAGACACGGCGGCCGGTCATACGGCCCTCGATCACCTCGTCCGGCACTTCCAGCGAAAGCGCGCAGTCGATCGTTGCGATCGTATCCAGCGCCTCCGCCTGCGGGATGGTGCGCGGGAACCCGTCCAGGATGAAGCCATTTTTACAATCCGGCTCGGCAATGCGCTCCTTGAGCATGCCGATCACGACTCCGTCCGGTACAAGCTGCCCTGCATCCATAAACTGCTTGGCCGACTGGCCGAGCGGTGTGTTGTTCTTGATCGCTTCGCGCAGAATATTGCCGGTCGATACGCTCGGCACCCCCATCTTTTCCACAAGATAGGACGCAAGCGTGCCTTTGCCGGCGCCCGGAGCGCCCAGTAAAATCAGATTCACTTCAGTATGCCTCCAGCATTATTCCAAGAAGCCCTTGTGGTGGCGCATGAGCATCTGTGCCTCCAGCTGCTTGACGGTATCAAGCGCAACGCCGACGACGATGATGACCGACGTGCCGCCCAGAGCCACATTGGAGAGGTTCGGGGAGATTGCGCCGACGATCAACGGCAGAATCGCAACAATTCCCAGGAAGATCGCGCCCACAAAGGTAACCTTGCCGAGCGCCTTGGTGATAAAGTCGCTCGTCGGCTTGCCCGGACGAAAGCCCGGAATGAAGCCGCCGTTCTTCTTGAGGTTGTTGGAAATCTCGATCGGGTTGAACTGGATGGAAGCGTAGAAATACGCGAACGCAAGGATCAGCAGTCCGTATACAATAATATAGAACGGGTTGGACTGCGAGAACAGGTTCAATACATGCCAGCCGACCGTGCCGGCCGCCGGCTGCCAGAACATCGAAACGGTCTGGGGCAGCGACAGGATGGACGACGCGAAAATGATCGGCATAACACCGGACGCGTTGACCTTGATCGGCAGGTGGGTGGACTGGCCGCCGTACATCTTGCGGCCGACCACGCGCTTGGCGTACTGCACTGGAATGCGGCGCTCCGCGTTGGACATGAACACGATGAACACGACAACGGCCAAGCCGATGACGATCATCAGCAACGCGGAAATAATGCTGCCGCCGCCCTGCTTGAACAGGTTGTACAGCGTCCGGATCAGCGACGGGCCGCGGGAGACGATGCCCGCGAACAGGATGATCGAGATACCGTTGCCGATGCCGTTCTGGGTGATGTGCTCGCCCAGCCACATGATCAGCGCGGTACCCGCGGTGAACGTCAGGATGATCGCGGCCGCGGCAAGGACGCTCGTGTTGGACAGGAATCCGTTGCTGCGCAGCAGCGCATAGTAGGAGAAGCCCTGCAGAAGGCCGAGGACAACCGCGACATAGCGGGTCCAGGAAGCGATCCTCTTGCGCCCCTCCTCGCCGCCTTCCTTGACCATACGCTCAAGCGCGGGGATGGCAACGGTCAGCAGCTGCAGGATAATGGACGCGTTGATATACGGCGTGATGGACATGGCGAAGATCGTCGCGTTGGACAGACCGCCGCCGGTGAACATATCAAGGTAACCGAGCATCGACCCCGCCACCTGCGACTGCTCAAAGTAGGTCGCCAGCAGCTCGGTGTTGATGAACGGCACGGGGATGCAGGAGCCAAAGCGGAAGATCAGCAGGATAAACAGCGTATACAGGATCTTCTTGCGCAGCTCCGGCATGTTCCAGGCGTTTTTAAGGGTTTGAAACACCTTAAATCACCTCGGCCTTTCCGCCTGCGGCTTCGATCTTCTCCTTTGCGGACGCCGAGAACGCCGCGGCCTTAACCGTCAGCTTCTTGGTGAGCGTACCGTTGCCAAGGATCTTGATGCCGTCGAGAGCATTCTTGACGATACCGGCCTCGCGCAGCGCTTCTGCGGTGACCTCGGTGCCATCTTCAAACTTCTCCAGAGCGGAAACATTGACCGGTGCGTAGGTGGTGCCGAAAATATTGTTGAAACCACGCTTCGGCAGGCGGCGCGCCAGAGGCATCTGGCCGCCTTCAAAGCCCGGGCGGACGCCGCCGCCGGAACGAGCCCACTGGCCCTTGTGACCGCGGCCCGCGGTCTTGCCGTTGCCGGAACCGGCGCCGCGGCCCTTGCGGTAAGCGGGCTTTACGGAACCTGCGGCAGGCGATAATTCGTGAAGCTTCATGGGTTACGCCTCCTCTACAACTTCGAGCAGGTAACCGATCTGCTTAACCTTGCCGCGCGTCTGCGCGTTGTCCGGCTGAACGGTTACATCGTTGATCTTCTTAAGCCCCAAAGAATGAGCGGTCGCAATGTGCTTATCCAAGCGGCCGACCAGGCTCTTTTTCAGGGTAATCTTCATGTTAGCCATTGTGAGTTACCCCTTTCTTACAGTTCTTCTACGGCTTTGCCGCGAACCGCCGCCACCTGGGCAGCGTCGCGCAGGCTCTTCAGGCCTTCCATCGTCGCCGTAACGACGTTCTGCGGGTTGTTGGAGCGCAGGCACTTGGTACGGATGTCCTTGATGCCGGCAGCCTCAACGACCGCACGGACCGCGCCGCCGGCGATAACGCCGGTACCGGGGGCAGCGGGCTTGAGCAGAACGCGGCCCGCCCCGAACTCGCCGATAACCTCGTGCGGGATGGTGGTACCCTTCAGGGAAATCTTGACGAGGTTCTTCTTGGCGTCCTCGATGCCCTTGCGGATCGCGTCCGGAACTTCGGATGCCTTGCCCAAGCCGAAGCCGACCGTACCCTTGCCGTCGCCAACGACGACCAGCGCCGCAAACTTGAAGATACGGCCGCCCTTTACGGTCTTGGCAACGCGGTTGAGTGCTACGACGTTCTCGGAGAACTCGTCCTCGCGCTTATCGTTTCTATTAAACTGAGCCATGTTTTACCTCCTCCCGACTTAAAACTGCAGGCCGCCCTCACGGGCGCCCTCCGCGAGCTCCTTCACGCGGCCGTGGTACAGATAGCCGCCGCGGTCGAACACGACGTTCTCAATACCCTTGGCCTTGCAGCGCTCGGCAACCAGCATGCCAATCTTCTTGGCCGCTTCCTTGTTGCCGCCGTACTCGGTGAAGTCCTTCTCGGCAGTCGAGGCGGAGACTAAGGTGACACCGGCGACATCGTCGATGACCTGTGCATAAATATTCTTGGCAGAACGGTAAACGTCCAGACGCGGACGCTCGGCCGTGCCGCTGATCTTTGCGCGCACGCGCTTGTGGCGCTGCAGACGCGCCTTGTTGGAATCCTTCTTCGAAACCATTTTTCGCCTCTCCTTTCCTTACTTCTTCTTCGCGCCGGTCTTGCCTTCCTTGCGGCGGACATACTCGTCAGCGTAGCGGATGCCCTTGCCCTTGTAGGGCTCCGGCGGGCGCTTTTCGCGGACTTCCGCAGCAAACTGGCCGACCTTCTGCTTGTCAGGACCGGAGATGATGATCGTGTTCGGGTTCGGAACGTCGATCGTGATACCGTCGGTTTCGCTCATCGTAACCTGATGCGAGTAGCCGAGGTTCATAACCAGATCCTTGCCCTGCTTGGCGACACGGTAGCCAACACCCTGCACGCTCAGCTCCTTTTTGAAGCCGTCGGTCACGCCCACCACCATGTTGTGGATCAGGCTGCGGGTCAGGCCGTGCAGCGCGCGGTTCTGCTTGTCGTCGTTCGGACGGGTGACGAGGATTTCATTTCCCTCCACCGCAACATTCATATTCGGATGGATTTCGCGGGTAAGGGTTGCCTTTGCGCCCTTCACCGTTACGACGTGGCCGTCGATCTTGACCTCCACACCGGACGGGATGGCAATCGGCATTCTACCAATTCGAGACATATTTTATACCTCCCCTTACCATACAAATGCGAGAACTTCGCCGCCGACGTTCAGCTCGCGGGCCTTTTTGTCGGTCATGACGCCTCTCGACGTGGAAATGATGGCAATGCCGAGGCCGCGGAGTACCTTGGGAAGCTCCTGTGCGCCGGCATAGACACGCAGGCCGGGCTTGGATACGCGCTTAAGGCCGGAGATAGCCTTCTGGCGGCCGTCCACATACTTGAGCGTGATGCGGATGATGCCCTGCGTGTTGCCCTCGAGCGTCTCAAAAGACTTGATATAGCCTTCGTCGAGCAGGATCTGGGCAATTGCCTTCTTCATTTTGGACGCGGGTACGTCCACGCTGGCATGACGAGCATTGCCGGCGTTGCGGATACGGGTCAGCATATCCGCGATGGGATCAGTGATCTGCATAAATGCTCTCCTTTTCAAGAAGTTTGGGGGTAGTGCAGCAATCGGAGCGGGGCTGGGTTGGGTCCCCTCTTGATTGGCCTGTTTGCCTCCCACTTTTCTTTACACTGCCTGTGGCCCTTCCACAGACAGCGGCCGGGGAAACTGTTTTTTTATAACAGCCGATAAGCCCGCAGAGCGGGCTATCGACTAATTATAGCATGTTTTTGAACGTTCTGACAAGCAACAAAGTGCATATTTTTATCAAACTTTCGGCTTTCGTTCCCGTCAAAACGCAATAAAAGTGTCTTTGCCGACAAAATACGGCAAAGTCTGCAAAAAAGCGGGCGCATAGCGCGCCCGCTTTCGCAATCTTCTCGCGCGAAAGCGCGCAGTTAGGATAGAAAACAGAAGCAGGCTTCTGTTTTCATCAAAAGTCAGGGCATATGCCTAACCTTTGATCGACGCAAAGCTTACCAGGAAGCCTTGCGCACGCCCGGGATCTGGCCTTTGTAGGCCAGCTCGCGGAAGCAGATACGGCAGATGCCGAAATCACGCAGGTACGCGTGAGGGCGGCCGCAGATCTTGCAGCGGTTGTAAGCACGGGTAGAGAACTTCGGCTTCGCCTGCTGCTTGAGGATCATCGACTTCTTAGCCATTTATCATTCTCCTCCCTTACTTCTCAAACGGAGCGCCCATCAGCGTGAGCAGCTCTTTCGCTTCTTCATCGGTCTGCGCGGTGGTGCAGATAACGATGTCCATGCCGCGGACCTTATCGATCTGGTCGTAGGAGATCTCCGGGAAGATCAGCTGTTCCTTGAGGCCCAGGGCATAGTTGCCGCGGCCGTCGAACGCGTCGCCATTGATGCCGCGGAAGTCGCGCACGCGCGGCAGCGCAACATTGAACAGACGATCCAAAAACTCCCACATACGATCATGGCGCAGGGTGACCTTGACGCCTACCGGCATGCCCTCGCGGAGCTTGAAATTCGCGACCGACTTCTTGGCGTGAGTCACGACCGGCTTCTGGCCGGTGATCGCAGCGATGTCGCGAACAACGGACTCGATGACCTTGGCGTTACCGTTGGCCTCCTTGCCGCAGCCGACGTTGACGACGACCTTGTCGATCGTCGGGATCTGCATCGTGCTCTTGTACTGGAACTTCTTCATCAGAGCAGGCGCAACGTCCGCAGTATACTTCGCTTTCATATTCGGAACCATTTATTGCAACCTCCTCTTCTTACAGCGTCTCGCCACAGTGCTTGCACACCGTCAGCTTCGCGCCGTTCTCGGCAAACTTGTGCGCAACACGGGTCGGCTTGTTGCACTTCGGACACACGCGCATGACCTTGCAGGCACGCAGCGCGCCCTCGCGCTCGATGATACCGCCGGTCTCGCCCTGGCGGCGGGGCTTGGTGTGGCACTTGATCATGTTCACACCCTCGATCACGACCATCCCCTTCTTCGGGTTTACGGACAGGACCTTGCCGCGCTTGCCCTTTTCCTTGCCGGAAAGAACGACTGCGGTGTCGCCCGTCTTTACATGCAAATTATTCATTTGTTGGCGACCTCCTTACAGTACTTCCGGAGCAAGCGACAGGATCTTCATATAGTCCTTGTCACGCAGCTCACGCGCGACAGGCCCGAAGATACGGGTGCCGCGGGGGTTTTTATCGTCACGGATGATAACGCCGGCGTTCTCGTCAAAGCGGATGTAGCTGCCATCCGCGCGGCGCAGGCCCTTTACGGTGCGGACGATCACAGCTTTGACCACGTCGCCCTTCTTCACGCCGCCGCCCGGAGTGCATTTACGCACCGAGCAGACGACCACGTCACCGATATTGCCGTACTTGCGTGCGGAGCCGCCGAGAACACGGATTACCTTCAGTTCCTTCGCGCCGCTGTTGTCAGCCGCGCGCAGAAAAGTTTCCTGCTGAACCATGTGCTCTCCTCCTTACTTTGCCTTCTCGATGATCTCGACCAGGCGCCAGCGCTTATCCTTGGACAGCGGGCGGGTCTCCATCACCTTTACCTTGTCGCCGATGCCGCACTCGTTGTTCTCGTCGTGCGCC
This sequence comes from Agathobaculum faecis, assembly GCF_014287995.1. Classification (NCBI taxonomy): domain Bacteria; kingdom Bacillati; phylum Bacillota; class Clostridia; order Eubacteriales; family Butyricicoccaceae; genus Agathobaculum; species Agathobaculum faecis. Next base: position 50,174 of record NZ_JACOPL010000008.1, read on the forward strand.
TTCAGCTTATAGGTGTGCGGAATAACCTTCTTATACAGAGGATGCGCTACGCGATCCTCGATCGCGACGACAATGGTCTTGTCCATCTTGTCGGAAACGACCTTGCCGACTCGCGTTTTGCGTAATGCTCTTTCGCTCAATTCGTTTCCCTCCCTTTACGCCTTCTCCGCGAGCTGCTTCTCACGGATTACGGTGTTGACGCGCGCAATGTCGCGCTTGACCTCGGTGATCTTGTTGGTATTGTCCAACTGGTTGGTAGCGAGCTGAAGACGGAGGTTGAAGAGGTCCTTCTTCAGGTCGCCAAGCTTTGCGGCGAGCTCCTCGGCCGTCAGTTCTCTGATCTCAGATGCCTTCATCATGCTTCACCGCCATTCTTGGTCTCACGGGCAACGAACTTGGTCTTGCACGGCAGCTTGTGGCTGGCCAGACGCAGCGCTTCGCGGGCAACTTCCTCGGAAACGCCGGCGATCTCGAACAGCACGCGGCCGGGCTTGACGACAGCGACCCAGTACTCGGGCGAACCCTTACCGGAACCCATTCGGGTCTCGGCCGGCTTCTCGGTCACGGGCTTGTCGGGGAAAATCTTGATCCATACCTGACCGCCGCGCTTGGTGTAGCGGGTCATGGCGATACGGGCGGCCTCGATCTGGTTCGAGGTGATCCAGCACGGCTCAGTGGCCTGCAGGCCGTACTCACCGTTGGATACAAAGTTGCCGCGCATGGCCTTGCCCTTGAGGCGGCCACGATGCACGCGACGGTATTTCACTCTCTTGGGGAGCAGCATTAGCGGTTGCCTCCTTCCTGGCGGGGCGCGCGGCGCTCGCCGTTACCACGGTTGAAGTCGCGGCGGCCGCCACGGCGGTCGTCACGGCCACCGCGACGCTCGCGGCGCTCGAAAGCGGGCTTGGGAGCCTCGATCGAACGGCCCAAACGCGGACCGCCGTGGAGGACCTCGCCCTTGTAGATCCAAACCTTTACGCCGATGCGGCCATAGGTGGTCGCGGCCTCGGCAAAGCCATAGTCGATATCCGCGCGCAGGGTCTGCAGCGGGATGGTGCCTTCATGATAGTGCTCGGTGCGGGCGATTTCCGCGCCGCCCAGACGGCCGCCGCAGGAAACCTTGATACCCTTGGCGCCCATGCGCATCGCACGGCCCATGGACTGCTTCATCGCGCGGCGGAAGCCAATGCGCTTCTCAAGCTGCGCGGCGATGTTCTCCGCGACCAGGGTCGCGTTGGTGTCCGGATTCTTGATCTCGATGATCGAGCAGCGGACCTTCTTGCCGTACTTGCGGGTCAGCTCTTCCTCGAGCTTCTTGATATCCTCGCCACCGCGGCCGACAACCATGCCGGGACGCGCGCACTGGATCATGATTTTGATCTCGTCGTTCTTACGCTCGATTTCGATCGCCGGAACGCCTGCGTCGTACAGACGCTTCTTCAGTTCCTTACGAATGTTGTAGTCTTCCACGAGGAGGTCGCCGAACACATTGTCCTTAGCGAACCAACGGGAATCCCAATTCTTGATAACGCCGACACGGAGACCGTTCGGATTTACTTTCTGGCCCATTGATTACCCTCCCTTATTCTTTCTCGCCAAGAACCAGCGTGATGTGCGAGGTTCTCTTGAGGATTCTGAACGCACGGCCCTGGGCGCGCGGCATCACGCGCTTCATGATCGGGCCGGGACCGACGTGTACTTCCTTGACGTACAGCTTGTCGGTGTTCATGTGATGGTTGTTCTCCGCGTTGGCAACCGCGCTCTTGAGGAGCTTCTCCATCGGCTCGCAGGCCGCCTTGGGGGTATTCATGATAATGGCCATCGCCTCGCCCGCATCCTTGCCGCGGATCAGGTCGCAGATCAGCTTGACCTTACGCGGGGTCATGCGCACGTTGCGTACAATAGCTCTTGCTTCCATGTTTCCTTAACTCCTCCTTACTTGCCGTTATTGGAGGTCTTGCTGCCCGCGTGACCCTTGTAGGTACGGGTGGGAGCAAACTCGCCCAGCTTGTGACCAACCATGTCCTCGGTGACATACACCGGAACATGCTTGCGGCCGTCATGCACCGCGAAGGTGTGGCCGACGAACTCGGGGAAGATCGTGGAAGCGCGGGACCAAGTCTTGAGGACCTTCTTCTCGCCCTTTTCATTCATTTCAACGACTCTTTTGATAAGCTCAGGAGCCACAAAAGGGCCTTTCTTGACACTTCTGCCCATATTACGTTAACTCCTTTCTTACTTGCCGTTACGACGACGCACGATCTGCTTATCCGTGCGGTGGTTCTTCTTGCGGGTCTTGTAGCCCATCGCCGGCTTGCCCCACGGGGTAACCGGAGACGGACGGCCGATCGGGCTCTTACCCTCGCCACCGCCGTGCGGGTGATCGCACGGGTTCATAACAGAACCGCGGACGGTCGGGCGGATGCCCATGTGGCGGGTGCGGCCGGCCTTGCCGATCTGCACGTTGGCATGGTCGGAGTTGCCCACAACGCCGATCGTCGCCTTGCACTCGAGGCGGACGTAGCGCAGCTCGCCGGAGGGCAGACGGACCATCGCCTTGCCATTCTCCTTCGCCATCAGCTGCGCGCCAACGCCAGCGGAACGGACCAGCTGCGCGCCCTTGCCAGGATACAGCTCGATGTTGTGGATCATGGTACCGACCGGAATGAACTCAACCGGCAGGCAGTTGCCGGGCTTGATGTCGGCATCCTTGGAGGAAACGACCTTGTCGCCGATCGAGAGGCCGTCCGGCGCGAGGATATAGGCCTTTTCGCCATCCTCATACTGGACGAGCGCGATATTGGCCGAGCGGTTCGGGTCGTACTCAAGCGTCATGACGGTCGCCGGCATATCCAGCTTCTGGCGCTTGAAGTCAATGATGCGGTACTTTTTCTTGTTGCCGCCGCCGATGTGGCGGACGGTGATGCGGCCATAGCTGTTGCGGCCGGCGGTCTTCTTGACCTTTTCGAGAAGGCTCTTCTCGGGCTTCACCTTGGACAGGCCCTTGTAGGACAGCACAGTCATATTTCTGCGTGAGGGCGTCGTCGGGTTGAAAGTCTTGATAGCCATTTGGATTTTCAACTCCTTAATAACTCTGTATCTTATCGGGGTGGCATCCCCATACACACGCGAACCATGTCCGCGTCATTTCATCGCGCCGCGGCGGCGCGTCCTCGTCCGCTGTGCAGACGAGAGGGAGTATCGTAAAAAGTTTCTTCGAAACTTTTTACTTATATAAGGGGGACGGAGTCCCTCCTATACGCTTTTACATCATGTTCTCGAAGATCTCAATCTTCTTGGAGTCAGGGGTCAGGGTGACGACCGCCTTCTTGACGTCCGGACGCTTACCGACGTGGACGCCCATGCGCTTCCACTTGCCCGGCAGCTTAATGGTGTTGACCTTCATGACCTTGACGCCGAAGATCTGCTCTACGGCCTTTTTGATCTCAATCTTTCCTGCGTCGGCAGCGACCTCAAAGGTGTACTTGTTGTCCTGCAGGCCTTCCATCGAACGCTCGGTGATAACCGGCTTCTTGATAATGTCGTAAGCGAACTTCATTATGCGTACACCTCCTGGAGCTTCTCGACAGCCGCCTTGTCGATGATGAACTTGTCGGCGTTGAGGATTTCATATACGTTGAGGGTGGACGCGATCGTCGTGCGGACGCCCGGGATATTGGCCGCGGACTTGACGACGTTCGTGCGGACCTCGGGGGTGACGACCAGGCTCTTGCCGGTAGCCTCGACAGACTTGAGGAAGCCTGCGAAGCTCTTGGTCTTGATCTCGCCCATATCCAGTCCGTCGATCACAATGATCTCGCCGGCAGCCGCCTTGGCGGACAGGGCGGAGAGCATGGCCAGGCGCTTGGTCTTCTTGGTCAGGCTGTAATTGTAGGAACGCGGCTTGGGACCGAGCGCGATACCGCCGTGCGTCCACTGCGGAGAGCGGATCGAGCCCTGACGCGCGCGGCCGGTGCCCTTCTGGCGCCACGGCTTGATGCCGCCGCCGCGGACCTCAGCGCGGGTCAGCGTGGACTGCGTACCCTGGCGCTGGTTGGCCAGGTAATTCTTGACCGCTGCGTGTACAACCGCCATGTTGGGCTCGATGCCGAATACGGCCTCGTTAAGCTCCATCTCGCCGGTCTTCTTGCCGGTCATATCAAAAACTGCTACTGTAGGCATTCGTTGCTCCTCCTTCCCTTACTTTCTCGCGGAAGCCTTTTGCGGGTTCTTGCTGATGCCAGCCTCGCCCTTGGCAACCTTGTTATTCTTGACGGTGTTCTTGAGCACTACGATGCCGCCCTTGGGACCCGGAACCGCGCCGCAAACGGCGATCAGGTTAAGCTCCGCGTCAACCTTGACAACGTCCAGGTTCTGAACGGTGACCTGCTCGGCACCCAAGTGGCCGGGCATCATTTTGCCCTTCATGATCTTGGACGGGTCGGAACACGCGCCCATCGAACCCTGATGACGGTGCATCGGGCCGGCGCCGTGGCTCATCGGGGAGCGGCCCGCGTTAAAGCGCTTGATAACGCCTGCGTAGCCCTTACCCTTGGAAGTGCCGGTCACGTCGACGTAGTCGCCTTCCACGAACATGTCGGCCTTGACCACATCGCCAAGCTGGAAAGTGGAGCAGTCCGCGAAGCGGAACTCCTTGAGATACTTCTTCAGAGACTCGCCCGCCTTCTTCAGGTGGCCTTTCTCCGGCTTGTTGAGCTTGCGCTCCTTGATATCCTCAAAACCGAACTGAACCGCGTTATAGCCGTCCTTTTCCTCGGTCTTGAGCTGGGTGACGACGCAGGGGCCCGCCTCGATCACCGTGCAGGGGATGACCTTGCCGTCAGCGTTGAAGATCTGGGTCATGCCGACCTTCTTGCCGATGATTGCTTTCTGCAGCATAGTGTTTTTCCTCCTTAAAGGTTATTGGTTGACGGCATTTGGCCGCCAACATGACCTCGCCGCGCGTATCGCGGCAGGGCTTCAAGCAGCCGGTTGGGTTAGTCCGTCTGCCTGTTGACAAAAGGAATCATAAGATGAAACCGCCATGCGGTTTCCCGTAAAAAGTCCAGCTTTGCCGGACTTTTTACACCCCGACCCAGCCGCCCTGGACGGCGTCATTCGGGTAACGAAGATCGGTTTCTTCCGGAACCGACCTTCGTATATAGGGGGCTTTTGAAGCCCCCTATAGGGGTTTAGAGTTTGACCTCAAACTCCACGCCCGCCGGCAGGTCGAGGGTGGTCAGCGCCTCGATGGTGGCCTGATTCGGGTTGATGATGTCAATCAGGCGCTTGTGGGTGCGGCGCTCGAACTGCTCGCGGGAATCCTTGTACTTGTGTACCGCGCGCAGGATGGTGACGATCTGCTTCTCGGTCGGCAGCGGGATCGGGCCGGAGACCTTCGCGCCGTTGCGCTTGGCGGTCTCGATGATCTTCTCCGCGGACTGGTCGATCAACTCGTGGTCGTACGCCTTGAGACGAATGCGGATCTTCTGTGCGTTTGCCATTTTGGTTTTCCTCCTCGTATGTGTGCCATACATTAAATAATGTTTTGACTCGCTACGGAGAGAAACTGCAACCCCGCCGTGCGTATCACGGTCGGGCATGAAAATAACCGGGGCGCACTGATAGTGTAACGATCCGGTCACAATAAGAAACGTAAGTGGTTCAGGCCATCGGCTTTGCGGCTCACGCGCCGCAAGTCCCGAATTTACGCAGGAACATTGCGTTTTTGCCTGGAGGCACTCTGTCCTCTCGGCTGATAGCAGTTATCTCAACCGCCCGATTGTCGGACCTACTCCGCCGAAGTTACCTGCACAGGGCAGCAATCTCCGGCATCATCGCGTTTTACCTGCTTTTGCAGGTGCCTTTATAGATTACTACAAGCATTTCCCAAAGTCAAGCGCTTGAACAAAATTTCTGCATTTTTTTTGTGAAAGCCTCCAAAATTTAATTCCCTGCGGCCGCAGGCACAAAAAAATGGCGGCCGCACCGCCATTTTTCCGTATCCCCCCTTTTCCGCAGCCGCCTTATCCGACGGTCACGATCAGGAGCCAGCTTTCCGCTTTGCTGTCCAGCGTCAGCCCCAGCCCTTCGTACGCGGAAACTTCAAAGCCCGCTTCCTCCAGCGCCTTAAAGGTGTCTTGGATCGTAGCCATGCTGTTGTCCAGCAGGAAATAAGATACCGTTTCATCCGTGGAGAGCAGTTCCCCGCCTATGTCCGGCAGCTCGCCCGTGCCGCTTGCCAGATAGCAGTGCGCCACACTTACGCCGCTCAACGCTTCCGGCAACGAAAATGCTTCCGTCTCACCGCCGGCCTGCATCACCGCCGGCCCCGAATCCCGCGGCTCGACCGCGCCGCCGCCAGCCGGCACGGCCGTGTCCGCATGGTCCCCGCCGTCCTCTCCGGCCGGATTCTCCGCTCCGCTTTCCGGAACGCTGTACGATTCCGGCGCCGCCGGTTCCGCTGGCGGCGCTTCGCCGGCGTCTGCCGACGCATCCGCCGCCTTCTCCTCCTTCGCCAGCGCCGCCTGGTCCGCAGCATCCTCTACGGCCGCACGCACGCCGCCGTTCATGTCCAAGCCCTCCGTAGCGCCTGCCGCCGTGGAGGCGTTCGAGGCGCTGACGCCCGAGCCCATGTTCACCATGCCGAACACCTGTCCCACGCCGCCGCCCAGAACCGCCAGCACGACGACCGCCGCTGCCGCGACCATAGTGAATACCGGCAGCCTGCGCGCCGGCTTTTCCGGCTGCACGACCCGCAACTTCGCCTCCTGCTCCACACACTGCATAATCTTTTCGTGCAGCCCGTCCGGAAGCGCCGCTTCGGTCGAAAACAGCGCGTGCATCTGCTCCAAATCCTGTTTCAGCGCGGCGCACGAGGGACATTCCGCCAGATGCGCCTCCAGCTTTTCCCGTTCGGAATCAGTCAGCGTACCGTCAATGCTGTTTGAGCAGAGCTGCTCATAATATTCCTTATCGCTCATGCGTCCCCGCCTCCTTTCGATTCATTAGACGCGGTAGACGGCAAAAGGTTCCCCCGCCGCAGCAAAACCGTGCGCAGCGCAAGCCGCGCGCGCGACAGGCGCGACTTGACCGTTCCCTCGCTGATCTCCAGCACCTCTGCGATCTCGGTGTAGCTCAAGCCGGATACATCGCGCAGCAATACGATCTGGCGATGCTCGCCGCTCACTTCGTCCAACGCGGCGGCCAGCTCGCGCCCAAGCTCGCTGTTCTCCAGATGCTCCTCCGGCGTGGGGGCGGTATCCGGTATCGGGCGCTCCGCGTCGTCCTCTCCCACAAGCGGCTGGGTCTGCGGCTGCGCATGCTTGTGCCGCGCAAAATCGACGCACAGGTTCATCGTGATCCGGAACAGCCAGGTGGAAAACCCGCTGTCCCCCCGAAAGGACTCGATCGACCGCCACGCGCGCAGGAACACCTCCTGCACGATGTCCGCCGCGTCCTCCGGCGAGCCGGCCGAACGCAGGGCGACCGCGTAAACGCGCTTTTCATACAGCCGCACCAGTTCTTCAAACGCCGCCACCTCGCCGCGGCGCGCTCTCGCCAGCAAATGTTTTTCGTCCATGGGCTCCCGCCCCCTTCCTGATGTCAGGCCCCGTCACGCCTGCACAGCGCGCTTGAGCTCCTCGGCCAGCGGATAAAGCTCTTCCAGCCGTTCCAGCGCGCAAATGCGTGTTTTGAAGGCCTTGAGCCCGCTCTGCCGTTTTAGATAGCAGTTTACATGGCGGCGCGCCTCCAGCATGGCGACGCGCTCCCCCTTTTGCTCCGCCGCCAGCTCGATCTGCCGCACCGCAGTATCGATCCGCTCCGCAAACGGAGGCAGCGGCGGGCAGACGCCGGTTTCCAGCAGCGCGTTTGCGCGCTCGAAAAGCCACGGGTCGCCCAATGCGCCGCGGCCGATCATCACCATATCCGCGCCGGTATGCCGCAGGATGCGGACCGCATCCTGCGGCTCGGCCACATCACCGTTGGCGATGACCGGTATGGAAACCGCCTCCCGAACCGCGCGGATCGCGTCCCAATCCGCCGTGCCGCTGTACTGCTGCGCGCGCGTTCGCCCGTGTACCGTGACCGCCGCCGCGCCACACCGCTCGGCCATGCGGGCAAAGTCCACGCAGCACACGCTCTTCTCGTCCCATCCCTTGCGGAACTTGACCGTGACCGGCACATCGACCGCGCTGACGACCGCTTCGATTACGCGCGCCGCCAGCGCGGGGTCGCGCATGAGCGCAGCCCCGTCCCCGTTGTTTGCGATCTTGGGCGCGGGGCAGCCCATATTGATATCGATGATATCGCAGCCGGACACCGCGCGCGCAATCCGCGCGCCCTCGGCCATGGTTTCCGGCTCATGCCCGAATATCTGCGCCGCGGCCGGATGCTCGTCTGCCGCCAGCGACAAAAGCGCAGGCGTTTTCTTATCCTGATAGCAAAGCGCCTTGGTGGAAACCATCTCGGTCACGGTAAGCGCCGCGCCATGTTCCCGACAGATTTGCCGGAATGCGCGGTCGGTCACTCCGGCCATCGGCGCCAGGACCAGGCGCCCGGCGAGCATAACAGAACCGATTTGCATGTCTCTCCCCCACTGCGCATAATTTGACGCAGTATATTTTATCACAAGCCCCCACTAAATGCAAATTGCAAAGTGGTGACAAAACAAAAACCCCCTTTCGGGAGTTTTTACAGCATGGATAATATTTTTTCGCTAAAGAAATAGCCGAACGAGATCAGCACGGTGTTCCACGCCGCGATGCCGATTGCGGACCAGCCGACGAACCACTTGACCGGCATCCGAATCAACCCCGCCGGAATGGAAACAATGGTGCGCAAAACCGGAATGATACGGCAGAACGCCAGGCCGCGTCCATGCTGCGCGTCAATATACGCATGGCATCTTTTGACGAAGGAGCGGAATTTCTCGCTTTTGCCGAACAGCTTTTCCATGATCGGCTCGCCACCCCAATAGCACAGGCCGTAAATCACCAAGCTGCCGAGGAGGCCGAACACCACGCTCAGCACGATCGTCAGCACCAGAGACAACTCGCTCTGCGCGATCAGCACCCCGATGGATGGCATGATTACCCCCGCTGGAAAGCCGGGCAGATTCATATATTCGCAAAAGATTACCGCACAGATCAGGATCAACCCGTACTGGTGGAAAAGGTCAAAAAATACCTCGGCCGTCATACGTCCGCTCACTCTCCAACGCTTGATTAAGCATAGTATAACAAGCGGCCCCTGCCAAAACAAGTGACAGAGGCCGCAATTTTCAATCTATTTACAAACGGACCGCCGAAGCGGCCCGTTTCCGCGCCCGTCCGCTTATGCCGGCTCAAATTCATCCTTGCCGACCGCGCACAGCGGGCATACCCAGTCCTCCGGCAGGTCCGCGAACGCGGTACCCGGCGCAACGCCGTTATCCGGATCGCCCTCGGCGGGGTCATATATATAACCGCAGATCTTGCAAACATACTTTGTCATTTTTTGATCTCCTTTATCTTTTAATATCTATTATTAATATAATCTTTATGCTATCTATTGTCTACCGTAAAAATATACAATAATCCGGCGTATTTTCCAGCAGTTTTGACCGATTTGTCAAGCCAGCAGCCAAATCACCGACCAGGCCGCGCTCGCAAGCATGCAGCCCGCTGCAAAAGCGCAGGCGATCTGCCAGAACGCAAAACGCCGTTTGTACCGCGCGGAACGTCCCGCCACATACCCGTTTGCAATCCTGCACGCTTCGCGCACCACATCGCCGCGCGGAACCGTGTAATCCCGCACCAGAAAAATCGCCTGTTCGAATAAGCCGTGCGCATCCGGCTGCACGACCACCACGCGCCGGCTCACGCCCTTGACCATGGTAAATCCCTCCCTTTTGCAGCAAGTATGCCCAAAAGGGAGGGATTTAACCATATCCCGCCGTATTTTTACAGCTGCGCCCGCTTTTACCTCACAGCCGTTCTATGCGCATCACCAGCGCGGTCCGGTCGTCGTCATGCCCGCGCCCTTTCGCTTCGGTCACCAGGCGGGCTGCCAGTTCTTTCGGGCTTTCCCCCGCATGTCGGACCAGCAGCTCGCGTACCCAGCCGTCGTCCAGACCATCCGAAATCCCGTCGGACAGCATGATGTACAGGTCGCCATGTCCCAGGCGCAGCGGCACCGGCTCGCCCAGCGCGTCCTCTTCCGCCAGGCCGACAGGCAGCGCCTTGCCGGAAAGCATGGTCCACTGACCGCCCGCGCGCAGATAGGAGGGCGCGGCCCCGCATTTGAGACTTTCCGCCTTTCCGCTGAACAGGTCGACGGTCAGCACGTCAAGCGTGACAAACCGCGTCCCATCCGACCGCAGCCGCAGCGCGGGCGACACCGCTTTCAGCGCGTCCGCCGGCGTGATCCCCGCACGCAGGAACCGCTCCATCGAGGTGACCAGCATCCGGCTGTCCTGCGCCGCGGCCGCGCCCGAGCCCATCCCGTCCGCGAGCAGCAGGCAGGCCACGCCCGCGTCGGTCAGGAAATAGCATCCGCTGTCTCCGGAAACCGCCGCGTCCTCCTTTTGCTGCCGCCCGATACCGACGACCGCGCGGAACGGCGCGCGCTCACGCAGCACCAGATGCGGCCCCAGCTCGTCCTCCAGCCGTTTGGGCTTTGTCAGCCCGACGCCCAGCAGCGCGGACAGACCCGCGGAAAACCCCTCGCCCTGCTCCAGCACATCCCGAATACCATCGCCGTACAGCTCCACCACCAGCCTACCTTGCGCGTCCCGCACCACACAGACCCGCTCGATCCATCCGAACGCGGCTGCGTACCGGCGCACCTGCTTCTCCATCACCGGCTGCGCGGCAACGTCCCGCGTCGCCTCCGCGCCAAGCTGACGGAGGATATCCGTAATGCCCGCGTACTGCCGGGCCAGCAGGCTTTGGTTTTCCTCCTGCTGCCGCCGAAGGCTCTGGCGCTCGCGGAGCGCAAACAGCGCGCTGTTGATCGCGCGCATCAGCTCGGGCAAATGCACGCAGCGCGACGCAAAATGGTACGGGAAGTCGGACAGCTCGGCCCTGCCCCGCTTGAGCATGGGCTGAGTCACGTCGTTGAGCGCGGAAAGCGTGGTCACATAGTCCCGCTGCCAGCACTGCGAGCAGAGGACGCAGTTTTTGCACACCCTATCGCTCGCGCGGTCGAATACCGCCCGTACATTCTGATCCCCCGCCGCCTTCCCCTCGGTCACGCCGTTGAGCATGGCCAGATACATTTCGTAAAACGCCTGCGCGGCCTCGGTCGCGCACTTGCCCGCGGTCTGCCGCACCTGCTGCCGCGCGGATTCTCCCATCAGCGTGTCGGGCAGGAGCGTCTGCCGGAGCGCGTTCCACACCAGCGGCGGCATTGCGGCGAACAGCCCCACCGAGCAGACCTGCTCGATGACCAGCGGGATAAACAGCGCATGTTCCACGCCCAGCATCGCCGCACAGACGCCGGAGGCGAGCGCGCAGACCGCGAACCACAGCCGCCCCTGGTCGCGGAACAGACCGGCAATCAGTGCGCACAGACCGTAGCAGCAGGTGAACAGCGCACCGTACCCGACCGCGAGATCCATGGCCGCGCCAAACGCCACGCCCGCCGCCGCGCCCGTTGTGGACCCGCCGAGGTAAGCCGCAGCCAGCGCCAGCAGCAGCGCCACGACCCGCGCGGGCGCGAACAGCCCGAACACCGTCAGATCGGAAAGTGACAGCAGGACGGTTGCCGTTACCGCCAGCAGGGTGGCCGGCCGTTTCCAGTCGTTCTCCTCACGCGGCGGGGCAAGCGCCCCGCCATAGATCCAGCAGGCAGCGAAGGTCAGCCCCTGAACGGCGATAAAGGTCAGGAGCGCCGCCGTGTCGAGCGCCGCGCCCGCGGGCAGGAACACAAAGGTACACGCCGCTCCGGACAGAGTTGCTACCGTGGGCGCAAACCACCTCCGCTCCATGACACGCAGCCCCGCGCACACGCTCATCACACATAGCACGAGCAGGGCCGCGGCGGCATACAGCCCGCTTTTGATCCCGCCGCCGAGCAGCATCGCGCCGAAAAACATGCCGCCGATCGCGCTCAGCCCCGCCCCACGCGCCATCAGAGCGGAGGCCATCGCCAAACCAAAAGGGGCATAACCTCCGAGCACCGCGCCGCGCGTCAGCACCGCGCACAGCACAAACCGCTGCACGCCAGTCAACAGCGTATGCAGGTGCTCCTCGTTCCAAAGCTGCGCCGCCCGCGCCGCGGCGCGCCCGATGAGCTGCGGCGCCGCTCTTTTTGTTTTCTGCTTGTCCATTTTCGTTATGCCTCCCTTGTTTTTCCAGTATATCCCAAACAATTTGCGGGCTTTGCCGGAAAATAAGAGGGGGAATAGTATTTTTGCGTATTTTATCCCTGTGGGGCGGAAAACAGGGCGCAAAAAAGAGGGAGGAAAGACCGTTTCGGTCTTTCCTCCCTCTGCTGTCAGTCATTACAGCGCCGCAGCGCGCCTGCAGTGGTCGACAAAGATATCCCCTACCGCGCCCAATTCGCCCAGGCCATACAGATGGGTCTGCACCTGATAGCCCTCGCTCTCCAGGCGGCTCTTCCAACTATCCTCTCCCTCCCCCGCCAGGTCGTTGTGCGCATGGTCGCCTGCAACGATCATCAGCGGCGCAAGGTGAACCTGCGCGATCTCGCGCTGGTGCAGGCGGGACAGCACATAGTCAAGATGCGGGAATCCCTCGACCGTGCCGACATACACACGCTCCGCGCCGTGGTAGCGGAACGTGTTTTCCACCAGCGCGTACGCCGCGTTTGCCGGATGCGCAGAGCCATGCCCCATAAAGAGATAGGCCTCGTCCCTGTCGAGCCGGGGCATGCGGGCGAGCAGGGCTTCGGTCAGGCGCAGATAGTCGCCCGTCCCCCACAGCAGTGGGTCGCCCGCCAACAGCTTCTCAAAACGGCCGCAGAACGGCCGAAGTTGGCGCAGCATCTTTTCATACTCCTGTCCGAAAATGACATGCAGGCTTTGGCACCGCACCTCATCGTAGCCCGCCGCCGCGAGCCGCTCCAGCAGCTCCTCCGGCTGCGGGATATGCACACCCTCCTCCCGCTCGATCCTGCGCGCTACCATCTCCGAGGTAAACGACCGGTAAAAATCATGCGTCGGGAACGCGCACCGCAGCCGCTCCTCCAGCTTTTCAATCGCACGGCGCGCCTCCGGCCAGGCCGTGCCGAAGCTGACGACCACCAGCGCTTTTTTTCCCATATTTAAAATCCCTCCCGTTCAATCAACTGGTACAGCAGCGCGTTGACGATGGCCGCCGCGACGTTCGAGCCGCCCTTCCTTCCCCGCGCGATGATATACGGCGTCTGCCCGCCGATAAAAAGCTCCTTTGCCTCGACCACGTTGACAAAACCGACCGGCACGCCAATCACAAGCGCGGGCGACACCGCCCCCTCCGCGATCAGCTCGTGCAGCCGGATCAGCGCTGTCGGCGCGTTCCCAACGGCGAAAATGAGCGGGCCGTCCAGCAGCGCGGCATACTCCATCGAAACCGCCGCGCGCGTCACGCCGCGCGCCCCTGCCGCGCGCGCCACGGCCCCATCCGCCATATAGCAGACCGCCCGCCCGCCGAGCGCCTGCAGAGCGCCCTTATTCACGCCCGCCAGCGCCATATTCGTATCGGTCACGACGGTCGCGCCCGAAGCCAGCGCTTCCCTGGCCTGTCCGACCGCGCCGGGCGAAAAAGCGAGGCTGTCCGCGTAGTCGAAATCCGCCGTTGTGTGGATGACCCGCTTGACCACTTCGGACTCCCCATCCGGAAACGTCCGCTCCCCCAGCTCGGCCGTGATAATGGCAAAGGAGCGTTTTTCGATATCCTGCGGCCGCATGTGTCCATTCAAAATTCGATCCCCTCCCGCGCGGCCACGCCGCGGTCGAACGGATGGCGGCGGGCGGCCATTTCCGTGATATAATCGGCGCGCGCGCACAGCGCTTCCGAGGGGCCGCGGCCAGTCATCACCACCTCTAATGTTTCCGGCCGTCCGTCCAGGAACGCCAGCACTGCCCGCTCCTCCAGGAAGCCGCAGGATACTGCCGCGCACACCTCGTCCAGCACGAGCAGGCGCGCGCCCTCGCGCACGGCAAAGCCCGCCGCCGCCTCAAACATGCGGGATACCGCGTCGGCGGTCCGGCGCTTCTCCTCCTCCGTCATCTGGAAGGAGAACTTACCCACCGGATTGGCCGCCAGCACGGTCACGTTTTTCAGCCCCGCCAGCGCGCGGCACTCGCCCGACGTCCCGTCCTTCAAAAACTGCGCGAACACCACCCTGCCGCCATGCCCCGCGCACCGCACAGCCAGCCCGACCGCGGCGGTCGTTTTTCCTTTCCCTTCGCCGCAATACAAATGAATCAGCCCTTTCATCCGTTTCCCTCCAGTATCCGGTAAATATACCCCATATCCAGCGCCCGCCGCACGGTATCCGCCAGCAGGTCGTACTGTCTTTCCTTATATCGCGCCGTGTCGCAAGCCGTGTCTGCCAGCGTCACGCCCCTGCGCGCGGCCAGCGCCTGCACCAGCGCCTGCGCCGCGTCCGGCATGTCGAACAGGCCGTGCAGATAGGTGCCGTAAGCGCTGTCCGCCTGGCACCCGTCCCAGAACGACGTTCCGTCCGCGCGCGTCAGCCGGATCAGCGGCAGGGCGCCCGCGTCCAGCGCGGTTTCGCCCATATGGATCTCATAACCGGACGCGCCCGCGCCCGATAAGCCGCGCAGCACGCCCCCGACCGTACCGAACGCGCCGCTTGCCTGCGCCGTGGTCTTGACCGGACGGAACACGGTTTCCACCGGCAGCAGCCCCAAGCCACGCATGACTCCGCCGCCCTCGGTGTTTTCCGGATCGGATACGGCGCGCCCCATCATCTGATAGCCGCCGCACACGCCGAACACCGGCACGCCCGCCGCGTGCCATTTGAGAAGCTGGGCTTCCATGCCGCTTTCACGCAGCCATTTCAGGTCCGCGAGCGTGGATTTGGTGCCGGGCAGCAGGATCAGGTCCGCGCCCTCGAGCTGCTCCGGCGCGCCGGCATAGCGCACACCCACTCCCTCAATCCGTTCGAGCGGGGAGAAATCCGTAAAGTTGGACAGCCTTGGCAGCCGCACGACCGCGATATCCACGAGCGCGGGCGCGCCGCACGCGTCCAGCCGCGCGGAAAGGCTGTCCTCATCGTCGATGTCGAACCGGCCATAGGGTACCACGCCGACGACCGGCTTGCCGGTCAGCCGTTCCAGTTGTGTCAGGCCCGGGCGCAGGAGCTCTACGTCGCCCCGAAATTTGTTGACGATCAGGCCCCTGACGCGCGCCTGTTCCTCCGCTTCAAGCAACGCCACCGTGCCGTACAGCGACGCGAACACGCCGCCGCGGTCGATGTCGCCCACCAGCAGCACCGGCGCGTCCACCAGCTTCGCCAGCCCCATGTTGACGATGTCGTCCTGCTTGAGGTTGATCTCCGCCGGACTGCCCGCGCCCTCGATCACAATGATATCGTACTCCGCCGCCAAGCTGTCGTAAGCGTCCCTGACGATCGGAAGCAGCGCCTTTTTTCCGCCCCAGTACTCGCGCGCCGTGCGGTTGCCGCACGCCTCCCCCATGACAACCACCTGCGAGCCGGTGTCGCTCGTCGGCTTGAGCAGGATGGGGTTCATCCGCACATCGGGCGGGATACCCGCCGCCTCGGCCTGCACAACCTGCGCGCGGCCCATCTCTTTCCCACCTGCGGTGATAAAGGAGTTGAGCGCCATGTTCTGCGATTTGAACGGCGCGACGCGGTACCCGTCCTGCCGGAAGATGCGGCACAGCGCCGCGCACAGCAGGCTTTTACCCGCGTTCGAGCAGGTCCCCTGCACCATGATGCACCTTGCCATCAACACCCCTCCTTTCGTATTGCGTCCAGCGCGGCGAACAGGCGCGCGGTATCGTCCCCGCTCCTGACCGCCGTGCGGTAATAGCCCGCGCCCAGGCCGCGGTAATTGGCGCAGTTCCGGATCAAAACGCCGCGCGCCGCGAGCTTTTCGTGCAGCGCCGCGTCCCCTGACCGGAACAACAGGAAGTTCGCTTCGCCCGGGCAGACGGCCAGCCCGCGCGCCGCAAGCCCGCCGGAGAGCCGCGCGCGTTCCTCCGCGATGCGCGCCGCAACCCGCGCGGCCCATTCCCGTTCGCCCGCCGCAGCCGCGGCACACGCCTGCGCGACCACCGATACGTTCCACGGCTGTCCCGCACGATACAGCGCTTCGATCAGACCAACGTCCGCAGTCATACACCAGCCGAAGCGCACGCCCGGCACCGCGAACAGCTTGGTATACGCCCGCAGCAGAATCAGATGCGGGCTGCCCGCCAGCAGACCTTTCAGCGTGTGCCGCGCCGCGTCCTGCAGGAAGTCTACAAAGCACTCGTCCACGATCAGGCGCGCGCCGGCGTCCGCGCACCGCGCCGCGACGGCGCGCAGCAGAGCCGGCTCGACCGTGCGGCCGGTCGGGTTATTGGGGTTGCACAGGTAGACCACGTCGGTTTCGGGCGTGATATCGGATAAAATGCGCTCCGTGACCGCAAAGCCCTCGTCTTCACGCAGATAATGGAAGCGGATATCCGCGCCCGCGAGCGTGCGCTCATACTCGGCGAACGCCGGCGCGGTGAGCAGCGCCCTGCGGGGGCGCAGCGCCGCCGCCAAGCGGTCGAGCACGTCCGCCGCGCCATTGCCGCAGTACAGGAAGCCGTCGGGGACGGCCTCGGCCGCGCCGATGGCGCGCCGCGCCGCGCGGCAGAACGGGTCGGGGTAGCGCGCGCAGTCCTCTATCGCCCTGTGCATCGCCTGCCTGACCCGCTCCGGAATGCCGAACGAGCTGATATTCGCGGACAGGTCAAGCGGTTCGCCGCCGTACCGCTCGGCATAGGAATACACATCACCGCCGTGTACATATTCCGGCATCGTCAGCCTCCTTTCCCTTATCCGAACGGCGGCCAGCCGGTGGTCAGCCGCACCGCTGCTCCAAGCGTCAGCGCCAGTGCTGACGCCGCTGTCATCAGATCCGCCGCGCGCAGGATATCGCTGCGGCTTATCTCCTTATCCGGATCGCCGAACGCCGCCTTTTTGACCGTTTTGCCAAAATAGCTCGCGTCCCCGCCCAGCCGGATATGCAGCGCGCCCGCGCAGGCCGCCTCGGTCTGTCCGGCGTTCGGGCTTTTGTGGTGGTTCCGGTCGCGACGGAAGATGCGCAGCGCGTTGCGGTTGTCCATGCCGAGCATGCCCGTACCCGCGATCAGGCATACTGCCGCCAGCCGCGCAGGGATAAAATTGAATATATCGTCCATGCGGGCGGAAAACTTGCCCAGATACTCGTATTGGTCGCTGTGGTAGCCGACCATGGAGTCCAGCGTGTTCACTGCCTTATACAGCAGGCCGAGCGGCGCGCCGCCGAGCAGCATATAGGCCAGCGGCGCAACCACGCCGTCGGTGGTGTTTTCCGCGATGGTCTCGACCGCAGCCTTGATGACGCCCTCCCGATCGAGCGCGCCGGTGTCGCGGCCGACATACATAGCGACCGCCTTGCGCCCCTCGTCCAGCGAGGCATCGAGCGCGGTATAAACGTGCCGCCCCGCGTCCGCCAGGCTTTTGCGCGCAAAAATCAGCCAGCAGAGCAGCGTCTCCGCGCCGAAGCCCAGCCAGAAGTGTACACCCCGCAGCCAGCGCAGCAGGAAGAGCGGCGCGGCAAAGCTCACCCCGCACACCACGAGCCACAGCAGCACGCCCGCTACGGTCTCGCCGCGCGGCGTTTTGGGGAACACCCGCCGCAGCACGCGCTCGCACCGCGTAATCAGCCGCCCAATCAGACACACGGGATGCAGGGCGCTGTTCGGGTCGCCCAGCACCCAATCGAGCACGAAGCCGAGCAGCACGGCGCAGGTCAAATACATGGTCTCTCTCCTTTAATATATTGCGGCAGGCCCGCGGTCACGCGCACAACCGCGTCCGCCTCCGCCGCGAGCGCGCAGCACAGCCGGCCGGCCGCCTCGCGCCAGGTTTCGTCCGCGCGGTCCATCGGCACGATGCCGCAGCCAACCTCGTCGCAGGTTACGGCGCAGCCGCGCAGCCCGCCGAGCAGCGCCATGGGGTCGCGTCCCGCGTCCAGCTCGTCCCGCACGCGCACGTGCAGGCCGGTGACCAACGGCAGGTTCGGATACAGCCGCGCGGCCAGCGCGGCCTTTCCCTGATGCGCGCCGCCGATGAGTAAAACCGTCACAGCACCATCCCTCCAAACGCGGCGCACACCAGCGCCAGCAGCTCCGCAAGTGAAATATAAAAACCGGCAAGATCGCCTGTGATGCCGCCGAAAACATGCACTGTCAAACGGCTATGCAGTATATACCACAGTCCGATCAGCACCAAATAGTGCATAGCGAATATGCCGTTCCCTGTACAATACAGCCACACCAGCAGCAGCACCTCCAGCGCTGCTTCCTCCAGCTTAAGCGTCATATCGACCGCCTTTTTATCGCTGTTTTCCGCAAAGATATGCGCAAGGCCGGTATCTTTGGCGCAGGGTATGGTCACGATCTTGCGTCCCCCGTCGGTACGCGCCACGGCAAACCCAACAAATACCACCGGCAAAAACTGCGGCGTTTGATAGATCTGCGCGAAGCACGCGGTCTCGGCCAGCAGGAACGCCGTCAGCCACAGCGGCCCGAACGCGCCCACATGCGGGTCCTTCAAGATCGCCAGCCGCTTTTCGCGGTCGCCGTAGGAGCAGAGCGCGTCGCAGGTATCGCACAGCCCGTCCAGATGGATGCCGCCTGACACTGCAAGCGGAATAAGCGCCGCGCCCACCGCGTAAAACAGTCCCGCCGCGCCGTATCGCGTACAGAACGCATGCCATACCCCCTCCAGCACGCCGATCAGCACGCCGACAAGCGGCAGAAAGGACAGCGCCCAGCGCATGGTCCGTTTTTCCCACCGCACCTGCGGCACGGGTACGGCGGAATACAGCGAAAACGCGACCAGCAGGCCGCTCCAGGCGCTTTTCAAATCCCTTTCTCCCCTTTCAGCGGCAGCAGGATGCCGCAGACCGATTCGTATACCGCGTCCGCACGCGCGGCAAGCGCGGCGTGCAGCCGCCCGAGCGTGCGGATATAGGCCGCGGTCTCGGGCGGGTAGGCCAGCCCGTCTGAAAACACCTCGTTCGATACGACGACCAGCGTTTCGCAGCAGTCTTGCAGGCGCGCGATGCCTGCAAGGGTGCTGCCGAACGCTGCCTCGCCCGCGCCCGCGGGATCGAACAGCTCGTTAGCGAGCAGGTTGCCCAGGTCCTCAAGCAGGATGCCGTCGTACCGCCGGGGCAGCTCCAGCCCCGCGAGGCCGAGCGGGCGTTCGACCGTTTCAAAGCCCTTGTCCCGCCGCAGGGCGCGGTGACGGGCGATACGCGTCTCCGCCGCCGCGCCAAACGGCTGCATGGTCGCCAGATATAAGCGCGCGCCCGCCGCGGACGCGCACAGCAGCCGCTCCGCGTGTGCGGATTTGCCGCTCGCCGCGCCGCCGGTGACCAATATCAGCATAAAAACGCTCCTTTCTCCCTGCCGGATGGACCAGCCCGCCGCCCTCATGCCTGCGGCGTATAGGCTTCGATGCCGGTTTCCGCGAAGCTGACCATGCCATCGTACGCCGCCAGCGTCAGGTCGAGCAGGCTGACCGCTGCGACCGCACCCGTCCCCTCGCCCAGCCGCAGGCCGGCCGCGATCATCGGCGTTTTCCCCAGCCGCTCCAGCAGGAGCTTTCCCGCCGGCTCCTCCGGCCGGTGCGCTGCGATCAGGTAATCGCCCGCCGCGGGACACAGCCGCACGGCGAGCAGCGCCGCCGCACACGAAATCACACCGTCCAGCACAGCGGGCAGGCCGCAGGCCGCCGCGCCGAGGTACAGCCCCGCCAGCCCCGCGATATCCAGCCCGCCGACCTTGTGCAGCACGTCCATCGGGTCGTCCGGATCCGGCCGGTGCAGGGCGAGCGCGGTCTGGATCACGCACACCTTGCGCGACAGGCCCGCAGAGGACAGACCCGCGCCACGTCCGGTGACCGTATACACATCCGCACCGGTGAGCGCGGCGGTCACGGCCGCGCTGGTCGTGGTATTGCCGATGCCCATTTCACCGCCGCACAGCAGGCGGTATCCGTCCGCCGCGCACTGCTCCGCCAGGCTGATGCCGGTCTCCACCGCGCGCACCGCCTCCTCCCGCGTCATGGCGGGCTGTTCCAGCAGGTCCGCCGTGCCGTACCGCACCTTGCGCCGCAGGATGCGGTCGCCCTGCACATCGCGCGCCACGCCGATATCGACGGGAAACGCATCCATGCCGATCCGCCGCGCCATCAGGCAGACGGTGGACTGCCCGCGCCCCATGTTTTCGGCCACCACGGCCGTGACCTCCTGCCCGCACTGGGTCACGCCCTCCGCGACCACGCCGTTATCCGCGCAGAACACCACCACGGCGCGCCGGCCGATTTCTGGCCGACCCGTGCGCTGGATGCCCGCCAGCTGCACCACCGCCTCCTGCAGCAGCCCGAGGCTGCCGAGCGGCATAGCGATATCGGAAAAGCGGCGGCGCGCCGCGTCCATGCTCTCCCCGCACAGCGGCCTGACCAAAGCGATTGTTTGTTCCAGCGTCATCTCCTGTCCCTCCATTCTGCACATTTGCGCACAAAATTTTCCGCGACTGGGGCGGCCGCCCCGAAATACAGATGCGGAAAGCCCGCGTACAGCGTCTCCGACGCATGGATGCAGTCCCACGCGCGGCCGTTCGGCTTTTCCGCTCGGAACGCGTACCCTGCATCGTCCGACTGCGCATAGTGGAACTCGTGCGCGCGCAGGCTCTCCCCCGCGCAGCACAGCAGGTTGTCCCGCTGGGCGGTCAGAGTCACATAGCCGAACGGCTGGAGCTTCTCCGTCATGCGCGCGTCCGCATCCAGCACGCCGGCCATTGGACATCCGTTCAGCGTGCGGTGCAGGTACAAAAAGCCACCGCACTCCGCCACCGTGGGCAGGCCGCCCTGCACCGCCGCGCGGACGCTATCCCGCATGGTGCAGTTGGCGGCGAGCTTTGCCGCGTGCAGCTCGGGGTAACCCCCGCCGAGGTACAGGCCGTCGACCGCCCGGGGCAGCTTTTCATCCGTGAGCGGCGAGAATTCGATGAGCTCCGCACCGAGCGTGCGCAGGATGTCCAGATTTTCCGCATAATAAAAGCAGAACGCCCGGTCGCGCGCGACCGCGATGCGCACCGGCCTATCCACGGCTGGGACAGGCCGCGCGCTTTCCCCAGTGAGCGGCGGCGCAGAACGCGCGAGGGCCAGCAGCCCGTCGAGGTCAACCCCCTGTTCGGCCGCGTCCGCGAGGCGGTCGAGCTTGCCTTGCAGCCCGCTGACCTCGTCCGCGGCCAGCAGACCGAGATGGCGGCTCGGAACCACCGCTTCCGGCACGGGCGGCAGAAAGCCATAGACCCGCAGGCCCGCCTGCTCCGCAACCGCCCTGTAAAACGGGTACATCGCCTGTGATATCCCGTTCAGCAGCACGCCGCACAGGGTGTTGGGTGCAAAGTCCCGAAAGCCCCGCAGCACCGCGGCCAGGGAAAGCGACTGCCCCCCCGGCCGCACGATGAGCACGGCGGGCGTATCGGTCGCGCGCGCGAGGTGCGCCGCCGAGGCGCGGTCGGTCGCGCCCGATCCGTCCAGCACGCCGTCATAAAAGCCCATGACACCCTCGATCACTCCCAGCCCGTCCGGCGGAGTGTGCCGCGCAAGCTGGCCACGCACCGCCGCCGCCTCTGCAAAAAACAGGTCGAGGTTGCGGCTCGGCACGCCGAGCGCGGCGGTGTGGAACATGGGGTCGATGTAATCCGGCCCGCACTTGAAGGCCGCGAGCGGCACGCCGCGCCGCTGGAACGCGCGCAGCAGCGCGCTGGTCACGGTGGTCTTGCCGCAGCCCGAGCCGGTACCCGCCAGCAGCAGGCGGGGCGCATTACTCTGCATGGCCGTCCCCTTTCCCCGACAGGATAAACACCGGATTGTTCGCAGTCATCATGGTATACGGTCCGACCACCCGGCCGCGCGCGGCGGCAAGCTGGACGACCTCGATCTCCGCGAAACCCAGCTCCGCCAGCGCGGCCTGCGCCGCGTGCAGCGTTTCCAGCGCGATGGCGTTGACTGCCACGCGCACGGCTGGATTCTTACGCTTTGCGGCTTGCAAAATGCACCGCATCGCGCCGCCGCTCCCGCCGACGAACACGCAGTCAGGCGCGGGCAAGGCTTCGAGCGCCGCCGGCGCCGCGCCATCGATAATGCGCACATTATACCCGCCGAGCCTGCGGCGGTTTTCCCCGAGCAGCTTTACCGCGTCCGCGCTCCGCTCGACCGCATACACCAGCCCGTCGGACGCACGCCGCGCCAGCTCAAGCGTTACCGCGCCCGTGCCTGCGCCCACGTCCCACACGGTGTCGCGCGGCTGCACCGCGAGCTTGGATACGGACACCCAGCGCACCTCCTCCTTGGTCATGGGTACGTCCCCGCGTGCCAGCATCGCGTCACGCACCGGCTCGCGGGCGTTTGCCGCGTCCGGATGCTCGATCAGCAGCACGGCCAGGCCGCCGCAGGGCTTGCCCGCCAGCACCGCCGCCGCGCCGGTCTCGATGCGCTCGTCCGCCGCGCCGAGGTTTTCGCCCAGGTGTACGGTCAGGCCGCCCAGATCCGCGTCCGCGAGCGTCTGGCACACGATAGGCGCGGCCTGCGCGCCTCCCGTAAGCACAAAGGTCCTTTTGTGGTAGCTCACCGCGCCGAGGATGCTGCCCGCGCGGCCGTGCAGGCTGCGCACACACACATTGTCATACGGCGCGCCCAGCTTTGCGCAGAAATACTGCAGGCTGGACAGGCCGGGTACCAGCTGCACCGTGCCGTGCGGCGCAAGCTGTCCGCGCAGCCGTGCGGCTGCGCTGAAAAAGCCCACGTCGCCCGACACCAGCACGGCAGCGGTCTGCGCACCCGCCGCAACAGCCTGCGCCGCCAGCCGGTCGAATGGACAGACCGCCGCGCGGCCGCACACCGCCGCCAGCCGTGCGGTAGCGAACACCGTATCGGATGCGTCAAGCACGCGTCGGGCTTCGCCGGTCAGCCCGTCCGGCGCGCCCATCCCCACGCCGACAATATAGAATGTGCGGGACATAAAACACCTCTTTGCAACCGGAGTGTTGGAACGTCTTTTCGTATAGGATGCTTTTGAAGCCCTCTATGCGAGCGCAGCAATACTCTCCTCCACCGCCTGCACCGTGCAGGCCAGGTCGTTCTGTGTGTGCGCCGAGGAAACGAACATGGCTTCGAACTGGCTGGGCGCAAGATACACCCCTCGCAATAACATCTCATTAAAATACTTTGCGTATAATTTTGTGTTGCTTTCCTGAGCGGCGGCAAAGCAGTCCACCGGCTGTTCTGTAAAATACGGACACAACAGCGAACCGATCTGGTTGACCTGCAGAGCCACGCCATGCCTTTTCGCGCTCTCGCGCAGGTGGTTGGCGATATACCGTGCCCCGGTCTCCATCACCGTGTACACCTCGGGATGGTCGGCCAATATCGTAAGCTGCGCCAGCCCCGCCGCCATCGCGACAGGATTGCCGGACAGCGTACCCGCCTGATACACTGGCCCGCAGGGCGCGACCTGCTCCATCAGCGCGCGGCTGCCCGCGTATGCGCCGACCGGCATGCCGCCGCC
This sequence comes from Agathobaculum faecis, assembly GCF_014287995.1. Lineage (NCBI taxonomy): Bacteria > Bacillati > Bacillota > Clostridia > Eubacteriales > Butyricicoccaceae > Agathobaculum > Agathobaculum faecis. Next base: position 73,971 of record NZ_JACOPL010000008.1, read on the forward strand.
GATAATCTTGCCGAACGTAACCAAGTCGGCGCGCACGCCAAAATATTCCTGCGCGCCGCCCGCCGCCAGTCGGAAGCCGGTGATGACCTCGTCAAAAATGAGCAGGCTGCCGTGCTTGTCGCACAGGCGGCGCAGTCCCTGCAAAAAGCCGTCCTTCGGCGGGACGACGCCCATATTCGCCGCGACCGGCTCGACAATCACCGCCGCGACCTGATTCGGGTTGGCATCCAGCAGGCGCTCGACCGAGGCAAGGTCGTTGTACTGCGCCATCAGCGTATCCTGCGCCGCGCCGCGCGTGACTCCCCTGGAATCCGGCTCGCCCTGCGTGAGCGCGCCGCTGCCCGCGCCGACCAGCATCGCGTCTGAATGGCCGTGGTAGCAGCCCTCAAACTTGATCAGCTTGTCCCGTCCAGTCGCGCCGCGCGCCAGACGCACCGCGCTCATCACCGCCTCGGTGCCGCTGTTGACCATGCGCACCATCTCGATGTGCGGCACCATCCCAATCATCTTTTCGGCCATCTCTACCTCGAGGGCGGTCGGCGCGCCGAAGGACAGTCCGCACACCATGCGGTCGTACACCGCTTTCAAAATATCCGGATGGCTGTGGCCGAGCACCATCGGCCCCCAGGAGCCGACATAGTCAATATATTCCAGCCCGTCCTCGTCCAGCACGTGACTGCCCAGGCCCTTGACGATAAAGCGCGGCCTGCCGCCCACCGCGCGGAACGCGCGCACAGGCGAGTTGACCCCGCCGGGCAGCACCTTTTGCGCGCGTTCAAACCATTCCTCCGATCTGGTCATCAGCCGATATCCCCTTTCCGGATCGCGTCCGCCAGCTCGGGCGCATAGTAGGTGATCAGGATGTCCGCGCCCGCGCGGTAGATGCACACCGCGCTCTCGCACATCACGCCGTATTCGTCGATCAGGTCGGCCTTTGCCGCCGCTTTTATCATCGCGTATTCGCCGGACACCTGATACGCCGCAACCGGCAGGTCGAACCGCTGCCTGCACCGGTACATCAGGTCGAGATAAGGCATGGCGGGCTTGATCATCAGGATATCCGCGCCCTCGGCCGCATCGAGCGCGCATTCGCGCATGGCCTCGCGGCCGTTGTGCGGGTCCATCTGGTAGGAGCGCCGGTCGCCGAACGCAGGCGCGGAGCCTGCCGCCTCCCGAAACGGCCCGTAAAAGGACGACGCGTATTTGGCGGCATAGGACATGATGGGTACATGGATAAAGCCGTTCTCATCCAGCGCCCTGCGGATGGCCGCGACGCGGCCGTCCATCATGTCGCTCGGCGCGACCATGTCCGCGCCCGCGCGCACATGGCTGACCGCTGTTTTCGCCAATACCTCGAGCGTTTTGTCATTGTCCACGTCATGACCGCACAGGATGCCGCAATGCCCGTGCGAGGTATACTCGCACATGCACACGTCGGTGACGATATACATTTCAGGGGCGAGCGCCTTGATTTTGCGAATGCCCTGCTGGACCACGCCGTTTTCATCCCACGCGGACGAGCCGCGCTCATCCTTATGCGCGGGCAGGCCGAACAGGATGACGCGGGACACGCCGTGCGCGTGCGCCCGCTCGACCATGCGCCCAAGCTGGTCGGGCGAATAGTGGTACTGGCCGGGCAGGGATGGGATCTCCTCATAAACGCCCTCCCCTTCGATCACGAACACCGGCCAGATCAGGCTTTCGGGGGAAATGCGCGTTTCGCGCACCAGCCGGCGCAGGTTATCCGACGCGCGCAGGCGGCGGGGGCGGATGGTTTGGTCAAACATATTCTTATACTCCCTCCAATAAACAGGCGATCATATCCTCTATCGTCGCGTTTGCCGCGACTTTTACGTTCATCCCATATCGGCGGGCGGCCTGTGCGGTCTGCCCGCCGATGCACAGCGCGGTAAAGCCGGCGCAGCCCGCCGCACCCACCGCCTGCACGAAGCCCTCGACCGTGGACGCGCTGGTAAAGGTCACAACGTCCGCCGCGCCCTGTTCCAGCAGGGCGCGTATGGCATCCGCCTTCTCACAGCGGTACACGGTGTCGTACAGCGGCACGTCGGTCACGCGCACGCCCGCGGCGGCGAGCTTTTCGGGCAGCAGACGCCCGCCCTGCGCCGCGCGTAGCAGCAGCGCCGCGCCGCCCTGCGGCATCGCACTGATCAACGCGTCCGCGAGATGCGCCCCGTCGTACTGCCTGGGGAGGAGGTCAGCGGTCAGACCACAGTCCGCGAGCGCGTCCGCCGTGCCGCGGCCGATAGCGGCCAGCTTCATCCCGTACAGCGCGCGCAGGTCGCGTCCGAGCGCGCGCAGCGCGTGTACCGCCGCCTGCACGCCCGCCGGACTGGTGAACACCGCCCAGTCGTGGCGCTGGTCGAGCGCATCCGCCAGCGGCCGCGTGTCCGTGCGCTCGACCGTCTCGATGCACGGCGCTTCGGTCACCTCCGCCCCCAGCGCGCGCAGGCGCGCGGCGAGCGTTCCCGCCCGCCCGCGCGGCCGAGTCACGACCACGGTCTTCCCGTGCAGCGGCAGGGACGTGAACCAGTCGAGCGTATCGCTCAGGCCGCACACCCTGCCCACGACGATGAGCGCTGGGCTGCGAAGCCCCGCCGCGCGCACTCGGTCCGCCAAGCCGGCGATCGTCGCCACCACCTTACGCTGGGTGCCGCGCGCGCCATTTTCAATTACGGCGGCGGGCATATCAGGCGCGATGCCGGCGGTCAGCAGGCCATCCGTCACCTGTTCGAGCGCGGACAGTCCCATGAGAAAGACCAGCGTACCGTCCAGCCGCACCAGGCTCGCAAAGTCAATTTTGAGCGCCCTGCCCGCGCGCGCATGCGCGGTGACGATATGCACGGACGAGCAGCAATCGCGGTGCGTGACCGGAATGCCTGCAAACGCGGGCGCGGCGAACGCGCTCGTCACCCCTGGAATCACACGGAACGGCACGCCGTTTTCCCGCAGGTATTCGCACTCCTCGCCGCCGCGGCCGAACAGGTAGCAATCCCCGCCCTTGAGCCGCACAACGGTTTTGCCCTGCCGCGCCAGACATACCAGTATCTCGTTGATCTGATCCTGCGGCACGGGATGCCGCCCGCTCTCCTTGCCCACGTCCACGCGCACGGCGTGCAGCGGGAGCAGGTCGAGCACGCTCCCGTCCACCAGCCGGTCGTATACGACCGCGTCCGCTTGGGCGATCGCTTCCGCGCCCGCAAGCGTGAGCAGCCCGCGCCCGCCCGGACCCGCGCCAACCAGCGTTACTGTTCCTGTCATAGCGCTCCCTCCGCCTGTGTCCGAAGCTGCAGGGCGAGAGAGCGGCCGAGCGACGCGGCCTGCTCCCGCCGCCCTGTGACCGCACCGCGCACCACGGTCCGCTCGTCCGCAGTGACATACAGCCCGTGCAGATGGAGATATGCCCCTTCGGCCTCGGCATATGCCGCCACCGGCGCGAAGCATCCCCCGCCGAGCGTGCGGATGAACGCCCGTTCGGCCAGCGCGCAAACGCGCGCGTCCGCGTCGTCCAGCAGGCGCGCCGCGCCCTCCAACTCCCCCGCGCGGCCCTGCACGGCCAGAATACCCTGCCCTGCCGCGGGCAGCAGCTCGTCCGGTGAAAAATACCGCGTGATGCGCTCCTGCAGCCCCAGACGATGCAGCCCCGCCGCAGCAAGCACGAGCGCGCCGTATTCGCCGCTGTCGAGCTTTTGCAGCCGCGTTTGCACGTTGCCGCGCACCGGCCTGACCGCGATCTCTGGAAACAGCGCCGCAAGCTGCACGCGCCGCCGCGCCGATGCACAGCCGATGGGCTTTGTTTTGTCCCACGCGCCGCTCTGCGGCAGCACCAGCGCGTCCCGCGCGTCCGCGCGGCGGGTATACGCGACCAGCGGTAACCCCGCCGGCTGTTCCATCGGCACATCCTTCAGGCTGTGTACCGCCAGGTCGATGCGCCCCTGGGCCAGCGCGCAGTCAAGCTCCTTGACGAACAGCCCCTTGCCGCCCACCTGGTCGAGCGTTTTATCCATGATCCTGTCGCCCGTGGTCTTCATGGTAATCAGCTTGCAGTCCCCAAGCGCACGGCAGACCTCCTCGGCCTGCACGACCGCGAGGCGGCTGTCACGGCTTCCTACTTTAATCATCAAATTCCTCCAATACCGCGCGGATGCGCTTTGCCGCCGCAGCCGTTTTGCCGTGCGCCGAGCCGTCCGACACCACGCCCACGGTCAGCCCGCCGCCCTCGCAGACGGCGGGAAAGAAAAAGGTGGACGCCGCCGCGCAGTCGGCCACGCTGCACGGGATATCCCGTGCAGCGCAGTCCCGCGCGATGCGGCGGTTGACCGTCCGGTCGTCCGTCGCCGCGACTGCCAGAAAAGCCCCCGAAAGATCGCTTTTCTCATAGCCGCGGCAGTGGGTCAGGCCCACGCACGCCCTGTCCTCGGGCGCGACGGTGACGACCCGCGCGCCGAACCGCCTGAGGACGCCGATGCGCCGCGCGGCGATCCTGCCCGCGCCGAACACCACGCAGGTTTTGCCCGCAAGCGATACGAACAGCGGAAAGCGAGGCAGGCTCTCCCTCTGCGCCCGAGCTGGTCCTGCCAGCCCGAGCTTGCCCGCCAGATACGCCTGCATCTCCTCCAGCGTACGGCCGTTTTCCGCGCACGGGCGCGCCACGACCAGCACAGTCACACCGGTTTCGCGCGCGGCAGACAGCTTTTCCGCGAACCCGCCGGACGCGCCGGTATCCTTGGTGACCAGGATGGTCGCGCCGGTCTGCCGCAGCAGGGCGGCGTTCATCTCCCGCGAAAACGGCCCCTGCATGGCGATGATGTGCGCGCCCGCAAAGCCGAGCGCCGCGCATTTTTCCAGCACCGGCACGCTGGGCAGCACGCGCGGATACAGGCGCTCCCGCCAGCCCTCGACCGCAGTGTACGCTTCCAGCTCCTTGCTGCCGGTGGTCAGCAGCACCTTGCCCGGGTGCGCGTTCAGCCAAGCGACCGCCGCCGCCGTATCGGGTACGGCGGCCACGCCCGCCGCGTCCAGCGCGGGGCGGAGCAGGCGCTCATACTGCGCGCCGGTCCTGGCGCACGCCGCACGCAGATTATCGGTCACGGCGGCGGCGTAAGGGTGCGTCGCGTCCACCAGCAGCGTTTCCGCGTCCACCAGCGCCGCGATCCCGTCCGCGTCCAGCCGCCCCTCGTGCACGGCGACGCCGGGCATCGGCTCCATGACCGCCGCGCCGTATTCGGTGGCAACGTATACGTCCGCCACCGCGCCGCGCGCAGACAGGAAACGGCAGAGCGCATGCCCCTCGCTCGTGCCGGAAAAAACGACCAGCCTCATACGCCCCGATACCCCCGCGGTGTGACCATACGGCCGTTCACCACGCGCGTGCGGCTGTTGCCGATGAGCACCGTGGTCAGCATATCGGCCGCGGTGTCCCGCAGCGCGCCCAGCGTGGTCAGCGTATGGCTTTCGCCCACGCGGCCGACGCTGCGCGCCAGCCCGCACACGGTTTCCGGCGGCAGGGTCTCGAGCAGGATATCGCAGGCGCGGCGCAGATGGCTGGTGCGCGTTTTGCTGCCGGGGTTATAAAGCGCGATGCAAAAATCGCCCGCCGCCGCGCCGCGCAGCCGCTTTTCAATGACCTCCCACGGGGTGAGCAGGTCGGAGAGCGACACGCATGCAAAGTCGCCGGTCAGCGGCGCGCCCAGCGCCGCGCCGCCCGCGCAGGCCGCCGTGACGCCGGGGATAATCTCGACCTCGATCGCCGGATCGTCCCCGCACACCTCGAGCAGCAGGCCGGCCATCCCATACACGCCCGCGTCTCCGGACGAGACGACCGCGACCGTCCTGCCCGCCCGCGCCGCGTCGCGCGCCGCAGTGCAGCGGTCGACCTCCTTTGTCATGCCGGTCTGGATGCGCTCCTTGCCCTCGATCAACTCCGCAATCAGGTCGAGGTACAGCCCATAGCCCGCCACGCAGTCGCACTTCTCCAGCGCGCGCGCAGCGCGCAGCGTCATCTGCTCCACGCCGCCCGGCCCAATCCCGATACAATACAGCTTCATCTGCCGCTCCCCTTTCTGATATGCGCCAGGCACGCCCGCATGGCTTCGGCGTCCACCTTATCCTTCATACCGCCCAGCATCAGGTCGACGGTCTTGTTCACCGCCAGCTCGGCCAAGCCGTCCATATCTCCGTCCGCGTACAGGGCGCCGTAGGCGTGGTCGAAGCGCAGGCGGTCGAGCGCGGTATCCTTGACCGCGGCAATCAGGGGCAGCGCCTGCCGGTAGGCATGCCACTCGTAAAACGCCCGCTCCTCTTCCTCCAGGATACGCGCGGCAGCAGCACGTGCCGCCGCGTTATGGTCTCCCAAGTCGCCCAAATCATCCAGATTGAGCAGCGTCACGCGCCCGTCCTGTCCCACCGCCTGCTCGATATCGCGCGGCATGGCCAAGTCGAGCAGCAGGCGCGGCGGCTGAGCCATCGCCGCCACCTGCACGGCGGTCAGGGTGAAATGCGGGCTTGCCGTTGCGCTCACTGCGAGGTCCGTGCCCTCGAGCGCCTCGCACCGCGCGTCATACGGCCAGGTGTCGCAACCCGCGGGGACGACGGTTTCGCCGTGGCGGTAGCTGCGCAGCGTCACCGTCACCGCGCAGCCGCGCGCACGCAGCGCGGCCGCGGCCAGCCGGCCGATCTCCCCATTGCCGATCACGACCGCGCGCCGGCCCGCGAGCGAGCCGAAAAAACCTTCCGCGCACCGCGCGCCGGCCTCTGCCGCGGACACGGGTACGCCGGTGAGCCGTGTCTCCGCGCGCACACGCTTGCCCGCCGTGACAGCGTGCCGGAACAGGGTGTCCAGCACGCTGTCCGCGGTTCGCGCTTCGCGCGCGAGCGCCGCCGCATCCCGCACCTGGGAGATAATCTGATCGTCGCCGAAGATCTGGCTTTCCAGCCCCGCCGCGACCGAAAACAGGTGGCGCGCCGCATCCCGTCCCGTGCGGGAAACGCTCAGCGGACGGTACGCCGCCGCGTCAAAGCCCGCCGCGCGCGCCAGCACCGCCAGCGGGTCGGGCGGGGTGCCGGCCGCCCCGTGCAGGTACAGCTCGGTGCGGTTGCAGGTCGCGAGCAGCACGCAGCCCGCTACGCCCTCCGCCGCCGCGATGCATGGCAAAAGCGCCTGCACCCGACCGCGTACAAACGACACCCTCTCCCGTTTTTCGATCGGCGCATGAACAAAGTCAATGCCCGCCATCCTCAGCTCCACAACAGCAGTCCTCCCCATCTCGTCTTATCCGTCAAACCGCGCGCGCCACGACCGCTCCGCAAGCGCCACAGCCACGCCGTCCCGCGCGGTCTTGCGGCACAGCAGTCGTCCGCCGCCTGTCGCGCACACCGCCGCCCGCTCGCACACGTTATCCACACCCACGGCCTGCTCGACAAAGGCGGACGGGGTAAAGTCCCCCGTCGTCCGCCGCAGCTTTTCTGCGGAAAAGAACGCAAGCGACAGGCCGTTCTGTACGCCGAACAGCAGCAGTCCCGGCTCGTCCCGTTTCACGTCGATGCTCGCCGCGCCGCATACCGCGCCGCGCGGCACGCCCGCCGCGCCCAGCGCCGCCCGCACCGCCGCCTCGATCCGTTCCACGGGCGTCCCCCGCCGGCAGCCGATGCCGATATGCACAAGGCGCGGTACCAAGTGCAGGGTATGCGCGAACGGCGCGGCCTTTGTGTCGTAGCTGATCGCGAAGCCGCTCTCCGCGTCGGCCTGCAGGCTGATGTGCGCGGGCAGCCGCCCGTCCACCGGAAAATCCGACCGCACGCCCACCGTCTCGCCGCGCAGCAGCGCGCCGGACACATATTTAATTTGCTGCGGGTCCACCACCACACAGCCGTGCGCCCTGGCCCAGGTATCCACCGCGAACACCTCGCGCCCGTCGGTCGCGGTGGTGATGACCGCCTGCGCGCCAAGGCCGTCCGCCAGGCGCTCTGCTATCGCGTTCGCACCGCCGAGGTGGCCGGACAGGAGCGGGATGACGAACCTTCCCGCCTCGTCGATCACGATGACCGCCGGATCGTACGCTTTTCCCATCAGATACGGCGCGACCGCGCGCACCGCGATGCCCGCCGCGCCCACGAATACAATCAGGTCGCAGTCCACCATCGCCTGCTGCGCAAAGCGCGCAAGGCTCGTGCCGGACAGCGAAAGGTCTACCGTGCGGGCATACCGCTCGCAGCGGAAATCCGGCAGGAACGCCGCGCACCGCGCCGCGGTCTGCGCCCCGGCGGCGGTAAAGGACACCAGCTTCGCGTGCTTCATCGGCTCGCCTCGCGGAAGCCGGTGGCGAACGACGGATCGTACAGCCGAGAGCGATCGTACTCCTCCCCCAGAAAGCCGCCGACCGTGATGAGCGCGGTTTTGGTGATGCCCGCGCGCGCGCCGGCCTCGGCCAGCCCCGCCACCGTGGTGTGGACGATCCTCTCATCCGGCCAGGTCGCCTTGTAGACGATCGCCGCCGGCGTGTCGGGCGCGTAGCCGCCCGCGAGCAGCCGCTGGGACAGCTTTTCGAGCTGCCCCGCCGATAGGAAAACCACCATGGTCGCGCCATGCGCGGCAAGGGCTTCGATCCGCTCGCTTTCCGGCACGGGCGTGCGCCCTTCCATGCGGGTCAGGATAACCGTCTGGCTGACGTTCGGCAGGGTGTACTCGGCGCGGAGCGCCGCCGCCGCGCCGCAGAACGAGGATACGCCTGGGCAGACTTCATAGTCCAGCCCCAGGCGGTCGAGCGCGTCCATCTGCTCGCGGTGCGCGCCGTACACACACGGGTCGCCCGTGTGCAGACGCACGACGGTCTGGCCCGCCCGCGCCGCGGGCGCCATCACCGCGATTACCTCCTCGAGCGTCATCCTCGCGCTGTCGTACACCGCGCAGCCCCGCTTTTTATAGTCCAGCAGCGCGGGGTTGACCAGCGAGCCGGCATAAACGATGACATCCGCCTCGCCCAGCAGGCGCGCGCCGCGCACGGTGATCAGGTCGGGCGCGCCCGCGCCCGCGCCGACAAAATAGATCATGCCTTATCCTCCTTGACCAGAATAATGGAAAAATATCCGGTCGGGTCGTCCAGCGTATCCAGCTCGGACACGATGCGTTCGCCTTTCATGCCGCACCGCTCAACGAGCGCGGCGTTCTGTAGCACGCCGCGCGCGGCCAGCCTGTCGCGCACCTCGAGTATAGCCTTTCCCGCCTTCATCAGCACTTTGCCGCCCGGCAGGTCGAGCGCCGCGTCCAACGCGCCGTGCGACGCGGGAATGATGTGCAGCATCTCGTCGTCCTCGCACAGCGCGCGGCCGAGCGCGGCCGCCGCCGCACAGAACGAGGGGACGCCGGGTACCATTTCCACCGCGTACCCCCGCGCGGCGACGCGCCGGTGGACATACCAGCAGGTTGAGTACACAGACGGGTCGCCCAAGGTGAGGAACGCAACCGTTTTTCCCTCATCCAGCAAAGCGCAGATGGTGTCCGCGGCACGATCATGGCTGGCGTCCCGAGCCGCGCGGTCGCGCGTCATCGGCATATCGCAGTGAAGCACCGGCTTGTCCCCGATATACTCTGCCGCGATCGCCAGCGCGGCCTGCTCGCCCGCACCCGCCCGCGGCACAGCCACCACGTCGCTTTCCTGAATCACGCGCACCGCTTTGACAGTCAGCAGTTCGGGGTTCCCCGGCCCCACACCCACGCCGTACAGCTTTCCTTTGCTCATACATCCTCCCTCAGCTTCCCGCACAGGCGCCGCGCGTCCGGCGATTCCGCCAGCACGCCGTACTGTCCTGTAAACATGATAAACGCCCCATGCGCCCGCTGTTTCAGCCGACGCGCGAGCCGTTCCTCCATCGCTTTTCCAATGCGGGCGAGCACCGGCTCTCGCAGGCCGGCCTTGTCCAGCGCCGCAACGCACGCATCCACCGAGACCGCCTCCATCAGCGCCGCGAGCGTATCCTGTCCCGCCCCGCACAGCGCCGCGTGCGCGGTGAAGATCTCCTGCCGCCCGTCCGCGACCGAGGAGTGGGTGTTCATCCCTCCGGCCGCCAGCTTGACCAGCTTTCCCGCATGGCCGACCAGCAGGATATCCGGATAGCCGCGGTAAACCGCGTGGTCGAGCGCCTCCCCGATAAAATTTGAGCATTTGACCGCGCGCCCCAGCTCCAGGCCCAGCGTGTCCCGCGCGAAATCCGCGCCGTAGTTTCCCGGACACAGGAACGCGATGCGCTGTCCCTGCGCGTACAGGCTGTCCAGCTCAAGCCGGATGGTATCGACCAGCGCCTTTTCGCTCATGGGTTCCACGATGCCGCTCGTACCCAGAATGGAGATGCCACCCACCACGCCCAGATGCCTGTTGTAGGTCTGTTCTGCCAGCGCCGCGCCGTTTTCTGCAGAAAGGATAACCGAAAAGCCGCCCGCATAACCCGCTTCCCGCGCGGCTCGGGCGACCGCCGCCGCGATCTGCGCGCGCGGCCCCGGGTTGATCGCCGCCTCGCCCACCGGCACGGAAAGGCCGGGCTTTGTCACCCGTCCCACGCCCGCGCCGCCGTCAATCGTGACACCGCCAGCCGCGCGGCGCACCGCCGCTGAAATACGCACGCCATTGGTAACGTCAGGGTCGTCGCCCGCGTCCTTGCGCACCGTGCAGACCGCCGCGCCACCTTCCAGATGCGGCCCCTCTACCGGCAGGGAAAACAACACTCCCCCCGGCGTTTCCAGCCGGATCACAGCGGGCGCCTGCCCTGTCAGCAGCAGCAGCGCAGCCGCCTGCGCGGCCGCCGCTGCGCAGGAGCCGGTCGTCCAGCCGCGCCGCAACGCCTGCCCGCCGCTGTACGCTATGGTATTTCCCCGCACAGACGGCCCTCCTTTCCGCAAAGCATCCTTGATGAAAGGTAAGAAAAGCAGAGCGGTCCATTTCTCCCGCTCTGCTCTCCTTTTATTTTTCTTTTTCCTGTCCGCGCGCGGTCTCCTGCTTCTTCCGCTCCACGAACCGGCCAAGGAAAAAGGCGATCACACCCACGCCTATGCCGGTTTGCACGCAGAACAGCAGGCTTTCCAGCTCGCCCGGCAGTTCACCACCGAGCAACTGCTCAAACACCGGTGTGAACCACGGCTCATAATCCTCGCCCGTGATCTCCGCCACCTTGATACTCCCCGCGTCATCCGAGCCGCCGAACTCCGCGCCGCGCAGCGCGAACACGGGACCGACAACCAGCACCACACACAGCAGGAGCAGGACAATCAGTAACGATTTGTTTTTTCTGGTCATTCCTTATCCCTCCTCAAAGCCGACGGCACACAGTTCTGGACGCGCATAGGATTCCAGCATAATCATGACGGCCACGGTCAGCACACCCTCCAGGATGGCGAGCGGAAGCTGCGTCGGCGCAAAAACCCCCAGAAACTCCACCGCCGAGCCTGAAACGCCACCCACGACAGACGGGTACGCCACCGCGAGCTGCAGGCTGGTCACGCAGTAGGTGAGCAGGTCACCCAGTGCTGCCGCCAGAAAAACCGATACCATTTTATTAACTCTCAGCTTCTGACACAGCTTGTATATGCCGAACGAAACAAACGGCCCCGCGACCGCCATGGAAAAGGTATTCGCCCCCAGCGTCGTCAAGCCGCCGTGCGCCAGCAGAATGGCCTGAAACAGCAGCACGATCACGCCAAGAATGGACACCGCGCTTGGGCCGAACAGAATCGCGCCCAGACCAGTACCCGTCATATGCGAGCAGGAGCCGGTGACCGACGGGATCTTCAGCGACGAGATCACAAAAATAAACGCCCCCGCCATTGCGATCAGCGTGACCGAGCGCCGGTCGCGCACGACCGCCCGCTGGAGGGAAAAGTACCCTGCCAGCAGGAAGGGCAGCGCGGCCACGCCCCAGAGAACGCACATCGCCGGCGGCAGAAAACCCTCCATGATATGCATGGCGCCCGCGGTGGGCAGAACGCAGCCGAGCAATGCCGCGCATGCCGTGATACGAACCAGCTTTCGTTGTTTACCTGTCATTTTATTTTCTCCTTTCCTGACCGGCCCCGTTGGGGCCGCCGTAAAAAAAACACCGCATCCAAATGCTTCCCACGCATCGGACCGGCATCGAACGCCCACTTCCCCCTTGGTAAAAGCAGGCTTTCCGCACACCGGCTATCACTCGTAACCGCTATGCGCTTCCATCCAAAAGGGCAGGTATTCTGGCTTGGGCGTCATCATCCGTTCTGCCGGCCTTCCCGGGATGACCCAGTGGCTCTCGTCTGGCGGCGGACTCTGCCCTTACAGCGGCGGGACCGCAGAGGAATCACACCTCTTTCCCTATTATCCTGCCGGAGAAATGGCAGGCACCTTTTTGTATCCGTACCGCGATCCGGCCGGAAGAAGCTGGTTGTATTATAGCATAGCCGCGCGCGCTGTTCAAGGCCGCGCCGGCGGCTTTGCTATTTTTCTCTACCGAGCAGAGCCTCCAGCCCATCCGGCGTTTTGGGGCAGGCGGCACCCGCCGGCACAAAGCCGCGCGCCGCCAGTCGGTCGAACACATCCAGCAGCAGCGGGGGGCGCAGATGCGTGCGCGCCATCAGGCGCGTATCCCGAAACACCGTCTCCGGTGCGCCCGCCGCCAAAACGCGGCCCGCACAGAACACTGCGATCCGGTCCGCCCAGCGGTAGGCGAAATCCATATCATGTGTGGAAATGACCAGCGTTCTGCCGTCCGCATGCAGGCGGTCCAGCACAGCCTCCAACCGCTCCTCTCCCGCCGGATCGAGCGACGCACCCGGCTCGTCGAACAGCAGGATGTCATTTTCCATCGCCAGGATGTCCGCGATCGTCACGCGTTTTTTCTCCCCTCCAGACAGCTCGTGTGGCGGACGGGCGCGGAACGGCTGCAGCTCCATGTAGTCGAGCGCGTGCTCCACGCGGCAGGCAACCTCCGCCTCCGGCAGCCGCAGGTTCATCGGGCCGAACGAAACCTCGGCCGCAACGGTGGACGCAATGATCTGGTCGTCCGCGTTCTGAAACACAATGCCCGCCCGTCGACACAGCCGCCCGCGCTCCTTTTTCCCGATCAGTTCCCCATCCAGCAGCATCGTGCCGCGGTCGGGCGTCAGCACGCCGTTCAGACACAGGAAAAACGTTGACTTTCCCGCTCCGTTGGCCCCCAAAACCGCCAGCCGCTCCCCCGCGTACAGGTCGAGCGAAGCGCCATCGAGCGCGTTCTTTTTCCCGTCGTAGGAAAAATACAGGTCCTTTGCCCGAAAAACGATTTCCCGCATCGCGGCTCCTTTCTATCCTGCCGCCAGCCGCATGGCCAGCAGCGCTGTCCAGAATACCAGCGTCCAAGCCACCTGCGCGCGCCGCAGGGGCTTTTTCTCTTCCAAAAAGTGCAGCGCGCCGTCATAGCCTCGCGCCGCCATCGCATTCGAATAATTCCTCGACCGCCGCAGCGCCACGACGAGCAGGTTGGCCGCCGTGCCGCCGAACGAGCGGCAGGAGGTGCGGAAATCCCGCCAGCCCAGTCGTGCCGCCGCCGCGTCATACATACGGCCATATGTATCCAGCAGCACAAAAATAAACCGGTAGGTCAGATACATCAGCTCGGTCAGCAGGCTAGGCAAACGGACCCGATGCAGCACCGACACCAGCTCGCAGGCCGTTGTCGTGAGCGCGAGCAGATACATGGCGCTCACCGCGCCAAGCGCTTTGAGAACCAGGCCGCACGCAAAGCGCGCGCGGTCCCAGTCGGTACAGAGATAAAACCCGGGCAACGGCAGGCTCCAGTCACCGGCCGGCACGCGGGAAATATCGCACGCCACCGCCAGCCCGCCCAGCAACAGGAAGACCAGCGGCGCCCGTAAAAGTCCGATATAGGCGGACAGCCGCACCCCGCCCCTGACATTTTGCAGCCACGCCAGCACGGCGATCACCGCAAGGGATACCACCGCGCGGTCTGCCGCCAGACAGATCGCCAGCGTCCCCAGCGACAGCACGACTTTGAACCCAGGGTTCCAGTCGTTCATGCCGGAGCAGTATGCCAGATGATCGACCGAGCGCACGCCGTGTCCGTTATGGCGCATATCCCCCCTCTCCTTTCCCGTCCGATATTGTGCTTATTGTAGAGCCAACCCCGCCATTTGTCAACAGCACAGAAAGGCTGGTGCGGCACATTGCCGCACCAGCCTCCTGTTTGATTGTTTACAGACGCATCTCGAAATTCCCTGCAACGCCGATATCATCATGTACAATGATGAAAGCATCCGGATCGCGTTTGCGCACCGCACGTTTAAGTGCAAATGCCTCGTCCTTGGATACTACCGTCAGCAGCACATTGGTCGATTCCCGAGTATAGCCGCCCTCTCCATGCAGCCTTGTCACACCGCGCTGCACCGTATCAAATACCAGCTGTTCCATATTATCCAGCTTGGTGATAATCATGACATCCATCGTAATACGCTGGAAATGCACCCTGTCAAGCGTCAGGTTGGCGGTCACGGAATAGATAACCGAATAGATCGCCGCAGGCAGATTGAAGAATACCGCGCAGCAGCCGAATACGAGCACGTTAATCAGGATACATACACGTCCCACGCTGAATGACGGGTTTTTCTGCGCCAGATACACGCACAATATTTCCTCCCCACCGCCGCAGCCGCCCGAAACCAGCGTAAGCCCTGCGCCAACGCCCGCAACCAGCCCTCCAACGATACAGGAGGTCAGCGTATCCGAAAAAATCGGCTGCTCTGGCCCCGTGATCACGGTCAGGAAAAAGCTGTACAGTCCGGTACAGACCAGCGTTTTGATAAAAAACGGCCTTCCCAGCTGGCTGTACGCCAGTATCAGCAGCGGGACGCTCATCAAGAAATACAGGATGCCCGCTATATCCGCGCTTCCAAGGCTGAGCCCCAGCACATTAACCAGAAATGCCCGCACCAGCTGTGCAATGCCCAGAAAACCGCCGCTGAACAGTCCCAACGGGGTGATAAATACGTTCATGCCAAACGAAAATAAAAACGTACCTGCAAAAATCAGTCCCAGAGAGCGCAAGGACATATATTCTGCCAGACGGGTCCGAAGCTCCATTTTTATCTCTCCTTTCTGTCTGCGCAAAGCAAGGCGCGGCCCTTTCCGTGCCGCGCCTTCCAGCCTCAGCTTGCCTGGAAGCGGCTGAGGAACTGCTGTGTTTTCGGGTTCTGCGGATGCTCGAAGATCTGCTCCGGCGTGCCGCTTTCCGCGATCACGCCATCGCACATAAATACGGTCCGGTTGGAAACCTCGCGCGCAAATTGCATCTCATGCGTAACCACAACCATGGTCATGCCCTCTTTTGCAAGCTGACGCATGACCGCCAGCACCTCGCCCACCATCTGCGGGTCGAGCGCGCTCGTCGGTTCATCGAACAGCAGCATTTTCGGGTGCATGGCCAGCGCACGGGCGATCGCAACGCGCTGCTTCTGGCCGCCCGAAAGCTGTGAGGGGCGCGCGTTGATATACGGTGCCATACCTACCTTTTTCAGGTAAAACAGAGCGTCCTGTTTCGCCTCCGCTTTCTTTTTGTGCAGCACATGCACCGGTCCCGCCATGCAGTTCTGCAAAACCGTCATATTGTTGAACAGGTTAAACGACTGGAACACCATGCCGACCTTGGCGCGATATTGCGACAGGTCAAAATGCACGCCGCCGACCGCTTTCCCCTCATAGGTAATCTCGCCGGACGTTGGTGTTTCCAAATGGTTGATACAGCGCAGCATCGTTGACTTCCCCGATCCGGAAGCGCCGATGATGCAGACGACCTCTCCCGAACGAACCGAAAAATCAATGTCCCGCAATACGATATGCGAACCGAAATTCTTGCTCAAATGTTCGATACGCAGGACAGTATCCGTCTTTACGCCGGCACGCCCTTTCACGGCATCCACACTCTTTGCAGACAGTGCCATCGTATGGCGGTTCAAGGGCATAGTTCGGGTAACCTCCATGTTTCATGCAGCTCCTTTTCTCGTTTCAACTTAAATCTTTCATACGGATCATAGCCGCGGACAGCACCTGTCATGCCGGCGTCTCCTCCGCTTCTTCCAGAACATAATCTTTGGGACCCGCCAGGCGTTTCTCCACCAAGCGCACCAGCGCAGTCGTTACCGTTGTCAGCACCAGATAGATCATACAGATCACGGTAAACACTTCAAAATAGGTAAAAAACTGTCCGGCAACCGATCGGCCCACATAAAACAGCTCACCGACCGTGATTACACTCAGCACCGAGGTGTCCTTGACATTACTGATCAGGTAGTTTCCAATCTGCGGCACCACATTGCGGAATGCCTGCGGCAGGATGACCAGACGCATCGTCTGACCGCGCGTCATGCCAATGGCTTCCGCGCCCTCGTTCTGCCCCGGATCAATCGACTGAATGCCACCGCGCACCGTCTCAGCCATGTAAGCGCCTGTATTGATCGAAACGATAAACAGGCCGCAGGTGACAGGGTCCATATCCGCGCCGAAATAGGCTGAGCCGTAAAAAATAACCATGGCCTGCACCATCATCGGCGTACCGCGAAACAGCCAGACGTAAAACGCAATCACTGCGCGCGCGACGCGCAGCACTGCTTTGCGCAGAGTACTATCATCCGGTTCGATTTCAAGAGCGGAAACCGCGCCGGCCAGAAAGCCAATCAGGCAACCGAGCGCCGTTCCCGCTACCGCGAGAAACGCGGCAATTTCCGCGCCCTCCAAAAACGAAGATCCATAATTCTGGATAAAATACAGAACCCTTTCAAAGAAGTCCATACTACCTATGTCCATGGTAAGTAAAAGCCGCCTTTCCGTTTGGTCACTGGTTCAGCGGCTGGTTCTGACAGGCCGCGTCCATCATCTTGTTTTTCTCCTCATCGGTGATCTTTTCCAGCGCGTCATTCAGTTTACCGACCAGTTCTTCATTACCCTTGGTTACGGCGATCGCGACATCGAGCTGCTCAGCCGGCACCTCAAACCCGCTCTCCTCGTCCAGCTCGACAATTGCTAATTCCGGATTGGAGATCAGCGTACCCTCCGCAGTCGGACGGTCGAGCAGTATCCCGTCCACCGTACCCGCGTTGACCGCAACCACCAGCACCGGCACGCTCTCCATGGCCGCCTCCTTGGAGGCACTGGGAATCTGGTCAATTACATCATACCACAAGGTATTGAGCATCGACGTCGCCTTGATGCCGGACAGTTCGTCGAGCGACTTTGCCGAAGCATACGGGCTGTCTTTTTTAACGACCATCACCAGATCAGGCGAATAATATGGCTCTGTGAAATCCATTTGTGCGCGGCGCTCTTCCGTCGGGGTAATCATGGAGATCGCGCAGTCCACCTTGTTGGACTGCACCGCCATCATCAGGCCATCCCATTCATATTTATACGGCTCCAGCGTCAGGCCAGCTTCCTCGCAGACACGTTTCATAAGGTCCACCTCAAAGCCGCACAGGTACTGCTCCGTCCCCGTTATCTGGATCGCGCCGTGCGCATCCGTATCCTGCGTCCAGTTTGTCGGCACGGTCATACCCTCAAACCCTACGCGGAGTACACTGCTGTCCGCTGTGTCCGAGGCTTCGTTGCCCCCGCCGCAGCCGGCCAGCAGACTGGTACACAGCGTTGCGGTAAGGAACGTGGCTACAAGCTTTTTTCTTATCATAAGTCATTCTTCTCTCGTTATTTATTTCATACAGGCGTCCGCCTCTACGAATACCTATATTTTAAGCCGCGATTTTGAAATTGCAACCATTGTTTGCATAACTTAATCCCGCATTAACAGCGCAGCTTTAATTTTCATTCCGTTTTAATGCCGCTGCGCGCCTCCAACTCCCAGCACCGCAAAATCCCTCTATATTTTTCCTTGACAATAGACTTACACGGTTTCATATGTACCTTCCGGCTTTGTTTTGTGGACAGCCGCCAACACGGCAGACGCATCGCTTAAAACACCTTTCTGTCAAAAAAGCAGCAGACCGCAAACCGGTCTGCTGCTTTTCATTTCCATTGATTTACCAAAAATGACGACGTTTAAAAAAATACAGACAGATACAAACAACCACCGCGCTCAACAGAATTACAGCCGGATAGCCAAATGTCCAGTGCAGCTCCGGCATATAGGCAAAATTCATCCCATACCACCCTGCAATCAGTGATAAAGGAAGGAAAACCGTTGTGACGATCGTCAGCGTTTTCATAATCCGGTTCTGTGCAATATCGATCTGCGCCTGATATTCCGTACTGATCTGGCTGGCATACTCGCGCAGCATCTGCGTTTCATCCCGCAGGCTGTCCACCCTGCGCGCAAAATATCCCAAGCGCTGCAGGCTGGTTGAGTCAAACCATTCCGGCACATTCTCCAAAACCGAATCCGCCATATCGTTGAGCTGTGCATAGTAACGGTTGAAGCGGTTAAGCTCCTGCCGCAGAGCGCTCATTTGGTGGATGAAACGGCTGACTTTCCCCTGAAGCACATCCTGCTCCAGACTGGAAAGGCTCTCTTCCAGCCGCTGAATATGGGGAAGCTCGTCCTGTATCAGAACAGACAGGAAATCTACAATAAAATCTGCGGAGCCAGCGTTTTTGTGTGCGCTCAACTGGCCTACCCTGTGCAGGCACACCTGCACAAAATCATCATAGGCGACCAGCAACACATTGCTGCCGCACCAAGTGAACGCACAGTTATGCGTAGCCTGTCTGGTGTGCGCCGGCACATGGAAGAAGCCGGCAACCTGGCCTGCTTCAAAAGTAATACGGCAGTACCGCTGTTCCTTGCCGCGCATAATATGCGGCGGGGGGCGCAGCCCCATTGGCAGCGGCGCGACAGACAGCTCCTCGTGCGGGATGACGGCCAGTATATTCTCCCAAACCTCAGGCGGCTCCTTTCCCAAAAGGCGCACCCTCTCTTCCATCCGGTAATAGCAGGACATCCCATCCCCTCCTCTGCTGTCTTATTTCCATGGGCCTACCTGAAACAAAAAAACCTGAGCCATACGGCTCAGGTTTTATAGTGGTGGAAGTTAACGGGATCGAACCGCTGACCCTCTGCTTGTAAGGCAGATGCTCTCCCAGCTGAGCTAAACTTCCATATGGTGACCCGTGCGGGACTCGAACCCGCGTTACCGCCGTGAAAGGGCGGTGTCTTAACCGCTTGACCAACGGGCCAAGGGAAATGGTAGCGGTAATTGGACTTGAACCAATGACCTTTCGGGTATGAACCGAACGCTCTAGCCAACTAAGCTATACCGCCATATGCTTTTCCCTGCGTCGCCCGTTCGTTGGCGACGATAAATATTATATTGCAAATATGTCGTATTGTCAAGTGTTTTTTGCTTTTTTCCTCAACTTTCTTTTTCCAGACCATCCAACACCTGCTCATAAAACGTCCTGTCCCATTGGTGTGTGTTGGAAAGCTCCTCTGCCGTCAGCAGGAAATACTGATCGGACACATATTCTCCCCGATCCGGCACAGGATCATCAAAGGTGCAGTCAATATAATAGGTTTCCCCGTCCAGCCGGACCGCATTCCATCCATGATTCATCTCCTCCGAGGCGATATAGACCGCACGTAGCCCAGCGGCTTCGCACAGCATACCGTATGCGCGGCCATAGCCCGCACATACAGCCTTATGGTCGAGTAATGCACCGTCCGCTGCAAAAGGCGCTGCCGCGCCGTCAGGCGCCGCTTTACCCGCTGTATCCGTATCATATTGACATAACCGAACCAGGGCGTCGTGCAGGGCGCGCAGCTTCTGCTCCTCAGACATGCCGCTGTCCACCGTTTCCGCCGCCAGCGCCCTTGCGTACGACCAGGCCTGCTCCTGCCGTGCGGGGCGCGAAAGCTCAACCCGCAGTTCGATCGTCTGGTTAGGACGCGTGGTCGCGTGCAGCGCAAACGCATAGGGATACCGCGCCTCCAGCGCACTGTACACCGCATCCAGGTCGATCTCCTCCGTGCGGAACGTCACGCTCTCTCCGCCGTCCCTGACCGCCTGCTCCAGCAGCGCCGCTGCCTCGAACGGGCTCTGCACCCGCGGCGCGGAAAGCCGCGGATACAGCAGCGTGCCTGCGATACCGCAAAACAGCGCAGCGCCTGCCAGCAGCTTACCGAAACGTGTCAATTTGCGCGCCCCCTTTCCAGAAAATAAAGCGGACGGCCCAGCCGTCCGCAATTTATTCCGGATATAAAATCACATCAGCTTAACGGTATAGTATACCGCTGTAATGAACAGATATGCCGCGCCCACGCCCAGCGCAACCAGCATGCAGGCGGGAACGAACAAGGTAACCGCCACCAAAACGGTCATCAGCAGTGGAGTCACCGTGAGCATAGTGTACGCATTGCGGCTGAACTGCGAATCAACCGTCTCGCCGCGGAACTTGAATTTGCCCTTTTTCCCGTGCAGCGACCAGACGCAGATCAACTGGATCACCGTCAGCACGGCCATAGCGCCGAGCGCCACATAGGCCAGCGAACCAAAATTGGACGAAGCGAGCGCACGGTGTACCACCCACATCAGTCCAAGCGCGACGCCCGAATCCACCGCGATCAGGAAAAATTCCGGCGCGTAGGAATGATATACCAGATAATATACCGCCAGCACCGGAAGCACCACATAAAGCACCTTGATCGGCTGGATGCCCAGATAGTTGATGACCGACATGGAAAGGATGATCACAATGCTCACAATCAGCACATTGTGCCCGCAAATCAGCCGGCGTGCACCGGAGCGTTTGCCTGAAAGCTCGCGTGCCAGCAGCCAGATGCCCCACAGCGCCCCAACGATGCCGATTCCCAGCAGGATCTTGATCATCAGGAACCCTGCCATGACCGTACTTCCGTAATTGAGCAGGCGCTGCAGCACCATCAGCACCAGAACGCCGAGCAGGCAGATGCTGAACACGGTTAACACCTTATTTGTTGTGTATTCTTCCTCACTGATTGGCTTTTTGCCCACATTGCTTTTGGCCAATGCTTACACTCCCTCTTTTTTGTACTCACATATTGCCGCCCGCATATAAAACGGCGGCCAGCGCCGCAACCGGCGCGGTTTCACACCGCAGGATTCGCGTGCCGAGCGATACGCTTCTCAGCCCCGCCCTGACGGCGGCCTCGGCCTCTTCCAAGGTGAAGCCCCCCTCCGGTCCGATCATCAGCGATACGGTCCTGCCAACACCGTCCGCGAGCGCGTCCCGCAGGCCGGTCTTTTTCTCATTTTCATAAAAGAACAGCGCAGTCTCGCTCTCCGCCGCCTGTGCGACCGCCTGCTCCACTGTTACCACCGCGCGCACGCGGGGCAGCCGTCCTCTTCCGCACTGCTTGGCGGCCTCCGTGGCGATCTTCTGCCAGCGCTCCACCTTTTTTTCGGTCTTGTCCGGCCGCGAGACACAGTTCTGTGAAAGGTAGGGTACGATCTCGCTCACACCCAGCTCGACCGCCTTCTGCACGATAAATTCCATTTTATCGCCCTTGGGCAGCGCCATAAACAGCGTCAGCCGCTGCCCTGGCTCGGTCGCCGCCGGATGGCGGTCCCGCACACGGCACAGAACCGCGTCTTTTTCGATCTGCTCCACCGTGCAGTCATAGTCTATCCCTTCGCCGTCGCATAGCGTGAGCGCCTCGCCCTGCCGCAGCCGCAGCACGCGCCCCGCGTGGTGCGCATCCTCGCCCCGCAGAACCAGCAGGCCGTTTTCCGGCTGCCGGTCAACAAAGAATCTTGGCATGGTAATCAAATAACCTTTCCTATTCTAACAAAAAAACCGCCGTTTGGCAAGTGAACATTCCGTGAATCATTTTTTCGCGGCAAAAGCGCTCCAATCCTTGCTTTCCTCCCGCGATAAAATCACAAAGCCGGTTTGTTCCAGCGCCGCGGCCACTTCGGACGCGCGTTCGTTCAGGATACCCGAGCAGATCAGCACGCCGCCCGCCGCGAGCTTGCCCGCAAACATCGGCGCCATGCCGATGATCACGTCCGCCACGATATTCGCCACGATAATCCGGTAGCCCGCGCCGATCTCCTCCGCAAGACCCGCGTCGCGCAGTGCGTCGCCGCAGAGGCCGCGGCCGATTGAGACATGGTTCTTTTCCGCGTTCTCCCGCGCGGTTTTCAGGCAGTTTTCATCAATATCGACCACCGTCCGCACATCCGCGCCCAGCATCGCGGCCGCGATGGCCAGAATGCCCGAGCCGGTCCCCATATCGAGCAGCGCGTCCCCGGGCCTGACGTACCGCTCCAGCGCGGCCATGCAGAGCTGGGTCGTGTCATGGCTGCCCGTGCCGAAGCTCGAAGCCGGATCGATTTCCAGAATACGGCGCCCCTGCGCGTCGTCCACCCTCTCCCACGAGGGCTTGATGAGAAAGCTCCCGCCGACCGGAAAGGGCTTGAAATACTGCTTCCAGCCCCATTCCCAGTCCTCCTGACGGGTCAGCGCGGTTTCCGTACACAGGCGGCCCCAGGCGTGCGCTTCATCCCGCGCCTTCAGGCTTTCGAGCGATGCGCGGATGCCGGCGTACTGCTTCGCGCCCTCGCCGCTGTCCGGCAGGTATATTTTCAGGCAGGTCTCCTGCGCGCGCTTTTCGCGCACCAGATCCTCGTCTACATAATCCCAGTATATCTCGGTATCCTTCAAAAATTCCTCAAAATCCGCAGCGTCCTCCAGCACATAGCCTTCCACGCCATGCTCCTCCAAGAGCGCTTCCACCGGCCCGATACCGGCCGTTGTGGTATAGATTGTGACTTCTTTCCAGTCCATCCAAAGCCTCCCTGTCATTTTTCTCCGTATGCCGCGCATGAAACGCGCGGCGCAGATACAGCGGGCTTTTGCCCCTTATAGCCGTATCAGGCCGTACTTCTGTTCCAGATAATGCAGGACGTCCTCCGGCTGCTCCCAGGTGCCGTCGTACAGGGCCAGCCCTGCGTATACGCGCAGCCCCTGCTCGAGCAGGTCCGCGGATTCCGCGCACAGGCAAAGCGGCCGCGCGATCATATACTGATACTTCTCCAGCGCGATCACATCATCCTCGCATTCCAGCACCAGCTTGAACGCGCCCGCGTCCTCTTCCGCGTCCAGCAGCGCTTCCTCCAGGCGCGGCCCGCATTCGATCTCATCCGAAATATCGATCGTCGGGTCGATAAAGTGTACGTTCGTGCCATCCGGCGCCAAGATGAAGTCATCGTGGTCGCGCGGCACCAACCGCCCGCCGGTATGCGCGTCGATCGCCTGCAACAGACGCGCCTCGTCGTCATGCTCGACCGGCAGGAATACCTCCGTATTGTACAGCGTGGTCTGGGCGCGCAGCCATGCAGAATGTACGGATACGCCAAGCGAGAGCCGCGCATACGGTGCGGCCATATCCAGCGCCTCCGTGATGGATTCCGGCTCGTGCGCGGTCAGGATAACAGTGGTCACACCGATGCGCTGCAGCACGCCGACCGCCGCGCGTACGTCCGTGCCATCCACCATATGCCCTTCGTCGTCCTCGATCAGCAGCTCGGCAATCACCGTGCGGCCGGTCAGGTCGCCCAGCGCCAGCACGGCCGCGCGCAGAGCAGCGAACGTCTGCGCCCCCCGCAGGTAATAAAACGCGGCGCCGTCATGCAGCAAAGGCCGGAACGCCTGCTTGCACAGGCTGATGTAGCGCATCGTGAGCGGGCGCTCACACGTTTCCCTGTCCGGCACGGGCGGGCAATCGAGCGGCAGCCCGACCGGCAGGCCGTCGAGCGCCTCCGCCCACTTCGCACAGGTCGTCCCATCGGGCGCGAGCGCGCCGGCGAAGCATTCCGGACGCGACCGGTAAAGCGGCAGCGCCTCCGGTCCTGTCAGCATGAGCTGCGGTTTATGGCTGTTCTGGCACAAAGGAATGTCCAAAATCTATCTTCCTCCCAAGAAAGACGGTAACTCAGTTTTTCTTCCAGCTGCCGTCGGGCAGCGCGGTATATTGTTGCGGCTCTTCCGCCGCCAGCTTGCACAGCTCCAAAGCGGTCTGCAGCTGCTGGTCCAGCACAAAGGTCTGCCCATCCAGCGTCTGCATCGCCCCGTCCAGCGCCTGCAGCAGCTCAGGCGAGGCATACAGGTCGGGCGCCAGTTCATAGCTCTCGCAAAACGCGGCCACCGCGTCCAGCACGTCCCCGTCAAAGGTGCTGGTCGCCTCGTCGATCAGCCCGAGCAGTGCGAGGCGTTCGGTCATGGCGTACACATCGTCCGACTGGTCGCCGAAGCGCAGGGTCCTGGTGGTGTCCAGCGGGGACAGGCCGGCGCCGTTGACCGTAACCTCTCGGTTGCCGATCTGGATATCCGGCGTCAGGCCGACGCCCTCGTAGCAGCCCTGCTTTGGCAACTCAAGCTCAAGCGTGGTGATCACCAGCTTGTCGCCGTTGACCAGCGGGAAATGGTACTGCCCCTGCCCCTTGCCGTAGGTCTTTTCCCCGATCAGGAGCGCGGCACCGGTGTCCTGCAGGCTGCCCGCGAGCAACTCGGCCGCCGAGGCCGTGCCGCCGTCCACCAGCACGATAATCTGGTTGAGCGGCAGACCGCCGCCCGTGGAGAACGTCTGTTCCAGACCGCCCATATCGCTGCGCCAGCGCACGCCCGCCAGATAGACCTCCGCCTCCTGCGTCATGGCATCGGCCATCCTGAGCGCGATATCGATCACGCCGCCGCCGTTGCCGCGCAGGTCGAGGATGACCGCGCGGGTGTTTTTCTCATCCAGCCCCTCCCAGATCTCGGAGAAGGCGGCCCAGTCGTTTTGCGACCCGATCGCGCTGACCTTGATGTATTCCACGCCGTCGGCCATGGTTTTGCTCGAAACATAAACCTGGTTGACCTGACGGCGCACGCAGTCGACCTCGATCTCGCGTCCCTGACGGCGCACGGTGAGCGAAACGCGCGTACCCTCCTCGCCGCGCAGCCGCTCGGCCGCCTCGGCGCTGGTCAGGCCGGACGCGTCCTCCCCGTCGATCCGGACAATCAGGTCGCCGATCTCCAGGCCGGCCTCCTCAGCCGCGGAATACCGCAGCACCTCGCCGATCTGCACGCCGCCCGCAGTCTCCTGCAGGCCCACGCCGATGCCGATAAAGCCCTCCAGAGTCGAAAAGCCCTGCGTGTACTCCTCGCTCGACAGGTACATGGAATGGGTATCCAGCAGGGACAGAATATCGTTGACGACATGGTACAGCTCCTCTGGATGCTCTTCCAAGTATTTATTGATATAATTTTGCAGAATATAGGGGTCGTTCTCCGCCTTCAGGCCGAACGCGTCGATCAGCGCCCACACCCCGTCAAACCAGGTCTCGCTTTCCCCATCCTGCGTCACCGCACCCGCCGGCACGACCAGCAGCGCGCCCGCCAGGGCGAGCGACACCAGCCTTTTTACGAATTTTTTCATTTGCTTCTCCATTTCCGTGTCCTGCGCGCGCATGCGGCAGTCGGGTCACATCGTTTCGGGCGCTTCCACGCCGATCAGGCCGAGCGTGTTCGCAATCGCCTGCCGCGCCGCCAGGCACAGCGCCAGGCGCGCCGCGCACAGCTTTTCATCCTCGCACTTGATGCGGCACGCATTATAGAAGTGGTGGAACTGCTGCGCGAGCGCCACCGCGTACTTGTTCAGGCGCGAGGGGTCGCGGCTCTGCGCCGCCTGCGCGATCTCCTCGGGCAGCAGCGCGATCGCCTTGACGAGCTGGCGCTCGTCCGCGCCGGTCAGTACGGACAGATCGACGGCCGCCGTATCCGGCATGGGTACGCCGCCCTCCACGCAGTTTTTGATGACCGAGCAGATGCGCGCGTGCGCGTACTGCACATAATACAGCGGGTTGTCCGAATCCTGCTTGACCGCAAGGTCCAGGTCGAACTCCATCTGGGTTTCGGCCGCGCGGGAATTGAAGAAGAACCGCGCCGCGTCCACAGGAATCTCATCGAGCAGGTCGGTCAGGGTCAGGCTTTTGCCCGTGCGCTTCGACATGCGCACGACCTCGCCGCCCTGCATCATGCGCACGAGCTGCATGAGCACGATCTCCAGGCGGTGCGAGCCGTCCAGACCGAGCGCGTCCAGCGCACACTGCAGACGCTTGACGTGGCCGTGGTGATCCGCGCCCCAGATATTGATGACGCGGTCGAAGCCGCGCTTTTCAAACTTGTTGCGGTGGTAGGCGATATCCGCCGCGAAATAGGTGTAAAACCCGTTCGCACGGCGCAGCACGTCGTCCTTATCGCAGCCGAAGTCGGTCGAGCGCAGCCAAAGCGCGCCGTCCGTGGTTTCGTAGGTCGCACCCTTCTCGGTCAGTATATCTATGGTTTCCTTGACGTAGCCGCTCTCATGCAGCTCGCTCTCGCGGAACCATACGTCGTAATTGATCTTATAGCGGCCCAGGTCGCGCTCCATGCGCGCAATGTTGGTGGGCAGGCCGTAGCCCTCGATGATGGCGAAGCGCTCCTCGGGAGTCTTGTCCAGCAGGCTGTCGCCGTACTGCCCGACCAGGTCGTGCGCGAGCGCTTTGATATCGTCACCCTGGTACCAGGACGGGTCGAATTCGATCGCGTCCTCGCCGCGCACCTCTTGGATGTAGCGGCCCTCGACCGAGTGGGCAAACTTATCCACCTGGTTGCCCGCGTCGTTGATGTAGAACTCGCGGGTCACGGTGTTGCCCGACCAGTCCAGCACAGCGGCCAGGCAGTCGCCCAGCACGCCGCCGCGCGCGTTGCCCATGTGCATCGGGCCGGTGGGGTTGGCGGATACGAACTCCACCATCACCTTTTCCGGCGCAGGGGTCTGGGTGCGGCCGTAGTCCGCGCCCATCTCGAACACGTTTTTGACCGCCTTTTCATACCAACCCTGGTTCAGCGTAAAATTCATGAAGCCCGGGCCGGCGATCTCCACCGTGTCAAAGCAGCTGTCCGCCAGGTCGAGGTTTTCCACAATCGTCTCCGCGATCTTGCGCGGCGCCGTGCGCAGCGGCTTAGCGCACTGCATGGCGAACGTGGAAGCCCAGTCGCCGTTCGCGGCGTCCTTGGGCGTTTCCACCGCAACGGGCGGGATGTCGCCTTCCGGCAAAACGCCTGCGGCGACCGCCTTGTGGTAAGCCGCCTCGACGACCCGCGTCGCCTCGGCGCGTGCAAATTCATATGCGTTCATTTATTCACTCTCCGTTACTTTTTCGTCCTTATGCCGGCGTTGTGGAAACGATCATTTCAAAATGATGCTCCCCCATGACCGAATGATCCACCTCTATCGTATAATCAATCACCAGCTCGCCGCCGTTTTCACCCACCGTGTTGCGGATGTGGGAGGTATGCGTCGCAATCGCCATTTCCGTACCGACCGGTGTCTGATACAGCCCGATATGCCGCTCATCCTCGGAGAACAGCATATGAGAGGGGTAGGTCCCCGTCCGGATGAGCGAAACCGTCTTTCCATCCAGCTTGACGGTGGTCCGCGTCCCTTCCAGTCCGGTCAGCTCGCTCTCCTCATAGGCGATGTAATATTTGCCGCCGCGCTCATACAGCGTGGCCGCCGTGACCAGGTCGATCTGTTCCTCCTCGCAGTCCGCAAACTGCTGCGTGGAGCAGATCGACAGCCAAACATCCTTCTTCATATCATTCCCCATTTTCCGTCCGGCGGCGCACCGCCGGCGCTGAACTATCCGGTCAGTACCGTGAAATCTCGACAAGCTCCGCCTCCCCTGCGGCCGGCTGCTGCAAAAATAGGCCGGCAAGCTGGGTAAAGCCCTGCGGGTCGTCCGAAACGAAATACTGCGTACCCCCCGGTCCTGCGCCCTGCTCAACCTGCGTGCGCGCGGCATTCGCCGCTTCCGCGCCGGAGTCGATCAGCGTCACTCCTTGCATGAAGTCCCCAATCACATCCGCCAGCAGTGGGTAATGCGTGCAGCCCAGGATCAGCGTATCCACGCCCGCCTCCCGCAGCGGCGTTAAGTATTCGCGCACGACCGTTTCGATCACGATGTCGCCGCGCGACACACGACCGTTTTCCACCAGCGGCACGAACAGCGGACATGCGCACACCGTCAGCGCGAGCGGGGAACGCTCCGCGGTCAGGCGGCGCTCATACGCGCCCGACCGCACGGTCGCCACCGTGCCGATCACACCGATGCGCCCGTTTTTTGTTTCCCGCAGCGCGCGGCGGCACGCAGGCTCGACCGTGCCGATGATTGGGATATCGTTTTCCTCGCCGAGCAGGTCGAGCGCAACCGAAGAAACCGTATTGCAGGCGACGATGATCGCCTTCAGGTCGAACTGCCGGAGGAAAGCAACATCCTGCCGCGCGTATTTGATGATAATATCGCGGCCGCGCGTACCGTACGGCACACGGCCGGTGTCCCCAAAATAGATGATCCGCTCCTGCGGCATGATCTCCTGCAGGCGGCGCACCGCGGTCAGCCCGCCCAAGCCGGAGTCGAACACGCCGATGGCCCGGTTATCCATGGCGCTCCTCCCACGCGAAAGAGATCAGCCGGTCGAGCAGCTCTGGATACCGCACGCCCTCATAATCGAACAGCTTGGGGTACATGCTGATCGAGGTAAAGCCCGGGATGGAATTCAGCTCGTTGAACACGACCTCCCCATCCGCATGGGTGACAAAAAAGTCCACGCGGGCCAAGCCGCGGCAGCCCAGCGCCCGATACACGCGCAGCGCGTTGCGCCGCACGGTTTCGATCTGCCGCTCGGTGATATGCGCCGGAATGTACAGCTTGGAGCTTTCATCCTTATATTTTGCGTCAAACGTATAAAATTCCTGGGTCGGCGCGATCTCGCCGACCGTGGAAGCGACCGGCTCGCGGTTGCCAAGCACCGCGCACTCGACCTCATGCCCGTCGATAAACTCCTCGACCAGCACCTTGTCGTCCAGCGCAAACGCCTCGGTCAGCCCCGCTGCCAGCTCGAGCATGTTGTTCGCCTTGGCCACGCCCACGGACGACCCCTGGGAACAGGGCTTGACGAACACAGGGAACGAACCGAGCTGTTCGGCCGCTGCGCGGACCACGCCCTCGGCGCCCCGCTCAAAGTCATGGCGCAGCGCCAGATAGTATTTCGCCTGCCGCACACCCGCGGTCTCCACCAGCACCTTGGTGATGGATTTATCCATGGAATTCGCGCTTGCCGCGACGCCACAGCCCACATAGGGGATGCCCGCCAGCTCCAGAAGGCCCTGGACCGTGCCGTCCTCGCCGCCCGCGCCGTGCAGGACCGGAAATACGCAGTCCAGCCGGACGGTTTCGGCCGCGCCCTCCCGCAGGAGAACCAGGCCATGCACGCCGCGGTCGGGCGGGAGCAGCGCCGGCACCAGATCCGCCATGCGCTCCCACGAGCCGTTCTCGATCCGCTCGACATCGCAAGTCGGGCAGTAGCGCCATGCCCCGTCGCGCGTGATGCCGACCGCGTAGATTTCGTATTTCGTCCTGTCCAGATTGCGCAGGATGGACGCCGCGGACAGGCAGGATATCTCATGCTCGCTTGAAATACCGCCGAACAATACCGCCAATTTCATTTTATGGAATTCGCCCCTTCTTGCTCTTTACTTCTTTTCATTCGTATACGGATAACATTATACGCCATATAGCGCATAAATACAATGAAAAACTATGCGTTTCCGCGCATCGTTCTTACAAAATTTACATTTGCTTCACACCTTTTTTTGAGATGCCCGTTGACAGCGCATATTATATATCATATAATATTATTGCAAACACAGAAAGAGGTGGCTTCCATGTCTTATCCCATCGCCTCCTCCCTGCTTGACGGTATCGTCCTTGCGGTGGTCGAGCGGGAGAGCACCTACGGCTACCGTATCACGCAGGATGTGCAGAAAGTGCTGGAAATATCGGAATCCACGCTGTATCCGGTGCTGCGCCGCCTACAGAAAGACGGTTGCCTGACGACCTATGACGAGGCCTTCGCCGGACGGAACCGGCGCTACTATAAGATCACCGACCACGGCCGCGCCCAGCTCCGGCAGCACCGGATCGACTGGCAGAATTACCGAAACGGGATCGACGCGATCTTTTTTGGAGGGTAAACCCATGAACAGAAGCGAGTATATGGCCGCGCTGCGCCGCGCGCTCTCCGTCCTGCCCGAGGAGGAGCGCGCCAGCGCGCTGCGCTATTATGAGGAATATTTTGACGATGCCGGTCCGGAAAACGAACGCCGGGTGATCGAGGACCTTGGCGCGCCGGAAACGGTTGCAGGGCAGATCCTTGCCGACTACCGCGAGCTGACCACCGTCCCTCGCCAGGGCGCCGCCGCTTCGGGCGCGCCAGCCGCGCCCAGGCGCGGCTGGCGCGGCATCAACCCCTGGCTGCTGCTCCTCCTCGTCGTGTTGGCGATTCCCATTGGGGTTCCGCTCGCCGGCGCTTTCATTGGTGTATGCGCCGCTGTGCTGGGCGTGCTGGCCGCCGTACTCCTGTCCGTGCTGGCGTTCGTGGTGGTGATCCCGCTCTGCCTGCTGGCCGCGGGCATCGTGCTGTGCGGCATTTCCTTTGTCCTCTGGGGCGCACCCGCGAACGCGCTCGTCACGCTGGGCTGCGGTCTGATGCTGTTCGCGCTCGGCGTGCTGGTGTCACTGTTGGCGATCAAGCTGTGTACGCTGTTTGTGCCGCCAGTGTTCCGCGCCTTTGTCGCGCTGCTGCGTTGGCCGTTCGATAAACTGAGAAGCCGTAATCAGGGAGGTGGGGTGCAATGAAAAAGCTGATCCTTGCCTGCTGCGCGCTGTTCGTGCTGGGCGGCGTGCTTGCCGCGGGCGGCTGGGCGGCAGGCGGCGAGCTGTACAGTTCTTATTACAGCGGCGCGTTCCACTCCCTGCGCGAGACTCTGCACATCCCGCACTGGCGGGAGTGGTGGGACGAGGACGGCGTCCGTCATTCCGGCTTTTTCCATGGCGCGCTAGACGAGATCCGGGACGAGGTGCGCGGCCATATCGACAATGCGCCGGAGGAGGGCCGGCCGGATTCCGACACTTCCCTGTATCCCAGCGGCCGCGCTGGCTATACTGTTTTTTACGGAAAGTCCGACACGCTCCTTCAGGAGCTTGACCTGTCGGTTGACGGAAATAGCGGTTCCGTCCTGGTGAAAGCTGGAACGGATTATACCGTCTCCGGCGGCGCCACCGTCCTGACCGACCATTTTGACGGCGAAGCATGGTCGCTGGCCCTGTTCTGTCGGGAGGGAGAACAGGTCACGGTCACGCTCCCCGCGCTTGCCATGCTGCGCTCGGTCGGCATCCATTCGCAGGGCTGCAGCCTGGATTTTAACGGCTCCATCGCTGCCAGCGAAATCGATATCGAGCTGGCGGACGGCACGCTGAGCTGCGGCGAGCTTTTCGCATCCGGCGCGCTCGACCTGTCCATCGGAAGCGGGGGCGTCTATGCGGAACGGCTCTCCGCGGCGGAGCTGGATATCGAGGTCGAAAGCGGCGATCTGGACTGCGAAAGCCTGGCTGCAAACGATACCCTGGACCTTACCATTGAAAGCGGCACTGCTTCTGTCGATCTGCTCTCCGCCCCCGTCATTGAAGCAGAGGTCGGCACAGGCAGTCTGGATGCCGGCGTCGCGGTTTCCGACCATTTCGGCTATCAGGCCGTCGCTTCGGCAGGCTCGGTCTATCTGAACGGCACGGAGATCGCCGGAGATATGGCCGGCGCGCATCGCGCTTTCCAAAAGGGCAGCGACCCCATGCTCCGGCTGAACGTTGCGGGCGGCTATATCGAATTGGCCACCGATCCATCAGACGTTTCTGCAACGCGCCATACCGCAAGCTTTCCCTCTTGACGAACCCCTCAAAACAACGTATGATAGATGAAAAGGAGTCTTTACTATGAATGGTAAAAAGCTGTACCGCAGCGAATCCGACCGCATGCTGTGCGGCGTGTGCGCAGGCATTGCGGAGTATTTCCAGATCGATGCGACACTGATCCGCCTCGCCTGGGTATTCCTTTGCTGCTTCGGCGTGTTTCCTGGCGTAGTTGCCTATATCATCGCAGCGATCATCATTCCGACCCAAAGCGCGGTTCAATAAGCCTACCAACGAGAGGATGTGTCCCCCTTATGAATGAAAACCAGCAGCCCCTGCAGGACGAGGAAAACACCGCCAAAGAAAACCAGGCGGCCGCACCCGCGGAAACCGGCGAGCCGGAGCAACCAGAAAGCCCCGCCGAGAATCGCGTATTCGGCATGCCGCGCACCTGCTTCCGCGGCACGGCGCTGGGCGTCGCATTCGGTTTTCTCCTGTGCGGCTTTGCCGGCATCCTGTTTGATGTCCAGTTGGACTCCACTATGTGCGTGATCGTATGCGCCGCAGCCGGCTACCTGATCTCCCGCATGGTGTACAAAAAGCGCGAGACGGACGCATCCCAGAACAGTAAATAACGCAAAAAGCAGCCGGCGAGCCCTGCCTGCTGCTTTTTTGCGCGATATTCCCTTGTCCCCAAAGCAAAGGAGGAAATCTTTCCATGAAAACCGCTGTCGTTTATTTCTCCCTCGGCGGTGCGACGCGCTCGTTCGCCCGTGCGGAAGCGAATGCGCGCGGCGCGGACCTGTTCGAAGCCGTGCCGGAGAAAAAATACAACCCGTTTTCCGCGCTTGTCCGCGGCTGCCACGCCGCCATGCGCCAGAAAAGCGTGCCGCTGTCGGAAGCGCCCGACCTGACCGGCTACGGGCACATCGTCCTGATGGCGCCGGTCTGGGGCGGCTTCCCCGCGCCGCCGTTCAACAGCATCGCCGGCCTGCTCCCGCGCGGCGCGGAGGTGGAGGCACTGCTCGTTTCCGCCAGCGGAAGCAGTGAAAAAAGCCGCGCCAAGGTGCGCGCGCTGCTGGAAGCCCGGGGCTGTCGGGTCGTCGCCCAGCGCGACATCCGCTCGCACCGATGAGGGCGTACACCTATATCCTGCGCTGCACGGACGGCACACTGTACTGCGGCTGGACCAACGATCTGACCGCCCGCCTCGCCGCGCACAACAGCGGAAGGGGTGCGAAATACACGCGCGGCCGCGGGCCGGTCACCCTGGCCTACAGCGAGCTGTTCGGCACGCAAGGGGAGGCCATGCGCCGCGAAGCGGCGCTCAAGCGGCTGCCGCGCCCGCAGAAGCTCGCGCTCATCCAGGGCCAGGCGGACGGAGAGCTGCTCACCATTTACGACGCCGACGGACGGCCCTGCGGCGACCGGCCGCGCGCGGTCGTACATGCACAGGGGTTGTTCCATCACGTCTGCCACCTGTGGACGGCCAGCCGGTGGGACGGCACGCCCGGGTTGTGGCTGCAGCAGCGGGCGTTTGACCGCCCGCTCTATCCCGGCGGGTACGATCTCTCCTCGACCGGACACATCGACCCCGGCGAAACGCCCGAAGCCGCCGTTCTGCGCGAGGCGCGCGAGGAGATTGGGCTGGACCTGTCCCCCGACAGTCTGGTTTCGGGCGGCAGCTACCGCCAGCGCTACCCGCGCGGCGAGAGCGGCGGCTTTGACGATGAGTTGGCGTTCGCTTTCCTGACCCGTTTGGACGGCATACCGGCTTTCTCGCCGGGCAGCGAGGTCGTGGGCATGGCTTTTGTCCCGCTGGACGTCTTCGCCGCCGCGTATGAAGGCGCCGCGCCGCTCATGGGGCGGCGCGCGGACGGGAGCCGCCTGACCATCCCGCACGAAAACCTGTGCTGCCTGCACGACGCGGAGTGGAAGGGTGTCCGCAGCGCGCTGCAGACGCTACTCGCCCCCGAAAGCACAAAATAAAAAGGGCTATCCCTCGGACAGCCCTTTTTCCATTCATTTGCCCATTGCGCCAAGCACAATATTGCACCCCAAGCAGGCCGCGGCGCAGACCGCATACACGACCGCCCGCTGGCGGCACGCCCTCGCCTTGGGATCCTCCTGCTTGTCCGCCTGTTCGGTGCGGCCGCAGATCATGCCGTACCGAAGCTGCTGAAAGATCGTCAGCCCCGCGAATGCGGCGAACATGACGAGCAGCACACGCTGCACGGTTTCCATCTCAGTGGATCAGGTTGAGTACGAGCGCCGCGATCACGAAGATCACGCCGACAACCGAGGTCAGGCGCGCGAAGATCTTATCCGCCGCGGTCGCCTTGCCGGAGCCGAAGAACGTTTCCGCGCCGCCGGAGATCGCACCCAGGCCCTGCTGCGCGCCATTCTGGAGCAGTACAACGACAATCAGGAACAGGCTGGCGACAATCATTACGATTGAAAGAGCGATTTGTGCAGTAGTCATGGCTTTTATTCCTCCATTATTTTATCGCGCGGTGCCGCGCGTTTTACTTGCGTACATGGTACTATATCACACGAACGCCGGTTTTTCAAGTGTTTTTTTACAAAAAAGGCTTCAAAATGCCTTTCAAGGGGTCTCCGGCCGCGTTTGCATACACCTTGCGGCCGACAAGGTCCACCACCGCGAGCCGGATCGTCGACCAGCCGCCCTGCTCCCCCTCGTAATGCCGCTCCGCGGACAGCTTTTTAATTTTTTTCTGCAGCGCCTTATCGGCGGGACCGGTAACCAGTATCAGCGAAACCAGGGAAAAGCTGTGCTGTGCGTCCGCCTGCACCAGCGCGTCCTCGGCCTCCGCGGAGTATGTCCACCACCCGTCCAGCGCCGCTTCCTCCAGATCGGGCGCGGCGAACAGCAGCCGGTACTCATGCGCATGGGTGGTGCTGCCGGTCGGCATAATGCCGAGGATCTTGCGCTCGCTGCTGACGCTGAAGCTGCTCAGCAGCGCTGCCGTGCGGCCCGCGACCTCGACGTTCCGCCGCGAAACGAACGCCTCGTCCTGTCCTTCTTGCAGTCTGTCGCGGAACGCAACAAATTCGGTTGAAAAATCCATATCCATCCTTCTTCCGCTCACAGGTCGGGCGGGTATTCACCCCGCCTTGTCATATCCGCGATCGCGGCGCTGACCACCGGCTTATCCTCCCGATAGGTCACGCCGAACCAGCGCGCGTCCGTCGTCAGCACCTTGGCCGAGGCGCGCCCCGCTTCGATCAGCTCGTCCACGGCAAACGGCAGGTAGTATTCGCCTTTCATCGGGTTGAGCGGCAGCTTTTCCGCAAAAAAGCGGCGCAGCTCCTGGTCGAGCGCGGGCAGAAACGAGGGGGTAAAGCCCCAAAGGTTCATGGAAACCGGCGTCCCCTCCGGAATGGCGCCGGCCGGCGCGTCCCCGTCCGCGGCATAGACGATCGCACCGTCCGCGGCGCGCGCGATCGCGGTGCGCTCGACGATGCTGGTCAGGAACCCGTCCCCGTCCGCCGTGCAGACACCACGGGAAACCGTGCCGTTTTCCGTCAGCGTATTCTCCACCCGATAACCGACCATGCAGTAGCGGTATTTTTCGTCGTCCGCCGCCGACGAGAGATAGGCATAAATCTGCCGAAACGCGTCCGCCCCATAAAAATCATCCGCGTTAATGACCGCGATCGGGCAGCCGCCGGCCAGCTCCTTCGCGCACCAGACCGCGTGCGCCGTGCCGAGCGGCTTTTCCCTGCCCGCCGGCGCCGCCAGCCCCGCGGGCAAGCGGTCGAGCGTCTGATAGGCATACTCCACCTGCATGAAACGGCGCGCCTTTTGTCCGATCGCGCGCTCAAACGCCTCGTGCAGCTCCGGCCGGATGATGAACACCACCCGTTCAAAGCCCACACGGTGCGCGTCGTAAATCGAATAATCCAGAATGATCTGCCCGCCCGGGCCGACCGGATCGATCTGCTTGAGTCCGCCGTAGCGCGACCCCATGCCCGCGGCCATGATCACCAAAACCGGTTTTTGCATCGCTTGCTCCCTCTTCTCTGACAGGCACGGCCCTTTCCCGCGCCGCATCGTCCCGCTTTTCCGCGTTTAATTTGCCATCCTTTTGGCATACTTTATTATTATACAAGACCGTATCAGAAAACACAAGATGTTTGCACACCGCTTCGGGTTTTTTGTAGAAAAACATGAAAATCCGCAAAAGGCCTTGCGGACGATTGCAAAATCAGGGGAAAACTGTTAAAATATTGCCGTTAAAAATATATCAGAGTGTAAAACGCGATCTGTAGAGAGAGGATTTTGTTTCGATGCGTAAAACAAAGATTATTTGCACGCTCGGCCCCGCGACCGACGCGGTCCTGCCCGAAATGATTAAGGCGGGCATGAACGTTGCCCGTATGAACTTCAGCCACGGCTCCCACGAGGAGCACAAGGCGCGCATGGACGCCGTAAAGGCCGCGCGCGCGGCGCTTGGCATGCCGGTCGGCATCATGCTCGATACCAAGGGGCCGGAGATCCGGACCAAGACATACCAGGACGGCAAAATCGAAATCGTGGAGGGGCAGGAATTCACCCTGACCACCCGCGATATCGAAGGCGACAATACGATCGTTTCCATCACCTATGACGGCCTGCCGAACGACGTCAAGCCCGGCACCCGCATCCTGATCGACGACGGCTTGGTGGCGTTCGACGTGGTGGAGATCAAAAACGGCACCGACATTGTGTGCAAGGCGCTCAACGGCGGCCCGCTGTCCAACCGCAAGTCCATCAACGTACCCGGCATCAAGCTGAACATGAAGTTCGTCTCCGACAAGGACCGCGAGGATATCGAGTTCGGCCTGACCCAGGGCATTGATTTCATCGCCGCCTCCTTTACCCGCAGCGCGCAGGACGTGCGCGACCTCAAAGCCATCCTCAAGGCGCACGGTAAGGAGGATGTCGAGATCATCTGCAAGATCGAGAATATGGAAGGCGTCAACAACATCCAGGAGATCCTGGACGAGGCCAACGGCGTCATGGTCGCCCGCGGCGACCTGGGCGTTGAGGTCCCGTTCGAGGAGCTGCCCGAGATCCAGAAGAACATCATCAAAACCTGTATCTCGCGCGGCAAGCGCGTCGTGACCGCGACCCAGATGCTCGAATCCATGGCCAAAAACCCGCGCCCGACCCGCGCCGAGGTTTCCGACGTTGCCAACGCCGTTTACGACGGCACCAGCGCCATCATGCTGTCCGGCGAAACTTCGGTCGGCAAGTATCCGGTCGAGACGGTCGCCACCATGAGCCGCATCGCGGAGAACGCGGAGCGCACCATCCACTACGACCGCCGCCGCACCACCCGCTTGGAATTCCAGAACATGAACGTCGGCGGCGACCCCAAAACCAACGCCATCGCGCACGCGACCTGCTCGACCACGCACGACCTCGGCGCGAAGTGCATCGTCGCCTTCACCGACTCCGGCATGAGCGCGCGCGCCGTATCGACCTACCGCCCGGGCGCGGCCATCATCGGCGCCACCCCGTCCGAAAAGACCTACCACCGCCTGACCATGTCCTGGGGCGTCACGCCGGTGCTCGTCCCCAACCGCCCGTCCTCGGACGCGGAGCTGTTCGAGCTTTCCGCCAAGGCGGCGGTCGCGTCCTGCGGACTCGAGGCCGGCGATATTATGACGGTCACCGCCGGTGTGCCGATCGGCAAGGTCAACTACACCAACAGTCTGCGTGTGCTGCAGCTCACGGAGGAGCTTCTCGCACACGGCTTCCAGGACTGATCTTCCCATGTCGGTAAAACGCTTCCAGCGCAGCCTCGTGCGCGTGCTCACCGTGCTTGTGGTCATTTCCATCTTGGCCTGTCTGGGCCTGTACCTGTACCGGATGTTTTTCGGCTACAACCGCGATTCCTCCCTGTTTGAGGCGGACCTCGCCGCCGGCGTTAAGGCGGACGAGAACATCACCAATATCGCCCTGTTCGGCTTGGACGTCCGTCCGGAGGAGGAGAACTGCCGCTCGGACACCATGATGATCGTCACGGTGGACAACACGCGCGGCAAGATCAAGCTGATCTCGCTCATGCGCGATTCGCTTGTCTCGATCGACGGATACGGCGAGACCAAACTCAATGAGGCCTACTTCTACGGCGGGCCGAGCCTTGCTATACGCACCATAAACGAGAGCTTCGGCACGGATATTACGGACTATATCGCGGTCAACTTCAACCAGCTCGTCGAGATCATCAACGCGATGGAAGGCGTTGAGATCGACGTGCAGGATTATGAGCTGGACGAGCTGAACCGCGTCATCCGTGATTACGGCCTGGAACAGGGGCAGACCTTCCAGAGCGTGCAAAGCGCCGGCCTGCAGACGCTGGACGGCGTGCAGGCGCTGTGCTACGGGCGTATCCGCAAGGGCGGAACCGGCGACGACTGGGGGCGCGTGGAGCGACAGTCAATCGTGCTGAACGCGCTGTTTGACAAGGTCCAGTCCCTGAGCGCCAGCAGGTTGATCGGCCTGATGCAGAAGTTGATGCCCTATGTGACGACCTCGCTTTCCCCGACCGAGATCGCGCCGCTCATCGTCGGCGCGGTCAGGAACGGCATGCCTGCACTGGAGCACACCCGCGTCCCGCTGGACGGGGAGTGGAACTACTACGGCTCGTCCGGCGAATATATCCTGTACGACCTGGATGTCGCCGCGGACCATATCCACGAGTATATTTATAACGACGTTTTCCCCGGCGATACCTCAGGCTCCCACGCCGCCAACGGCACGGATGCAGGCAACGGTTCCGGCACGGACGGTGCCGGCCCCATGGGCGGCATCGATTTTGATGAGCCGCCGACCGGCCCCATGACCACGGACGATTCGCTTTCGTCCGGCAGCGCCGAGGACCCAGCCTCCCTCGCGGAGGAGGGCGGCTGGTACGACGAGGAAACCGGCGATTATTACGATTCCGACGGAGACCGCTATTATCTGGACGAAAGCGGAAAACGGGTGTATTATTAAGTCAATATGATCGATGCAAGGGGGTATGACACACGATCATACCCCCTTATTTCAGAATTCTGAGAAAAAAGGAAGACCTCTGCTATGTATGTGAAACGTGTTCTCCCCAACGGCGTGCGCCTGATTACCGAGCGGATCGACACTGTGCGCACCGCGTCCGTCGGCATCTGGGTCGGCAACGGCAGCCGCTATGAGCCGGCCGCGCTCGGCGGCATCTCGCACTTTATCGAGCACATGATCTTCAAGGGTACGGACAAGCGCTCCGCCCGGCATATCGCCATCGCGATCGACGCGCTTGGCGGACAGGCCAACGCATTCACAGACAAGGAATGCACCTGCTACTACATGAAGGTGCTGGACAAGCGCCTGCAGACCGGCGTTTCCATCCTGGCCGATATGTTCATGCACTCCCGCTTCGCGCAGGAGGATATCGACCTGGAGCGGGGCGTCGTGCTGGAGGAGATCGATATGTACGAGGACTCGCCGGAGGACGTGGCGATCGACAAGCTATTTGAGGCCTGCTACGCCGGCTCGGCGCTCGGCCGGCCCATCCTCGGCACGGCCGAAACGCTGCAGACGATCAACTCGGAAGCCATGCACGACTACATGCGCCGCTATTACCGCCCCGCGGACACCGTGGTATCCGTTTCCGGCCACTTCACGGAGGAGGACCTGGATTACATCGCGGAGTTATTCTCCCATATGGAGGGCGAGGGCCGCAACCAGATCACGCCCGCCGCTTACCAGCCCAGCCTGGTGCTGCGCGAAAAGGAGATCGAGCAGAACCACCTGTGCCTGTCCTTCCCCGGCGTTTCGCTTCTGTCCGAGGAGCGCTTCGCCATGAACCTGTTAAGCTCCATCTTGGGCGGCGGCATGTCCTCCCGCCTGTTCCAAAGCGTGCGCGAGCAGAACGGCCTCTGCTATTCGGTCTATACCTTCACCACCCCGCATCTGGATACCGGCCTGTTCTCGATCTACACCGGCCTCGGTCCGGAAACCGAGCAGAAAGCGCTTGCGCTGATCGTGCGCGAGCTGCATGAATTCTGCGATAACGGTCCGGAGCCGGATGAGCTGTCCCGCTGCCGTGAGCAGGTCAAGACCAACCTGCTCATGGGGCTGGAAAGCACCGGCACCCGCATGATGACCATTGGCCGCAGCGAGCTGCTGCGCGGAGAGGTTTCCGCGATCGAGCAGGTGCTCGGCGCTTATGATCGGGTCACGGCCGACGACCTGCTTGCGCTCGCGCGCCGTGTGTTCGACTTTTCGCAGGCCTCGCTCGCCGTGGTCGGGCAGCCAGAAAAGCAGGAGACCTACCGCGCGCTGCTGCAGTAACGGCCAGCCTCCTCCCCGTCTCTTGACATCCCCCCTGTTCTGGTATACTATACACACAGAGAGTAAACGGAAGCGTTGTTTTGTGGGGAGAGAATGAAAATGAGGAGACTTTTATCCATATTGGCAGCCGCCTGCCTGCTGTGCTGCCCGCTTTCCGGCTGCAGCTCGGTACCGTCTGATGATGACAGGGCTGGGGCTGGCATGCGCCTGTCACCGGTCAGCCTGACGGAAGAAGAAACCGAACTGCTTTGGCTCGCGGGTGTGGATGTACCGAGCAGCGCCTCATTCACCCTGTATGACTACCAGACGGACGGAAACCTGCACGCGATCTTTTTCTCACGTTACCTGTTAAACGATGCGCTCGAATGGGAAAAGGACGATTTTTTCTCCCCGGGCGCCTTTGACGAAACGCCGCTTGATGCCGCGGGGCGTCTCTCCCTGACCCTAGGGGAGGACGGCGCCTACACGTTTTATGTCCGCGCGGAGGGCGGGCTTGGCTACAGCCATCCGGCGCCCCAGCTTCCGGAGGGCCTGCCCGGATCCGCCGCAGTCGGCGCAAGCAGTCAGACAGAACCGCTTACCATCACTTACGGCCAGGAAATCCCTCTGCTCATCCGCACAATACGGGACGATGACTCGCTGGCGCTGTTTGCGCTGGGCGAGACGCTGGAGAACGATCCCGAGCAGCTTGAGCGGTTCCGCAGCGCTGCCTTTACCGAAGCCTACACCGTTACGTTTTTCGACCAGATCCCACAGATATGACAAAAGCCGTCCGCAGGTGCGGACGGCTTTTTCTTTACCGGTCAACGACCGGTATTTCGGTTTCGTCTTTTTCATCCAGATGGTTCAGGTAATGCCTGGTCTCTCGCGCAATCACGCCAGACAGCAGCAATACCGCAATCAGGTTGGGTACCGCCATAAGCGCGTTCAGAATGTTCGCTACCGTCCAAGCAAGGTCGAGGGAAAGCACCGGCCCGATCACGATGACCAAGATGAACGCCAGCTTATAGGGCAGCATGCCCTTGGCCCCAAACAGGTATTCACAGCAGCGCTCGCCGTAATACGACCAGCCCAGAATCGTGGAATAGGCAAATGTGATGATGCCAACCACCAGAATCAGCGGCCCAAGCACCGGAATCTGGGAAAACGCCGCCGTTGTCATCTGGCCGCCGTCCGCAAACTGGTCCATGTTGATGCCCGGGTTTTTCATCACAGTCGTTACCAGCACCAAGCCGGTCATCAGACACACCACCACCGTGTCCCAAAACGTGCCAGTTGAGGAAACCAGCGCCTGCCGCACCGGATTGCGCGTCTGTGCGGCCGAGGCGACCAGCGGCGCGGAGCCCATGCCGGATTCGTTGGAGAACAGTCCGCGCGCCACGCCGTACTGCATCGCCAGGCGGATGCCTCCGCCGGTCAGTCCGCCGGCCACGGCGCCGGGCTGGAACGCCAGCGTAAAGATCGCCTGCAGCGCTGGCAGGATAAAATCCCAGTTGATGCACAGGATAACAACGCAGCCCACCACATAGAACGCGGCCATAAGTGGAACCAGCCTTTCACACACGACCGCGATCGATTTGATGCCGCCGATGATGACCACCGCCGTGATTGCCGCGAATACGATACCAATGGCCAGCGGCGGGATGTAGATCGGGCTGTTGCCCTGAATGATCTCGGAAATTGCGTTGATCTGCGTGCCGCAGCCGATGCCGAATGAGGCCAGCATGGCAAACGCGGCGAACACCACGCCCAGCCACTTCATATGCAGGCCGCGCTCCAGCGCATACATGGCGCCACCCTGCATCCGTCCATCCTTTGTCTGCACACGGTATTTGACGGCAATCAGGCTTTCCGCGTATTTGGTCGCAATGCCAAACACACCGGTCAGCCAGCACCACAGCACCGCGCCCGGCCCGCCGAGGAATACCGCCGTCCCCACGCCCACGATATTGCCCGTGCCGATGGTCGAGGCCAGCGCGGTCGTCAGCGCCTGGAATTGGCTCACGTCACCCGGCGAATCCGGATCCTTCGTCAGCGACAGACGGATGCCGGTCAATGTCTTGCGTTGGATAAAGCCTGTGCGCACCGTCATGAACAGATGTGTGCCAAGCAGCAGGACGATCATGGGCAGCCCCCAGATCCAATTGTCTACCGCCGACACAAGGTTAGAAAATTTCTCCACAGCCGTTCCCCTTTTTCTCTTCCACGAAGCCACGTACGCACGGAATCGTGCAGCCCCGCAGTATGCTTTGTATTATATCGCATTTTTTACGAATTGGCAAGAATCCCCGCGCAGCCTTTCTCCTGTAAGCTGCCGGGCGACGAGGAAAGCGGTTCATAAATTTTGTTCTGTTTTTTGAAAAAAACAATTGACACCCCCACCGAATTATGGTATCCTATTTAGGCAGTCGAAACTGCGTTGTATCCCTCGGGGGTGCCACAAGTTAATAATTTGCGCCAGTAGCTCAGCTGGATAGAGTGTTTGGCTACGAACCAAAAGGTCGGGGGTTCGAATCCCTTCTGGCGTACCACTTTTTCTTGTGGGAAACAAGCGATTTCTTCGGAAATCGCTTGTTTTTTTAACTTTTTAGAAGCTTACAAATTTGGGTGCCAGCATAAAACCGCCTCTATCCTGTTAGCAGTTTGTTAACAAAGGTGTTTGGCTACCCTTTTGATGGATACTTCCTTTCGTTCATTTTCTCCTTGCCTGCGGGCGAACTGCTAACAGATTGCTAACATCGCTTTTTTGTGCACGCTCTGCAAGCAGTGCTTCCAGCAACTTTTTCTTCATTTCAGGATCTTCATCGAGAATCTGCATTAACTGATCCTGACGCTCATTTTCTGTATGGTCACCATAAAACTCTTGCGCAATTTTTTCGGCCAAAGCCCGCCGGCGATTGTCCTGAGTAAGCGCATAAGTATTAAGCGATACTATTGCAGAGGCATGTCCCATATCGCCCTGTACCAATTTTACATCACCGCCGCTTTCAAGCAGCTTATAGGTCGCGCTGGAATGCCGGAGTTCATGAAAGATCAAAGGCGGCAGATCCTGTTCACTTCGCTTCTGCCAAAGTTTGAACTATTTCTCGCACAGCTTCGGTTCCACTGTGAAACCGTCCTCCAATGCAAACACTAAATTGAAATCGTAGTATTCCTCTCCGGCAAAAGCTCGCTGCTTTGCAGCCATTGCCTTGCGCAGCATAAGCTCCCGCCGGAGGGCCGGCGTCAGGTAAATGATACGGTTGCTGTTTGCAGTTTTCGGAAGCTTGAGTACAAGCGTGGAATTGGTGTTCGCGATTTTACTGGGGAAAATGTGGATAATGTCATCCTGCGGTATAAATTGCAGCGATTCTCTGCTTACACGTTGAAGTGTGCGGTGGACATGAATCAGATTTTTGTCAAAATCAATATCGTCCCATGTCAGACCAACTGTTTCGCCGATCCGGAGCGAGCAAATGAACGCAAGGTGTACCGCAAGATGAAGCTGCGGATTTTCAATGCCATCAAGTGCCTGCTTTACCATTTCCGCTGTCCAGATGTGGCGCTCAGTTTTTGCTTTTTTAGGTGCATCGCAGGTGACCGGATTTTCTTCAATGATTTTCCAATCCACTGCTTTGTCAAAAGCGGTTTTGAGCAGCGTATGGATGTGCCGCAAGGTAGTTGCCGAAAGACAAGGAATCCTGCCCTTGTCTTCGGCGTGTCCCTTTGCGCCGCCACATTTTTTCGTTCGCAGAGTGTTGTAAAGCATTTCAACATGTATCGGCTGTAGTTTCTGTACAGGTATCCGTCCGATTTCCGGAATAATATGATTGCGGAGCAAAGCCAGGAGAGATGTACAATGCTGCATGACCATTTCGATTTGTCATACAAGCTCGCCCATGACATCAGGCATTCCTCTACCGTTTGATCCGATGGTGTCAGGAATGTATTACGGACCTTTTGATACTCGATTTTCTTCCTGAATTTTTCTGCATCTTCTTTTCGGCCAAAGGCTTCCCACTTTTGGCGCCTTTTCCCATCTGCGTCATAATAATCATAAATGACAGCATATTTGTTGCCTCTTTTTTAACGTTGCCATGATTGCCTCCACAGAATAGGCAGGTCAGAAACATGATGAAAACCAGCGGTCAAACGACTCTTTATGGATCCGGACCGTTCGGCCGACGTGCAGCACGCGGAAGTCGCTGGTGCGGCTGCATAGCTGATATGCGCTCCGCTTGCTAATCGCAAGGATCTTCGCCATTTCCGGTACGGAATAGGTTTTCTTCTCTACGTCCTGTTCCTGCAATATGTTTTCTTCCATATGTGTCCCTCCTGTAGACAGCGCCCGATGCACCGCCCTTACCGTAACACGCCTCCTTTAAGCAGAATTTTGATACGTTGGCAGGTCTATTATAACAATAAGGGCAGTAAATGCAAAGACGCTCGGTTCGGGGTTCAAA
This sequence comes from Agathobaculum faecis, assembly GCF_014287995.1. Taxonomy (NCBI): domain Bacteria; kingdom Bacillati; phylum Bacillota; class Clostridia; order Eubacteriales; family Butyricicoccaceae; genus Agathobaculum; species Agathobaculum faecis. The sequence continues at coordinate 118,528 of NZ_JACOPL010000008.1, forward strand.
ATTTATACTTAATTTTAATACGATTTTTTTAAATAAGTGATGGTATTACCGAATGGTTATGATTACTATGTTTGTCCCCGGTGCAGCTAACGCTGGAGTGGGAATTCACGCCCTATTTTGACCACTGCGGCCAGCACCCTAAGTTGAAGAGATTACAAAAGGCTCAGGGTCGTCTATCTTGGTAATCGAAAAGAAGTGCATAACTTAATTAGCACATAGGGTTGGAGGTTGTTCCAACTGTATGTCTTTTCTAATTATTTATTTTACGCTTATGCCTGGAGGGACACGCTCATTGAAAGCAACCTGAGAAATAAAAAAGTGTAGTCGCGCAAAAAGATGCACGTCGAGAATGCTCGCCTCCACTTTTTGAAGTTTACAACGCATGGCTTAGTAATTCGAAAAAGTATACTTTTTTAGAACAAAAAACTATGCTACAAAAAACACCAAATCCATTGAATAGTTGGAGTTTGGTGATGTTATTTCCATATTTACATACTTTTGAAACTATTTTTAAAATTCATACATTACTATACCGTGCCCTATCTCAAACGTCTGTCTTTTTATATGCTAACCTATCCGTTCCGCATGGCGACAGTCCTCATCCTCATAAAAAGTAGCCCTGCCCTTTCCTGCGGCTTTAGAGCAGTACAGTGCTTTATCAGCACGTCGATATAGCTCTTTGAATGATATTCCCGGCTGTACACACAGAGCTACCCCTATAGAAGCGCTCACAGTTATTGTTTTTCCATCACGGTCATAGGTGTGCCTCAGCCGGTGCATAAGGCGGTTACAAAAATGGATGACCCCCTCACTGCTTACATTTTGCAGAAAAATCGCAAACTCGTCTCCACCAAACCTTGCTACTACGTCATCGTTCCGGCAAGTGTGCCGCAGAATATCAGCCGTCTGCATGAGCAACAGGTCTCCCTGCGTGTGGCCAAATGTGTCGTTTACACTTTTGAAATTATCGAGATCCAGCATCAAAAATGCGCCTGAACAGCATCCATCCTCCAAAAACAGGTTTACGCGTTTTTCAAAAAAGCGGCGGTTATGTATACCCGTCAGCATATCCGTATTACTCTGTGCTTTCAGTTGTTCCATAGCCGACTGGGTGTACACTTCCTGCTTCTTGCTGGTGCTAATATCTCTGAATGCCAATATAATGTTTTCGTTGTCCGATATGGCATCTCTGCATATTATCAATTCAAACCATGCGCCTTCTTTACCGGATTTCATGCAGCACTCTTTGCTGTATAATTTCCCCTTTGTTTGCGAACTATCAGCAAGTTTATATGATGCTATATTTTCTTTGATCTCCTCAGCAGTTTCAGCTCCAAATACCTCCGCCATTTCTGAAATAAATTTTTCCACTGTTAGCATATGATGCTCGCTGATATTACAATGTAATGCGCTGCGTATCGGCAGCACATCACGGCTGATATAGTTGACTACATATATTCCCTGATAAAGAATGCCGAATGTCTGGATAATATTTTGGTATAGCCGTGAAAAGTAGGAATTCCTCTCGTCACTGGTTATTTTCTTTGTTATATCATGGCAGTATCCGTATATCCTGTTCCCCGAATGCATACTGTCCCTTCTTGCACCAACGCGAACGTATATCAGCCCTTTTTCAGGGCTGACCCACGGATAAACAACCTCCACCTCTTCCCCTGCCATTGCCCGCTGCATCTCCTGATGTACAAGCTCGGTGTGTGTCATAAATATCCGGTTTGACCACTCCTCATAACATGCCCTGGGTGGGATTGTGCTGTCCACACTGAGAATTTTCTGCATGATATGGTCTGCATACATCACATATGTCCCGTCCTCCAGCAGTTCTATTGTCCAGATGCCGATTTGCATTTCGCTTTGCACATCCAGCAGATAGCTGTTTTCCGCAAAGTATCTATTCATTTAGCCTGTCACCCTCTTTACTGTGTTTTAACTTTATTTATGATACGCTTGCAAGATTGCTGTAAAGTCTGCGCAAGTCTCCTTCAATATCCAGAAAGCATCGGAGCAGTTGGGGGTTAAACGCACCGCACTGCCCGCTTATGATCATCTTGACCGCTTCGTCAAAGCTGTAAGGATTTTTATAGCATCGCTTGCTTACCAGAGCATCATACACATCCGCAAGCGCTACAGTCTGTGCGCCGGTAGAAATTTCGTCACCCATCAGCCTGTCTGGGTAGCCTTTCCCATCCCATCTCTCATGGTGGTGCAACGCAACATCATACGCATAAGCATAAAACGCCTGATCGCGCAACGGGGTAATGCTGGAGAGCAGATCCGCGCCCTTGCTTGTATGCGTCTTCATAATTTCAAATTCTTCCTCTGTCAACCGGCCGGGCTTGGTCAAAATATGATCCGGTATGGCAATCTTCCCCACATCATGTGTGATCGCCGCCATACCGATAAGGTCGATTTCCTTATTCTCTAACCCTTCCCCAAAGGCGGTATGACGCAGGAGATGTGTTGTGATGGCGCGCAGCCGGCGGACATGCCCTCCGGACTCATCATGCTTAAACTCAATCACCGTGGAAAGCGTTTCTATCATTCCGACTCCGTATTCATACAGCTGTTCCGCCTGAGCCATCAGCGCTTGCCTCTGTTCAGCAATAATATCATTCAGGTTATTTCGCGAATGGAACAGCTCGATAACGGATTTCACACGTCTTTCCACAACGTATGGAATTACAGGTTTGGGGATAATGTCCATGGCTCCAAGCTCATATGCCTCCCGCAGGACTTCATCCTTATGCTCTCCTGTGATCAGAAATACCGGAAGCTGGTCCAGCACTCCCATCTGTCCCATAATGCGAAGCACCTGAATGCCATCGGCTCTCGGCATCACAATATCCAAAATCACAGCGGCAAGTCTTTCCGCTGCGTTCTTGAGCATGTCGAGACCAGATAGACCATCGTCTGCTTCCAGCACACGGTAATCTTTTCCAAAAATGCTCTTCAGGCTTGCCCTGCTTACTATCGAATCATCCACAATTAATATAGTATCACGTGGGGAATCACATTTTTCTATCAATTTTTTCATAGGAGATATTCCCTTCTGTACAGTAACTGCTTCAGCTTCAAGGCCGGTTCGTTCAACCACTTTTATATATAAATCGGCAAATCCTTTTATAATTTTACAGCTTTGCATATTAATATTATATTAAATTCCCCCAATCATATCCTGAAGTCTCATACCTCAAGCCTGAAGAGGTCTGCTTTCAGGCGGCATGCAGGCGGTACAGTCTTGCCATCCTTGTCGATCAGTCGTCTGCAAGCGCGTTGTCCTCCTTGACTACCTTGCCCGAAGGGGTAGTCGCCCGGCCGGTGAAGCTGTAGCCTGTCACAGGATCGGTGATTCTCTGCATCAGGTATTGGTTTTTGGTATCCCATGTCACATTCTGCGTGGACTGCATCGTACCCTCTCCGACGCCAGCATCGTCCAAGGTTATCGTTCGGCCGCGATGCTCACTGTATCACCCGAAGCGTACACCCTGCCTTGGGACAGCGCCACATCGAGCGGTATCCTTTTTAAAAGTGAGGTATCATTATTGTATTGTAGCAAACCGAAGGTTGTAGGTAGCGGTCGGTTTTCCTGTTCCGTCTTTTTATGAGAGACCGTGGTTGCCATCAGGCTTCTTCCTTTCCATTTTTATACTTCAACATACTTTTGTGCGCAACTGCTAACATGAACTGTGCGCACTGTAAGGCTCTGCTTGCAAACATTGCACAGAAAAGCAGAAACCCCCAGACCTTTCCGCTCGTAACCGTCGTCTTAAAGCACTCTTTGCGTAGAATACGCGTGTGCTCAACGGCTACAAGCCAAAAGGTCGAGGGTTCGAATTCCTTATGGCGTGCCAGATTAAGCCATTGTTTCAATTGAAATAGCGTTGCCCGCTTTTTATCGGATTAAGAATGTCATTAGTGTATCAGCTGCATCCGCGCTTTGGATACGGTTACTTTCCTGTCATTGGTTACCTACCTGTCTCCTTTCGCAGCAGAGGCCCCGTTCCCGGTTAGCAGGGAACGGGGCCTCTTTTTATCCAGCGCATTCCGTCCAGACAAAAGAAACCGGAAAGCGCGCCAGCTGCCCCCCTATATCAGGTGCGCAGCCCGCGTTTTCCCTCTGCCCATCCAGCCAGCATAATACACAAGTTGACTGCCATGCCGATGAACAGGGGATCAAACGGCACCCTGCATACTACCTCGCCCAGCAGTACGCATAACGGTCCTGCAACGATAGACAGCTCCGCATACCGCGCCTTGATCCGGCCGGGCAGAAAGAGAGCGCCGCACAGCGGCAGAAAGATCACCGCGCCCCGCAGGCCCATCGACATAAAGCTCCACTGCAGGATGACCGATTGCAGATCGCCTATGGTAAACAATACCGCCAGCAGCAGCGCGGCAATTATTGCAACGCGATCCGCCCATAGCCGCTGCCGGTCCGTACTGTCAGGCACAATGCGCGCATACAGGTTATTCGTTACGATGCTACTGATGCCCAGTGTCAGGCCAGCGCCACAGCCAATAATTGCGACCAGAAGCACCGCAAGGAATACCCCTGCCCAAAATCCAGGGAAGTAAAGCAGGATAAACTCCGGAAAAGTCTGCGCTGCGTCCATTGAAGGGAACGCGGTTTTCATGTACATGCCAATCAGCACACCACCAAGCCCGATAGGCGGGATGAGCACCGCACTGGCCAATGCACCTTGAACCGCGGTGCGGTCGCTTTTGGCGGACAGCACGCTTTGCGCATACGTCTGTGTAGAAAGCACCCCCAGCACAAGCGACAGCGCTGCGCCGCCATCTGTTCCAAGACCGCGGGCAAACAGGTTGAAATACTGCCCGGCCGGCAGCGCTTCATACAATGCGTACAATCCTCCGCTTTCACGGAAAACCAGTCCCACACATATAATCGCACAAATGTATAGCATCACTGTTTTGATCAGCCCAATTGTGCCAGCGCCTCGCATGCCTCCAAAGAATACATAGCAGATCATCAGGCCGGCGGACAGTAGCGCAGTAACGAAAGGAGGGCAGGCGACCACAGCGGACAGGAGCGCCATTGCCGACAACAGCTGAGCGACTATATTCAGGAAAATACCGATAGCCCCAAGCACGGATGACAGGAAGCCAGCGCGCGGCCCGTATTCGCTCTGAATCATTTGCTGTAGTGTCAGGTAGCCGTTTTTCCGCATAGGCCGCGCAAAAAACAGTGCCAAGAACAGGCAGCCAATCCCACCGCCCAAGCTGAACCAGATCGCCGAAAAGCCGTATTCAAACGCCAGCTGCGAGGTTGCGACCGTTGATGAACCGCCCACCAGCGTGCCGATCACTGCGCCTGCGACCATCGCGGCGGTAGATTTACCGCCGCCAATTGCAAAATCGCGGGCGCTTGTGACCTTCCGTCCAGCCCGAACACCTATCACTGCAATCAATCCCAGCGTCAGCAGCGCGCCAAGCCAGTGCATCGTCCCCATTGCATTTCACTCCTTTATCAGAAAGAGCCCTGCCAAACGGCAAGGCCCTTTCGCTGCGTTTCATTTCTGCTCCTTGTTCTCTCTTGCTTCCTCAAGGTTGCGTTTGAGGTCTTCTTCGGCTTCCTTTTTATCTGCCGCCATGGAAAGCGCCTCTTCCTTTCCGCAGTACATGCCGATCAGGCCCAGCCCCACCGAAACGCTGGCAACCTTAATAACCAGAGGGAACCATTGGGCTTTTACCGCTATGGCAATCGCCGCGCCCGTATCGCCCCCAATAATCAGTGCAACAACAAACCCGACAAATCCAGCCGCACCAGCAAAGATGGACACATACGCCCCCCAGCCGAAAACCTGATATAAAAAGCCGGAAACCTTTTTCATATCCATCCCTCCTTACACCATTCCGAATAGAGGTACTATGCCAATCAGGAACACTACGCTGAGCAGATAATGCAACACGCACCATATCACACAGTTTTGTGTTGTCTGCTTCATTTCAGAACCTGAAATACCCATTGCCGTATACATGCACAGCGCCAGCGGTGGCGTCATCCCTTCCATCGCACCGCAGATGACCGGCAGCATTCCGGCTACAAGGAACGGATTGGCACCGGCGGCGGCCATGACTGATACAATCGCCGTGCCAAATATCGCCACTTGTGAGGAGCCGGGCAATATCATGCCAAGGATCGCGGTAAACAGTGGCAGGATAAATGCAAGTGGCACCAGGCCAAAGCCCCAGCTCGATATCAGATTACCGATATTCTCGCCAACATGTATGGATTCAAACAGGTTACTGATACAGTAAGCAAAGAAAATGGTAGCCGAAACCGGCACGATGGACTTTGTTCCCTTTGCCAGAAGCCCTGCTATCTGACGCGGCCCGACTTTCATGCTTTTGCGGATAATGAACAGAGCGTAGACCGCTGCGATGCCGGGCGTAAACAGCAGCACGCAGCTTGACAACGCCGATGCTCCCTCTGCCGTCAGGCGAGAGGTGAAAAATGTACTCTTGAGCTGCGCATCCAGAAAGAACGGCAGCAGGATGACCACTGGGATAAGTAGCGACCGCCACCCCTTACGCACAGCCTCCCCGAAGCGCGGAACCTCGCTGGCCGGCAGAGCCTCAATGTGGTGATAGCGGCAGAACACAAAGATCGTTACTGCGCGCTGCAGGATGAACCACAGACATATCCCCCACATCAACATCCAGAACTGTGACATGGTATAGGTGTCCTCACCGTATAACGTCGCCAGAACGCCGAATGAATCGACAATGATGCCGGAGGGCGGAATCATATTCCCCATCGTACTGGAAGCCATGCAGATATTGGAGGCCAGGTAATCTGGGAAGCCGCTGCGCTTCATCGCGGGAATCGTAAAAACGCCGGTCGCAGCAACATTCCCTGCGGCGCTTCCGGACAGCGCGCCCATAAAGCTGGACACCAAAAGCGCTACATAGCCCGTACCGCCCTTGATTCGCCCAAAGATGGATAAAACGACCTCGATACAGGAATCAATGACCTTTGTCCCCGTAAATATCTGCGCCACGACCATAAATGCGACGATCGCGTAAAACAGTGTATTCGTGGACGTTGCATAAACATGGTCCCAGATATGGCCCCATTGTCCGGTCATAGCAACCATTACAATATACCCGGCCAGCATCCCTTCATAAATCGGGCGTTTGAGCACAATGAAAAAGATGCAGATTGTAATCAGCAGGACAACCAGATAGATCAGTTCAACAGGCATAATCCCCCTCCTTTAAGACTCTGGTCGTTTCTTCGGCTTCCGACGGTTGCTCACGTTGAACTATAGCTGTCAGTCTTCAACAGGTATCTCTACGTCAAGCAGAGGCGGGTACTGCTGGCAGCCGAACACATCGCCTTCACCGAAGGAGCCGGACGGCTTCAGGCGGTTGATTGTAAATTTAATGGCATAGCCCGGATCGAACTCAACAAAGTCCGCAATGCGGCTCTCGGGTATGCCGTACAGCTCGGCAACAAACTGGCGGTTGAGCACGCCGCTTTTTTTGACCATTTCATAGTTGGCCGGATCGCGGAAAATGATATCAAACGTAATTCTGTCGGTACCCGCATTTTTGCTGCGGATCGTCTTTGCCAGATCAACAAGTCTCATGGTTTTCATGTTTTCTCCTCCTCATTCGCCGATTTCAATCATGGAAACTGGGAACAGCTCGAGCGGATCGTCCACCTCAACAGTGTGGTCCATGGTCCAGGTATACGCATCCGATATCTTGGTTACTTCATCCAGAATAAAGGCTGCCGTGCCAGCCGTACCCTTAACCTCGGGCAGGCGGGCGTAGAAAATCTGCCGCATGCCGATCAGCGTAACCTCCTCAGCCAGCTTATCATCGTCGGCCACGCCTTCTACAACGACCAGCAGCTCGTGTGATTTGGTTTCCTTGATCGGTTCCAGGTCGCCCATGACGCCGTTCTTGCCAAAAATACGGTAGCTCAGTTCGTATTTATCGTTCGGATGACGTTCCGCGACCTGTGAACGTGCCCAGTCGATCACCTTGTCGATATTTTGAATGGTATAAGGATCACGAATACCCGCAAGACCCATATACCGCTTGCCCACAAAGCCGGAGCCCTCCAGCTTGACCTTGATACGGCCATCAATGGGGATAAATTTGGGGTTGGTGATACGGCAGGTCTTTTCGTCAAACTGCTCGTATTTGCACTCGCTCATATCCAAGCAGCCGCCTGCAACATATTCATAATATGGATTCGTGCGTTCATACATTGCATGGCCCGCTACTGAAGCGATCGTACAGCGCTGGAACGGCGCCATAGCCGTAACCTTAACGTCATCCTTGGTAATTGTTCCGATAACCGATTCTTTCGCGCCGTAGGGCTCGCAGCAGAAGGAAGCGCATTCCAGCACCTTGCCGGTGTAATATGCGATGTTTTCCGGGAAGCCTTCATAAATCGCGGCCGAGGCAAATACGCAGGCGTCACTTGTGCGGCCTCCGATGATTACATCCGCGCCCATTTCCAGCGCCTTGATGAACGGATGTACACCGGCAACAGCAACGATGCGAGTCGTAGCGTCAAGCTCCTCGATCGTCAGATCGCTCCTGCTGTTCAGGCCCTCTATCTTTTCACCTGCCAGCATTTTGCGGCGCAGGTACTCCTTATCAACCTCGGAATAGAAATACGCGAGCTTAAATTTCTTGAGCCCATGTTTTTTGGCCATATCCCGAATCATATCTACATACATATCAACGCGGCTGTTCGTACCCGTATCGCCCGCTGAACCTATGATCATCGGTACGCCCTGCTCACGCGCGGCCAAAAGCATCAGTTCCAAGTCATGGTACTGCCAGTCGGGATGGCTGGCGCACTTATCCATACCCAGCGGCACTGGGCCGATATCATCGCTGCCGGAATCGCAGCAATAATAATCCGGATGCGTTGCCGCACCGATATAGAAGCTCCCCTCTTTTGTCGGTGCAAAGCCAAGATGTCCATTCGGAGAGATGATTCGCAGCGTTTCCTTTCCCATGATGATCCTCCTAACAAAAATTAAAATCAGTATAACTTGCTATTACAAGTTATACTGATTTTAAGATAAATCTCTTAGGAAATCAATATATTTTATGGCTATTTTAATCAATTCATCCCCAATTTTCTCCGTATATTTTTGTGCATTATATCCATTTTCATGACAATCCAAAGCAATAATCAAAAATTGTTATGACAAGTTGCCGAACTGTATGAGCAGCAACCGTTCCAGTTCCCACTCAACCGCACCTGCTCATACCTGACGTTGCAAATGGAAGGAATAAATATCCGAACGGTAATAGCCCAGCTTATACTCCAATGGATGATTTTCATGAGAGGAATACAGTGATCGCAAAACAATCAACGCTTTTCCGTGCGGCAACGAAAGTATCTTTTCCAGCCCCGCATCTGCATTAACCGCTCCTAATGTCTGCTCTACATCCTTTAATCTAATTCCAAGCCTTGCGTACAGGTCGAATGTTGAGAATGCCTGTCCGGCAGCCTCTGCCTGCCTTGCAGCTTCCCACATCCGTTCGCCCAACGCTGTCGGGAAAAAGGATCGATAGTAAACGACTGGTGTCTGCGCCGCATACCCAACCAGATCCAGCGCAGCGCAAGCACTGCCAAGGCGTTCCCGCGCTGCGGCATCGCCTGCCTCCGCTTGGAAGCCGCGCACCCTGGTATAGCCCGTCAACCCTTTTAGCTGGAGCACGCGGCTAAAACTGATGATGCGGTTCAGCTCATGGCTGATATCCGGTGCCTTAACAAAGGTGCCTTTACCATGCACCGCAAACGCCAGGTTTTGCTGAATCAACAGGTTCAAAGCCTGTCGCACGGTGATCCGGCTGACTCCATACTGCTTACACAGGCTGTTCTCCGAGGGAAGCTTATCACCCGGCTTATATTCTCCCTGATAGATCGCATCCGAGAGGCAATTGGCAAGCTGCACATACAATGCAACAACAGAATCATGAACAAGCATTAGTTTTTCCTCTATCTTTTTTATTGCAGTCCAGCCGTTTTCCTGATCAACTGGTCTGTACTTCCATTATAGGTATTTGGAAAAACCAGGTCAAGGGCTGCGACACGGAAAACAGCAGGCCATTCTTCATTCATTTTCAACATTTCACAAACGGCAGAGCGGCGTCTTAATCCACTGTATTTTCTTGATTCGATATGATATATTGTGGTATTATCCTATTACCTGTGCTTTTATGCTCTGAAGGGCGCGTTTCTGGGCCCGTAAATAGACGGCACCGTACACCCTCTCATTCCCCATTTTTTCAACTCCTCCCACACACATTATTATACTCCTATGATTTCTTCCACTTTAATCCAAAAAACCTTGAAGGAGAACAATATTATGGCTTTCAATACTCACATACCATTACATTTCGAGCTGGTAAACAAGGAAAACCGGAAAGAGATTGAAGCTCTGACGGTTTTTTCAGAACAAGCCAGCTTTATTGAGAGCGTAAAGGACTGTTTGCAGGAAGCAGACGAATTGGAGCTATGGCGGCCTGTCGGTATTTACGACGGCAACACACTGGTTGGCTTTTCCATGTACGGTTATTTTCCGGAACCAGCTCCCGGCCAACTATGGCTGGACCGGCTGCTTATTGACAGAAAATACCAGGGGAAAGGATACGGAAAGCAGGCAGTGCTTGCCCTGCTTTCCAAACTGTACATGGAGTATTCGAGCAATACCGTATACCTCAGTGTATATGAGAATAACCGTCACGCGATCCAGCTTTATCAGCAGCTTGGCTTCCGTTTCAACGGGGAATATGATGCCAAAGGCGAAAGAATTATGGTTTATTCTTATGAAAAAAGATAAACCGCTGCACGGAGAAGCACCGAACTGCGCGGCTCTGCCGCAGTTCGGTGCTTTCTTTTGCAATGATAGTTTTCTTTATTAATACCATATTCCGTCTATAGCGAAAATCCTCTTGAATTCTGTACTCGGCATGGCTGATGCGATTTGGGCCATGATCATGTAAAGCGGGATAGAATTATATGTGCAGTCAGCCCCGTAACATCCCCGTCCTCCATAAAACCAGCCCCAATCCGTTTACCGTCGTCAAACAGGAGCGCCACAGTAGTCAAGTATAGGGCTCTCCATCCCGGCGGACAAACGGCGTACCTTGGTGAAACATGGGGGTTGGATACATCGTACAGCCAGACGTTGCTCACTCCCTTTTCACACAGCTTGCCTGCCAGCGCCTGCGCTCTCCCAGCTTAGGCTGTAATTCTTGAAATTTCAGAGGAATATGGTAAAATCAAGGGATAGAAAGTGAGGGATTTGGTATGCAGATCCAACAGCTGACCTATTTCGTAACCGTCGCGGAGCAGGGCAGCATCAACAAGGCGGCAGAAAGGCTGTTTGTCACCCAGCCTAATCTGAGCAAGGCGATCAGCAATCTTGAGAGCGAACTCAATGTACATATTTTCGACCGTACGAATAAAGGCGTCGTTCTGACCGATGACGGTAAAAAGCTTTATCAGTATGCACGCACCATCCTGAGTCAGATGGAACTGATCCAAGGGCTTTCCTCCAAGGAGCGGCCGCGTCTTCTTTCAATTGCCTCTTATCCAATCATTACCATGGGGCGGCTGATCAGTAAATTCTACAACAATCATAAGCAGGAGGAAATCGCGCTGAAGCTGGTGGAGCAGCGCATGCAGCAGGTAATTGAAAGCGTAGAAAGCGGTGAGGCGGAGATCGGGTTTGTAATGAGCAACAATGTGCAGGTCAAGGAACTCAAGCACATGCTCCACTTCAAAAACCTGGTATTTAATCCCCTGGGGGAGGATACCTGGTATGCCAATGTTGGCCCCAATAGCCCGTTATATGGACGGGATGAGGTCACAATGGCAGAACTGCTGCATTTCCCCATCGTGCGGCTGCCGGATGATTACTTTTCCAACCTTACCTTTTATTTGCAAATCGACGGTATCCGGCTGACCGAGCATAAAAAGGTCGTTTATGTTAATGACAGCGCAGCCATCCTTGCGCTGCTCAGCAAGACCGATATTTTCCGGTTTGGGCCAGGGCTGAGCGCGCCGGATTTTGCAGCATACGATATCCAAAGCATCCCCATACGCAACTGTGACGTAAGGATCAACGTCGGCTGGGTGCAGCGTAAACGGGAGCTTCTCAGCCCGGAGGCTCGGGATTTTGTCCGCCTGCTGGAAGGGTTATATCCGTTGGGAACTATTGAAAATTGAAAAGATAGTTATAACCAGCTATGAAAAATAATTATAGCCGAGTTATAACTATTTATAATGAGAAGCATTTTAACAGAATCCTTTCGTCAAAACAGAAAAATACAGGCACTGTGTTTGTACACAGTGCCTTTTTATTATTCGAATTGCATAATTTTATTCCGGCTTTTTATATTTTCTTATCATGATGTTGTATTTATAACTGCATTATAACTATTTCGACTTGGACAAACAAAAAATCTGCATGCTATTCTTTTACCAGGCAAAGAAAGGGGGAGTCCTATGACACCGGTTTTGGCACTTACCATTCTGCTGTGCATCTATGCCGCTGGCGAGCTGATCGCGCAGAAGACCAGAGCAGTGTTTTCGACAGTATTAAGCATTGCAATCCTGCTGCTCCTCAGTTTTTGGAGCGGCATCCTGCCGCAGACTATCATCGAGGATGCACAGGTTACCGGATTCGGCAATATTATCGCAGGTCTGCTGATCGTATCCCTCGGCACGACGATCGACTTCCCCGAGCTGCGGCGGCAGTGGAAGGTCGTTGTCATCTCGCTCCTCTGTGTAAGCGGTGCGGTAGCTGCAATTATCGGGATCGGCATACCGCTTGTCGGGCGCAACATGGCAATTTCCAGCGCGCCGATTTTCGCCGGAGGTAGCGCGGCAACACTGATCATGACGACCGCACTGGATGAAAAGGGGCTGACTGCGGCCAGCACACTCTGCATCGCGCTTTATGTAACACAAAAATTTATCGGTGTCCCCATCGCCTCATTTTTGCTTCGGCGCACCGCCAGGCAGTTCCGCGAGAACCAAGCGCTGGTTGCTGAATACAGCGGACCTACACAGGAGTGCCGTGGCACCAAAGCAAGCGGCCCGCTGCAACTTCCTCAGGCGTTCGCCCGCCCATCCGTATATCTGTCAAAGCTGGGCCTAGTTGCACTGGCGGCGCACTATGCGTCCGACCTGACCGGCGGCACTGTTCATTACTTTGTCATGTGCCTGGTCATGGGCGTGATATTCTTCACACTGGGCTTTCTGGAAAAGGGTATTTTAGCAAAGACGCAGGCAGACAGCCTGATTACATTTTTTGTCACCATCCTGATATTTTCCAACCTGGCGGCAGTCACGCCGCAGCAGGTAATATCGGTTTTTCCATCTCTGGTGCTCTGCGCTACGTGCGGTGTGGCAGGCACCGTGCTGACCGGTTTCATCTGCGCGAGGCTGATGCACATTCCCTTTGGGCTTGCTGTAGCCTACGGCATCAGCTGTACGTTCGGTTTCCCGACCACGATGCTCATCCCCTGGGAGGTTTCCGAGGCCTTTGGGCGGACCGAGGAGGAAAAAGCCGCTATTCTCAACTATCTGTTACCTAAAATGCTGACAGCGGGCTTTGTCACCGTTACGATCGCCTCCGTCCTGCTTGCGGGCGTGGCGGTGCAGCTGTTGTGAGTATATAAGATGAAGAAAAAGGAGGAGTAAAGTATGGAACAAGCCTTTGACCAGATCCGCCGCTATATCGACAAACACCGAAAGCCGATGCTCTCCCTATGGGAAGAACTGGTCAACACGGAAAGCGGCTCACGGCAGTTGGAGGGCGTGGAAGCAGTATGCAATATCCTGCGCCGCGAACTGGAGGGGGCAGGCGTAAAAACGCGCACGATTCCCATGGACAATGCGGGCAGCGTTCTGGTTGGCGAATGGGATAACGGAAGCACCAAAGCGCCGCTTCTGTTTATCGGGCATATGGATACCGTATTTAAGGAAGGCGCAGTAAAGGAGAATCCGTTCCGTGTTGATGAGGAGAACTTTGCACATGGCCCCGGCGTCGTGGATATGAAAGCTGGGCTGGTGATTGCAGTCTATGCAATCAAAGCCCTGGCAGAGCTCGGCTTTCATGAGCGTCCAATTAAGTGCGTCTTTGCCGGCGATGAGGAAAACCTGCATATGTTTTCAAACGCTAAGGCGGTTATGGAGGCAGAAGCAAGCGGCGCTCTGGCAGCATTCAATTTTGAAACAGGCTATCTGGACAACCACTTTGTCGTCGGACGCAACGGCGGTGGCCCCGCCCAAATTACGGTGCATGGCGTAGCCGCTCACTCCGGCCTGGCGCCGGAGAAGGGAAGGTCCGCTATTTTGGAGGCGGCACATAAGATCGCCGCCATAGAAGCGCTCAACGATATCCCACGCGGAAAGCTGATCAACTGCGGCAAGGTATCCGGCGGTATTGGCGAAAATACCATTCCGGACACATGTACGATCAACCTTGGGATCCGCTTCCCAACTTCCGAGATCAAAGGTGAGATCCTCACCGCCCTCCAGAGCATTGTGGAGCACCATACCGTGCCCAACACATATGCCGAACTGGATACCAGCCGCCTGATGAACTGCATGGATACGACGGATGGTGTTATGGCCTTGTTCGGACATGTGAAAAAAACCGCAGCGGATTGCGGCTTTGGAGACGTGGACTGTTTCCGTGTCGGCAGCCTTTCAGATTCCGGCATTACTGTCGCCTGTGGAGTACCCACAGTATGCGGCATGGGGGCGCGCGGCGAAAAAAGCCATACACCAGAGGAGCGTGCCGAAGTGGAATCCCTGTTCCAGCGCTGTATGCTTGCCGCCTGCGCGGCCTACACATTACAGGATGATTTCAGGGATAAAGGAAAGGAGGTAAACAAATGAACGAAAAAGAGAAAAATGAGGCGCAGAAAGAAAAAATCGGTATTGGCGCGTGGATTTCACTGGTCATCCTGATTCTTGTGCTGTCTGGTGCCTTTCGCACGGTGGACGGCCCTCTCAAGGTGCTAGACTTTACCAACCTCTCCGGCGCGTTTGGCACGATCGGGGAAACGGGTGCCAATCTGATCGGTTCGGGCGGCACCGGCGCGAAGGACGGCTTCATGGCCGGCTTTAACCTGATCCCAGCAGTTATGTTTTTTTGCGGCTTGCTTGGCGTATTTGAGCAGCTCGGCGCTTTCAAGGCGTCTGACATTGTGTTCCGTCCGCTGCTTCGTCCGCTGATGGGTATTCCGGGCAAATGCGGCATCGCCTTTATCTCCAGCTTCACCGGCTCGGACGTTGCAGCTGTTATGACCCGTGAGCTGTATGAGGAAGGCGACATTACCGATGACGAACGGACGGTTTTTGTCGCCTATCAATACGCCGGCTCTGCGTGTATCAATAACACGATTACTGGCGGTGCGCCGCTTGTAGCGATCTGCCCGGTTGCGCTCGGTCCCTGTATTGTAATTATGGTCGTGTGTAAGCTGATCGGTGCGAATATCGTCCGGTTGATCCTTCGCATGAAGGGCAAAAAGCATAAGGAGGGCAAACTATGAATGCAGAAGTAAAAATAGCAGCAGCCCCTCAGCAGGCAGCCCCCGAAAAAGCCAAAAAGCCTTCGGTCGTCGATACATTCCTGAAAGGATGTGCCAAGGGCTTCAAGGTCGGTATTGAAAACATCACCCCCGCAATGATTCTCGGATATGTTCTGGTTTACATACTGCAGGAAACCGGACTCATGGACCTTCTCGGCACGGTTATGAGTCCAGTGATGGGGCTGTTCGGCCTGCCGGGTGAGGCGTTCGCAGTTTTGATCTCGGCATTTTTCGCCAAGGCATCCGGCTGTGCAACCGCGGCATCCATGTATCAGGCTGGAACCCTGACGCTTGGTCAGGCCTCCATGATGCTGCCTGCCTGTATCCTGATGGGTACGCTGATTGGCCACTATGCGCGTATCGTTTTGGTGACCGGCGCGAACAAAAAATGGCATCCCCTGCTGATCGGCATCTGCCTGCTCGATGCAGCCATCAGCCTGATTATCATGCGCATCATCCTTTCGATGATGGGCGTACAGTAAATGCGGAAAGGAGCGATAACCATGCTTTCCAAGCTGTCCCGCCGGCGCGGTCTGCAATTGGAAGCCCTTGGCAGCGTATTGATCTCTACCGTCATGCTGGCCGACCGCTTTCTGTTTACTCTGCGGGACGGGTTCGTCTTATCTGCAGCGATCGTCTCCGCATTGTTTTTAACTGCTGGCATACGCGTGGTAAAGCGCGCAGATGAACAGGCACAGAACGGCGATCAAGCGCCGGAATAAGCCTCGCTGCTCCCTTTATTTGCCCCACCTCCCGAGAGAGCCCCCCTGAGGAAGAAATTCCTCAGGGGGGCTCTTTTATCCATATTTATCCCATAGGCATTGCATGGGATGGCTGATCTTCACGGGTTCTGCCCCTGGCCCTCATCTTATTATGATGATATCCATGCTATTTCAGTCTTCTGGCATTTCCCAATGAAAGCACGCGTAGTACGGCGCCGCTTTCCGTTTCAGATAATCCGCGTCATCCTTTTTGCCCCAATCATAGAGCCCCTGTCCGGCACTTCGGCCGGTTTTTCCCGCTGCAATCCCATCCAGTACAATCTGCTGGATAGCCCGCGTACCGCACAGGTCGGGGTATACGCTTTTGGCAATATCGCACTCCAGGTTAAAACCTACATCATCAAAGTATTCCAACAGGCCGATCGATGCGTACCGCATACCAACTGCATATTTGATTGCCTTATCCACGTCCTCGACCGAAACCACGCCCTGCTCGACCAGATAAAGCGACTCGCGGAACAGCGCTTGTGCGAATCGGTTGATGATAAAGCCGGGTACGCTCTTATGCAGCGTCACAACCTCGCGATCCAGCTCTTCCAAAAGCCTGCGGGCGCGCCCAATGGTTTCCGGCGTAGTTTTCGGGCCGCCAACCAGCTCCACCAACGGCAACATATGCGCCGGCTGGAACGGATGGGTAACCACGAAGCGCTCCGGATGCCTCATTTCCGCCGTCAACAGTTCGGCCGAAATCGCGGATGTCGTAGACGCCATCAGGGTTTCAGGCGAAACGATCTCCTCCACCTCACGATAAATCCCACGCTTTACTTCCAGATTTTCAAACGCAGCCTCAAGCACAAACACGCAATCCCTCAGATCAGCCGGATCGGTCGTCAGGATAAAGCGTTTGCGGATCGCCGCACGGTTCTGCTCCGTCGCAAGCCCCTGCTGCACCAGCTCCTCCAGATTCCCCTCCAGAATTGCGCGGCACCGCTTCAGATCTTCCTCATCCAGCCCGACAATGGTCACCCAGCATCCGTGTCCCGCCATCAGCGTCGCCATCCCCGCGCCAACGCGCCCTGCACCGACCACACCAGTTTTGTAATCCAGCATTTTGTTTGCTCCTTTCCATCGTGTCAAAGACTTTCTGCTTTAATTATATAGCAAGAAGCTTGCCAAGTCAAAATACCTTCTCAAAAAGAAGCGATTCGCACAAAAAAACCGCTGGATTTACATTATTCTGACAAAAACCGTTCCTATCTCATACCTTGTCCCGTCGCCCGTTTCACGGCGCGGGCGCTGTTTCATGAAACAGTGAAACACTCCTCCGCGCATAGCGGCGCGTTCCCATCGAGCAACTTCGTTCATGGGGACGCGCCGTTTTGTTAACCCTCAATTCTCCTGCTCCATCTTTTTCAGCTGCCGCCACAGAGTCACGCGGCTAATCCCCAACATCTGTGCAGCGGCAGTCTTATTTCCGTTCGCCGCCTTCAGGGCGGCACAAATCTTTTCCCGCCCAGGCAGCAACTCCTCCCGCATGCCCTCTTCCGACTGTGCAGGAAGCGCGCCGCCCGGCAGGAACCTTTTCAGCGCCCGCGCATCGATCAGATCAATACCCCCACACAAAACCGACAGGCGCTCACAGAAATTACGCAGTTCTCTAATATTCCCCTGCCAGATCTGCTGCTCCAGCAGCCCCTTTGCCTCTTCACTGAAGCAGATTTTCGGCTTGCCCTGCCCGATCTGAAATTCATCCAGAAAAGCCTGCGCCAGCAGGGCGATATCCCCGCCGCGTTCACGCAGTGGCGGCAGTGTCAGATCCAAGACATTCAGGCGGTAGTAGAGATCCTCGCGGAACTCCCCCTTCCGCACCTGCTCATACAGGTTGCGGTTGCTCGCCGCGATAATACGGACATCGATCGGGATCACCTTATCATGCCCGATCCGCATGATCTCACGTTCCTGTATTACACGCAGCAGCCGGCTTTGCAGCGCAAGCGGCATTTCAGAAATCTCATCCAGGAAAATCGTTCCGTTATGTGCGATTTCAAACAGGCCGGCTTTCCCCTCCTTGCTCGCACCGGTGAACGCGCCGTTGACATAGCCGAACAGCTCGCTTTCCAGCAGGCTTTCCGGAATCGCCGCACAGTTGATTGCTACAAAAGGCTGCCCGCAACGCATACTGGCATTATGGATCGACTGGCTGAACAGCTCCTTGCCTGTACCGCTCTCGCCAAAGATCACAATATTGGAATTGGTTTGCGCAAACGCATCCGCCCTGCGGATGCACTCCCGAATCGCCGTGCTTTCCCCGATGATACTGTCAAAGGTGTATTTCGCCGTATGACCCTTATGGTAAAGCTTTCCGCGCAGCTTGCCCTCGGTTTCCTGAATCTGATTGGCGTTCAGGAAGGTCAGCACATAGCCGATCACTTCGTCGCGCAGATTAATTGTGATTTTCTTAAATGAAAGGTGAGTCTGGTGGTATTCGATAATTTCATCAATATAATCGTTAGGCCGGTTGACCAGACGAGCGATCTGCGGTGACCGCAGCACTTCCCGTACCGGCATGCCAAGGAACCAGTCCCCCGGCGTGATATTCAGGATACGCTGTGCCGCTCGATTCATCGCCGAAATATTCCGGTTCTGGTCCAGGGCAATCAGCCCCTCGAACGCGTTGTCCACCATTGCGGTGCGCAGCAGATTCTGCTCCCGCGCCTCCCTGCTCGCTGCACCGAGCTGCTTGGCGGCTGTGATCGCATTCCAGATCGAGCTTCTTCCTGATGTGAGCAGCATCGTCTGGGCATCAAGGTTCCGGGCATAGATGCATCCGCGCATACCGCCCAGAATGACCTTTTTTCCATCCTCAACCGCACGCACAACCGCTCGGTATACCTCCTCGTCTGTATTTTCTTCCAGATAATAGGGCGTTACATCCACGCCGATACGCTGGGCGGTTTCCTCGATCCCAAGAATCATATTGGTAGAGCCTATGATTCCGGCAGGCGCAGCGCCATACAGCTCTTTCAGCTTATACAATACGTTCAATATATCTTCGCCGGAAATCACCAGCTCAACAATTGGGATCGGCCCTCCCCGGCGCTTCAGATCGAACGCCAGCGCCCCCCGTGCAATGATCACATCGGCGTCCAGATTCTGTGACAGCGCCTGCGCTGTCGTCGGCGCTAAAACCGCGCAGAAATCATATTCCCGTCCATTCCCCGCGCGTCCGGTTTCCATCCCCTCGGCAAAAACCTCTTCCGCCTGTTCCTTTAGCTCCTCAAACGGCGCTAATAATACGATACGAATCATTTCTTTCTCCTCTACTCTTTCCGGCGATGCAACATCGTTTCACGTTTCGTTACGTCTCGTTACAGCACGTTGCAACAACCATACCATATGTTCCGCCCATTATCAAGCCCTTTCTGTTTATTTTGAACAACCAGAAAAGTTTTACTTTGTCGGAGAAGGAATTATTTTGTCTGTCCTGCTTTTTGGCATGCTTCCTGCTCTTTAACAGGGCGAACGCAAAACAGCGTATCCATAAATAAAGGAGGTCTTTGCTTATGAAACTTCAAGTCCTGATCCCTTCCGACATTTCAGAAGCCGGCAAGCAGTATCTGCGCGACCGGGGTTATGAAATCAAGATGGGGCGCGGGCTGGACGAGGACACCATCATCGCCGATGCACAGGGCTGCGATGCGATGCTGGTGCGGAATGAGCCCATCACCCGCCGGATCCTGGAGAACATCCCTTCCGTAAAGGTGATCAGCAAGCACGGTGTAGGGCTGGACAAAATTGACCTGGAGGCTGCCGCCGAGCAGAACATTTGGGTAACAAACGGTCCCCTTTCCAATGCAATCGCCGTGGCGGAGCATACCATGATGCTGCTTCTGGCCTGTGCCAAAAAGCTGGTACGGTTCGATTTGGCGATCCGTTCGGGCGACTACAACATCCGCAATACCATGAAAGGTATGGATGTAGAGGGGAAAACCATCGGTATCATCGGCTGCGGTAAGATCGGTTCCATGGTTGCAAAGAAATGCGTGCATGGTTTTGATATGAAGGCGGTCGGCTATGATCCCTTCGTTCCAGCGGAAGCGCGCCTGCCAGAGATCGAGTATGTCGATACGATGGAAGAGGTTTTCCGCAGGGCCGATTTTGTTTCCCTCCATGTCCCAGCCACCAAGGATAATGCGGGCTTTGTCAACAAGGATATGCTCTCTTTGATGAAGCCTACGGCATACCTGCTCAATGCCGCGCGCGGCACAATTGTCAATGAAGCCGATCTGTACGAAGCGCTGCACAGCGGTCGGATCGCCGGCGCCGGTCTGGATGTATATGCACAGGAACCCCCCGCTGCCGACAATCCGCTGTTTACGCTTCCCAACATCACAGTGACGCCACATAACGCCTCCCTGACGCATGAAACCACCGATCGCATGGGCCTGCACGCCGCGCAGGGTATCGACGAAGTGCTCTCCGGCGGCGCCCCGACATGGCCGTGCGTTACGCCGAAGAAGCCGAGGTAGCCTTTTCAAAAGGAGGAAATATGTATCAGCTTAGGAGTAAAAAATACGATATCGTCATAAAAAACGGCACTTTAATTGATACAATTGGCGATTTTGAAAAAAAAGAAGATCTTGCCGTCGTCGCCGGTAAGATTGCCGCTATTGGCACCATCTCAACAAACGATGCCAAGATGTGCATCAACGCAGAGGGATGTTATGTTTCTGCCGGGCTGATCGATTACCATTGTCATGTATTCCACGGTGGCGATTGGGCGAGCTGCTCCGCCGAGGCTTATGCATTGCCAAATGGAGTGACTACATTAGTGGATGCCGGCTCGGCGGGCTGTGGTGGCTTCCCGATATTTTGGAATAGTGTAGCAGCACGCAGCTTAGTGAATGTAAAGGCATATATCTTTGTCGGAACAGGCGGTCAAGTAGGTCTGGGTTGTGTGGAGGATGAAAATCCAGATCATATTAATCGGGACGGCATTGTGGAGCTTTGTCAGAAGTATCCAAATGAGATAGTTGGTATAAAAATTAAGATTGATAAGGATCATCTGGCACCATATGGCATTGAGCCTCTCTGCGAGGCCATACGTCTGGGCGAGGAAACAGGGCTTCGCATCTCTGCTCATGCCACGGATCCCATCGTTCCTGTTGACGAGTTCATTGACCTATTCCGTCCTGGAGATATTTACTGTCACATGTTCCATGAAACCGGCGAGGGCATTCTGGATGAGTCTGGAAACGTACGAAGCAGTATCCGCCATGCGCGTGAACGCGGTGTTTTATTCGACGCAGCACACGGGAAAACCAATAACTTTTCCCTTTCCTGTGCAAAGAAAGCAATTGATCAAGGTTTTCTGCCGGATATCATTAGCTCGGATTATACCAAAATCTCACTCTCCGCACGCTATCCTTTCACAATGATGCTGTCAGAATATCTCAACCTCGGTATGTCTTTCACCGAAGTCCTGCGATGCTGCACCGAAAATCCAGCAAAGCTTTTGTACGGGCGCTCAGCCCCTTTCCTTGCACTTGGCGAAGCAGCGGACCTTGCCATATTAAAAATCGCGGAACGTCCGGTCACTTTCTGGGATCACTACGGCAATCTGGTTCACGGTGATCAACTGATCGAAAACAAGATGACCATTTGCAACGGTGAAATTTTGTTCGATCAGCTGGAAGATAAATATCAGAAATTTGCTTAACAAAACAAAGGAGAAAGAGAATGAAACTGAGAAAAATCTGCGCACTGTTTCTGGCTTCAAGCCTTTTACTTTCGGTCGCAGCCTGTGCGCCGAATACGACTGTGGAAAGTAACAATGACGGCGGTGAAACATCCGCAAACACCGAAGCCAAGGTATTCACCATAGGTCATTCCAACCCTGCGGATCCAGATGACCAATATCATTATTTCTGTGAGCAGCTCAATAAAAATCTGCAAGAGATCTGCGATGGTGCTATTCAGTTTGAAATCTTCTCAGATAGCCAGTTCGGTACTGAAACTGAGATGTTTCAAGCAGTCAGTGACGGCTCGCTGGATGCGGTCTGCATTTCCAACAATATCGTTTCCGGTAGCATTCCGCAGTTACAGGTGCTTGACCTGCCATATTTCTTCGATAGCGAAGATGAGTATCAGTTCCTGGTTGATAACGAAGACTTCCTAAATGAAATCACCCCGATTTATGAAGGCACCTGGAACATGCACCAGTTTGCACCGGTACTCGATGCTTCTTGGCGTACTTTGTTCACCAAGGGTAAGGCTGTTAAAACATTTGAGGATATGAAGGATCTCAAGGTCCGTGTTACTACCAACCGCGTGCATGAGGCCGCTTACAAAGCTCTGGGAACCATCCCCTCGGTTATCGCATGGAACGAATGCTATACCGCCTTCCAGCAGGGTGTTATCGACGGCCTGGACGTTGGTGTTCCGATCGCCGCTACCATGGGCTTCTACGAAGTATCCGATTACTGCACGCGCGTCAATCCGTTCCCGATCCTGTGCTGGCCGATGATCAACATGGATGTCTGGAACTCCCTGACCGAAGAGGAGCAGGGCTGGATCACCGAGGCTGGTTATGATGCCGCAATGGCCCAGCGCACCCATCAGCGTGAGATGGAGGTTTCTTTTACGGAAATGGAAGAGGAAGCAGGCATTGAATTCTTTGAGCCCGACCTTACTCCGTTCAAAGAAGCAACTGCCAGTGTACGCGATCAGTTCAAGCCTGAAATCGGCGAAGACTTTTACACCATGTGCGTAAATCTGGTGGAAGAGTATCGCGCAGGCAAGTAAACCACATTGCTGCCCGGTGTGTGCTGAAGGCTGCACCGGGCAGCCCCCCCCCTTATAGTCTGCGAAAGGAGATGAATATGTATGCAGTGGGCGAAGCGTCTGGACCATAGCGTTCAAAAAATCAATGCAGCGCTGATGGTTCTCGCCTGTATATTCCTCGGCATCCTAGTCGTTACCTGTATCATGATGGTTCTCACCCGCTTTATCCCGAATTTTACCCTGACCGGTCTGGAGGAAATTGCTCGATATGCTTTTATTTTCCTTACCTTCTTTGCAGCGGGTGCCGGAACTGGAAGTAACGCACACCCAGGTTTGACTCTTTTGCGTGACGCACTACCGAAAAAAGGCCGGTTTGCCTTGGATCTGATCGTTTATTTGCTAATCGCACTGTTTGGTGTTATTTTCATCGTTTGCGGTTATCAGGCTGCTATGGGCGTCAGCAAGCTAATTTCTACGTCTTGGCGCATTCCAATGCCGATTATCTATTTTTCAGCGGTGCTGGGCGGCATTTTTATTACTGGGAACACGATCAATAACGTGATCCAGCTAATCGTATGCGGCGATGACAAGCGCAGCACAGAAATCGAAGAAGTTCAGATTGTTGCTGCACAGCAGGCAGAAGGAGGGAAAAACAAATGACATCGGCTCTTATCCTGTTTGGTTTGTTGTTCCTCCTGCTTGCACTCTGTGTGCCGGTAGGATATGCCATTGGTTTGGCATGCTGCGGCCTTGCGTTATTTACCGGAACCTGCGACTTATCCATGATCCCGGCCAAGATGATTACCGGCAACGATTCCTTTATTTTTTTAGCGGTCCCGATGTTCACCTTTGCAGGATACCTGATGGAAGCCGGCAATATCACTGAGCGTCTGGTCGACTGGGTCAACAAGGTATTCGGCCGTCTTCCTGGCAGTATGGGTGCGGTCGCGATTATCACCTGTGCGATTTTCGCAGCATTAACCGGCTCGGGCGCTGCAACGACAGCAGCCGTTGGCGCTATCATGTTCCCGCTGATGATCAAGGCACAGTACAGCAAAGACGCATCTGCCGGTATTATCGCCTCCGGCGCGGTACTCGGCCCAGTTATTCCTCCCAGTATCCCGATGATTATTTACGGTTCTGCCATGGGCGTATCCATTTCGGACATGTTCCTTGGCGGCGTTATTCCTGGAGTTCTTATGGCAGGTTCTTTCCTGCTGTACAACACTTGGTATGCGATTAAGCATCAGTTACCACGCAGCACAACAAAATATTCTCTATACGACATTCTGAAAGCAACATGGCACAGCTTGGGCGTTCTGATGCTACCAGTTATTATTCTCGGAGGTATATATTCCGGCCTTTTCACCCCCACTGAAGCAGCTGCAGTTGCAATCGCTTATACTACAGCTCTAATGATCGCGTACGGCCGCTTCACTTTCAAGCGGTACCTGCAGGTTATGAAGCGTACAGCAAGCACAACCGGCGTTATTATGCTAATTGTTGCACTTTCCAACGCATTTTCTTTCCTGCTGACCAAGGAACGTATCCCGTCCAAACTGACATCGGCCGTTGTTCCCATGTTAGGTAATGCATACATTTATCTGGCAGTTGTAATCATTATATTCCTGATTGCAGGCGCACTAATGGATACTGCGCCAGCACTGCTTATTCTGGCGCCTATCCTGGTCCCTATCGGCGTAGAGTTCGGACTGAGCGAACTCCATCTCGGCGTATTGATGTGTATCGTTATGATCTGCGGCCTGATCACACCGCCATTCGGGCTGAACCTGTTTACAATATCGTCCACGTCGGGCGTATCTTTTGAACAGGCTACCAAGGGTGCAGCGCCTATGATTATATGTTGTGTTATCATCTGCATCCTGTGTGCCTATATCCCTGGTTTAATTACATTCCTGCCATCCCTTGTGGGCGGATGATTGCCCCATCCTTTCTATATTCCATCAACTGACAATAAGACTTGGAAAGAGGTTCTTTAATGTTTAATCTTCAAAAAATCACCGATAAAATCGCTGCCGGAAAGGTTCCGGTTGGCTCCCACGTTGGCTTTGACAGCCCGTTTCTTACCGAAGCTCTCGCAGGCTGCGGCTTCGATTTCATCTGGATCGATGCGGAGCATTCCGCCATCGACAAGAAAGATATCCAAAACCATCTGCTCGCATGCCGCGCAGCAGGTGTGGCCGGTATCGTCCGTGTCCCGTGGAACGATCATGTTTTTATCAAAAGCGTTCTCGACATGGGTGCAGACGGTATCATCGTGCCGATGGTGCGCTCGCTGGAGGAGGCCCGAACAGCCGCCGCAGCAACGCACTATCCTCCGAACGGTGTACGCGGCATGGGAACACGCCGTGCGGTCAACTACTCGATGTGGGACAAGGCAGAGTACACCGCCAATGAGGATAAGCACATCTGGACGATCGTGCAAATCGAGCATGTTGACGTGGTCAAGGATCTGGAGGCTATCGCGGCACTGCCCGGCATCTCTGGCTTTGTCATCGGCCCGAACGACTATGCCATGAGCATGAACACGCAGGAGCACCGCTATACAGCCGCTTCCCCTGAAGCCAAGTCTGAATTTGACAGGATCGGTGAAATCCTACGTAAGACCGGCAAGCCTTTCGGTGTTTCCGGCGCATACAGCGAACAGTTTGTCAAGGATTGGCTCGGCCGAGGTGCCAACTGGCTGTGCATGAACTTCGACTTTAACTACATCGTTAACGGCGGCAAGGCGGTCCTGAAAGGCACACATGAGACTCTGGACGCGCTTGGACAGGCCTATTGAGCCAGAACACAGCAAGGGGGCTCCGAAAATGGAATGTCTGACAAATGCACAGCTGGAAGCGCTGCGCGAATTTGACACCCCGACCATCTGCAACGCCATCGAAGGCTTCGGCGTGCGCGCCAAAACCACAGGCTATACCGATACCAGTCTGCGCCTGCGCGTCAGCATGGAGGATAAGCCGATGGTCGGCTATGCCCGAACGGGCATCATTTCCGCACGGTATCCGGCGGACACCCGGCACAATGAGGTGATGCGGGCATACTACAAGCAGTATGAAGGCTTCGATCAGCCGCAGGTCGCGGTGATTCAGGATCTCGACCCGCAGCCGGTCGGCTCGTTCTGGGGCGACGTGCAGGCGACCGTCCATCGGGCGCTCGGCTGCGTTGGTACGGTCACCTCGGGCGGCGTCCGCGATGTGGCGGAGGTCGCGAAGGTTGGCTTCTACCTGTTCTCCCGGGAGATCCTGATCTCCCACGCGTACATCCATATGGTCGAGGCCGGTGGAACGGTGGAGGTCTGCGGCATGGAGGTCCATCCCGGCGACCTGATCCACGCGGATTGTCATGGCGCGATCGTAATTCCTCACGAGATCGCCCCCCGTCTGGCCGCCGCGTGCCGGCAGGCGGTAGAGGCAGAGGACGCCCTTCTGCTCCCCTGCCGGAAAGCGCTGTCGGAGGGCCGCCGCGTCACTGCGGATGAAGTCATGGCATGGCGTGCGGAAATGACCCGCCGCCGCGCCGCAATCGGCAAGTAAAGGAGGCCGTATGTTTCAGGAACAAAAAATTAAGGAAATCGCCCGGCAGATCCGCCGCGATATCGTTACCATGATACACGCAGCCGGCTCCGGTCATCCGGGCGGCTCTCTTTCTGCCGCCGATCTGCTCGCGACGCTGTATTTCACGGACCAGTTCCGCTGCGACCCTTCCTCCCCGAATTGGGCAGAGCGCGACCGGTTCATCCTTTCCAAGGGGCATACCGCGCCGGTAATTTACAGTGTGCTCGCACGCCGTGGCTTTTTCCCTCCTGAGGAGCTGCTCACGCTGCGCCGCTTCGGCTCCCGCCTTCAGGGACACCCCAAAAAGGATGCGACGCCCGGCTTGGACTGTTCCTCCGGTTCGCTCGGTCAAGGGCTCAGCATTGCAAACGGTATTGCCTTTGCGTTGCAGCGGCGCGGTTCGGACGCGCGCGTCTACTGCCTGATGGGTGATGGAGAGCTACAGGAAGGCCAGGTATGGGAGGCAGCAATGTTTGCCCCCCAGCACGGGCTGGACAATATATGCGCCCTCGTCGACTACAACAACGTTCAGCTTGACGGCCGCGTCGATGAGATCAAGGAGGTACAGCCGCTCCGCGAAAAGTGGGAGGCTTTCCGCTGGAACGTGATAGAAACGGACGGGCACGACGTCAGCGCGATTTACTCCGCCTATCAGGCCGCACGCGCCTGTAAGGGCAGGCCGACCGTTATACTCGCCCAATGCGTAAAGGGCAAGGGCGTTTCCTATATGGAAAACAGCGCAAAATGGCATGGAACCGCGCCAAATGATGAAGAATATGCACAGGCGATGGCAGAGCTGGAGGTGGAAGCATGAAGGATACGCCTATGCGCGACGGATACGGCAAAGCGCTCCTTGAACTCAGCCGTCTGCATGAGGATGTGATGGTGCTGGATGCGGACGTGGCTAAATCCACCCGTTCGGAATGGGTCAAGCAGGAAAACCCCTCATACTTTTTGGATTGCGGCATTTCCGAACAGGATATGGTCGGCACAGCCGCCGGCATGGCCCTTGCCGGGCTTACCCCCTTTGTATCAACCTACGGCGTGTTCCTTGCGGGCCGCGCCTGGGATCAGATCCGCAACACCGTCTGCTATAACCACCTGAACGTTAAGCTCGCGGGGGCGCATGGCGGCATCTCGGTCGGGCCGGATGGTGCCACACATCAGGCGCTTGAGGACGTGGCGCTGATGCGCACTTTGCCGGGTATGACGGTTGTCGTCCCCTGCGACGCAATCGAGACCCGCAAGGCGACGCTTGCCCTGTATGACCACCCCGGGCCGTGCTTTATCCGCTTCGGCCGCGAAGCGGTCCCTGTCATAACGGATGAGGACACTCCTTTTGTACTCGGTAAAAACCGTCTGGTATGCGACGGCAGCGATATGGTATTCCTCGCAAACGGTTACCTTGTCCATCAGGCGATGCGGGCTGCGGAGCAGCTCTCTGCCGAAGGCATTTCTGCCCGCGTCGTCAACGTGCATACCGTCAAGCCTCTTGACCGTGAGGATGTCATCCGGCACGCCTCGGAAACCGGCGCTGTTGTTACCTGCGAGGAGCATCAGGTCATCGGTGGGCTGGGCAGCGCGGTATGCGAGACGCTTTCGGAGAGCGTCTGCGTACCGGTCGAGCGTATCGGCGTGCAGGACAGCTTTGGCGAATCCGGCACTCCGGAGGAGCTGATCGACAAGTACGGCCTCGGCGTAGATTCCCTGTGCGCAGCAGCGCGGCGGGCCGTGCAGCGCAAAACGTCCCGTTAAAAATTTCCCCTTAAGAACAGGAGTTGTCATGGATATCCATGCAAAACAAAGCCTTTCGCAAAAGCAAACCCTGTCCCACGCACAGGTACAATCTCTGAACGTGCTTGCCATGACCGGAGACGAACTCGAGCGGTTCCTCCAGCGCGAGCTGGAGGATAACCCGTTACTCGAACCGCCCGAATACACCGACAGCTCTTTTTCCGAACCATTTTCCCTTTCGGGACACGGCGCACCCTCCGAAGCTCCGGAACACGGAGACATCCCGCTCCCCGATCGTCCGTCCCTTCGCGACCATCTGCTCAGCCAACTCAACGAGCGCTCCATGTCGTCTGCCGAATGGGGCTGCATGCAGTTTTTGATTGATTCGCTCAGCGCGCAGGGTTTTCTGGACGTTTCCACACAAGAGGTTTCCCAACTCCTGCATCTGCATCCTGAGCAGGTATCGCGCTGCATGGCGCGTCTCCGCTCTCTGGAACCGCCAGGCATCGGCGCGCACGACATCGGCGACTGTCTGTTTCTGCAACTGGAGCGGCTGGGTCTCGGGAATACCGCCTTTGATACCTTGCTGCACTCCTACCTGGAGGATCTCGCAGCCGGGCGCTTTTCCAAAATCACACAGGAAGCCGGTATTTCCAAGCTTGTCCAGCGGCGCTGCCTGGAGGCGGTCCGCCATCTTGACCCGCATCCCGCCGCAGCCTTTACCGGTGGCCAGACGCAATACATCGTTCCGGATCTGGTGTGCAGCTACACCGATGGAGAATGGAATATACATATCAATGACCGCTGGATGGGTTCGGTTGGCATATCCACGCTGTATGACAGGCTGCTCCGTTCGGACGACCGGCCGGAGGTCAAGGCTTACTATGCCGAACGGCTCGCACAGGCCAAATTTGTGCTTACCTGCATCGAAAAACGCCGCGCAACCCTTACCGAAATCGCCAGCCGCGTTGTGGTCTGGCAAAGTGATTATCTGCTATATGGCAAGCCGCTGAAAACTCTTACCTTTCATCAGCTGGCGGCAGCGATGGGTGTGCATGAATCTACCGTCAGCCGCGGTGTGCGGGACAAATATATCCAGACCCCGCGTAAAACCCTGCCGCTGCGCGACCTGTTCACCGTGTCTCTTGATGCAGAACAGGGCATCAGTCAGGCGCAGGCTATGCAGGCATTGCGAAAGCTGATTGAGGAGGAAGATAAACACACGCCGCTGAGCGATCAGACGCTGATGGAACGGCTGAAGGCGGCGGGCATCCCGCTTGCCCGCCGCACAATTGCAAAATACCGTGAATCGCTTGGGATCCCATCCGCAGCCCAGCGAAAACGTTGAAAAGGAGTCCTGCCCTATGAAATTCCCTGTTGAAACCATCCGCACATTCGGAGAAGCCGTGTCGGTCAAGGCCGGTATGTCTCCGGAAAACGCGAAAATCTTTATCGATAATATGATCAATGCCGACCTGCGCAATGTGCGCTCGCACGGTATCACCAAATTCCGCGGTTATCTATCCCGCGTCGAGTACGGCGTATCTGATATCAGGGCCGAGCCGACTATCGTCCGAACCGCACCCGCCGCACTTGCTGTAGACGGGAACAACGGCATGGGTACCACGATCGCCTGGAAAGCGATGGAAGCCTGTATCGAAACCGCCCGTGAAAACGGCGTAGCCTTCGCCACAATTAAAAATGCTTCCCACCACGGCTTCGGCGGTTACTATGTCATGCATGCCGCCGAGCAGGGTATGATCGCTTTTGAGGTTTGCAACTCGCCCAAGCTGGTCGCCCCGTTCGGCGGCGCAAAGCCCCTGCTGGGCACAAACCCGATGTCGATCGCTATTCCCGCCGGCCGGCGCCCCATGCTGGTCTGCGACATGGCAACCAGTGTTGTGGCAAAAGGAAAAATCGCGCTGGCTATAAAGGAAGGCCGTTCGATCCCTGATACCTGGGCCTTGGATGCCGAGGGCCGCAAAACGACCGATCCCGTTGCGGCAAACACCGGCGTGCTTCTTCCTTTCGGGGGACCCAAGGGATATGCGCTTGCACTGATTATCGATGTGCTGTGCCACAGTCTTGCCGGTGCAAACGACAGCCAGCATATCCCGCGCGTATTTGAAAACCTGGAGGAACCTTCCAACATCGGCTATTGCATGTGCGTAATTGATATTAGCAAGTTCCTCCCACTCGCGGAGTTCCAGCAGAGCGTAGACGATCTGTTCGACAGTATCAAAGCCTGTCCGCCCGCCGAGGGTTCGACCGGCGTACTCATCCCTGGTGAAATCGAATATGCCGCAGCGCAAAAAAACAGGGAGGATGGTATCGAACTCTCCGAGCCAGTCCTAAAGGAGTTCCGCGAACTTTCTGAAAAATATCAGGTGGACTACCCATTTTAAGACCATATCACTTAACCTCTTTTTCAATATCGCGCGACAGCGCAAAGCAAAGGGTACCGCAAACGCGGTACCCTTTGCTTTGCGCTTTTAACCAATTCTATCTTACCTTTGATACGGAATCGTAACGCTACGAAAAGCAAAATTGAATTTTTATAGTTTATAGTGGAATAATTTCCTTACCACGGGAAATAAAAGCTTTTTCCCCCAGTCACGCTCTCATATATCCTGAAGCGCTTACCCTTTTCCGATGTTTCGATTGCTATTCTTCCTGTTTTCGTTCTTCCACGTTCTTTGTGACCACCACGTCGCTCTCCAGGCCGCAGACATGCCGGCACACCACCGTCCCCGCCTTAACGGGCGCCCGCAGCGTGATCTGCCTGATTTGCTCCATCACCGGAAAGATCATCTCCTTGGGGATAGGTGCGGTCAGTCTCACACTCGCAAGCGGCAGGACGCCATTTTCCACCAGAATCGAACTCGCAATCGTCCGCTTAGGAGCAGTCAACTCCTGCCGCACATACTGTTCCCCTTTCGGGCAGGTGTGTCCCACGACCGACAAAATTTTTCCATTGTCCCATTCAGCCTCGATCTCACAGCCGTTCGGGCAAATGATACAAGTATACTGTTTTTTCATTCCACTGACACCTCCAGCGCGCCTATCCGGCGCAGGTTTCCCGCTTTAACCGCAAGCTGGACCATCTCTGCGGGGATCGCCTTTTTCATACGTTTCGACACGACCTCACGCCCGTCCTGCCGCACGACCAGGCGGCAGTCCCGATAATGCCCTGTCACGCGCAGCGAAAGTGTGAAATCCGCCGTTCCACTCACCCGCTGCGGCACGGTATGTCCCACTCCACGGCCGGCTTCGACCGCCAGGTTGCAGGGTACGGGCGGAGTTCCCGCGACATACGCCGCCACGCTACGCGCCAGCGTCTCCGCTTCCAGCGACACAAAATCGACCAGGTCATGCACATGTAACACGTTACCCGCTGAAAAGATCCCCGGCACGCTGGTCTGCAGCGCTTCATCCACGGCTGCTCCGTTCGTGCGAGGATCTATTACAATACCCGCGCCCTCCAGAAGTTGATTCTCTGGGATCAATCCGACCGACAGAATTAGCGTATCGCATGTATACTCCTGTTCTGTGCCTGGGATCGGGCGTCTGTCCACGTCAACTTCAGCTACCGTGACACCGGTCAACCGCGTCCGGCCGTGGATCTCCGTGACTGTATGGCTGAGATACAGCGGGATGTCGTAATCGTCCAAGCATTGCACGATATTGCGCGGCAGGCCGCTCGGATGCGGCAGCAGCTCGAATACTGCCTGCACATGCGCACCTTCCAGCGTCAGTCGGCGCGCCATGATCATGCCAATATCACCTGAGCCAAGAATAACGACCTCCCTGCCCGGCATGCGGTTATACAGGTTCATGTACGCCTGTGCCGACCCTGCGGTGAACACGCCGGAAGGGCGCTCGCCTGGTATGCCAAGCGAGCCGCGACTACGCTCCTTGCACCCCATGGCAAGCACGACCGCTTTGGCCTCATATTGCCGAAGCCCGCTGCGTGTAGCCGCAGTAACCTTCCGGTCACATGTCAGCTCCAGTACGGCCGCTCCAGTCTCATACGGGATGCCGCGCGCCTGAACCTCGTCGATAAACGCCTGCGCGTATTCGGGTCCGGACAGGCTTTCCCCGAACCGCCCCAGTCCAAAGCCATCATGGATGCACTGCCGCAGAATACCGCCAAGTCTGTCCTCACGCTCCAGTATTACCATATCCCGCACGCCCTGCTTATGCAGCTCGACTGCCGCCGCTAATCCGGCGGGGCCGCCGCCTATGATTACAACCTCTTTCCGTTCCATTTATCACGCCTCCCCTCTCATATTGCCGGTCAGCACCCACGAGCCTTTCCGGCTGTAGCAGACCTCCTGCGGCCTGCAACCCAGCTCCTGCTCAATCATCTGCTCGATCTTCATTTGGCAGAAGCCGCCCTGACAGCCGCCCATCATGGCACGGGTGCGGTACTTGATACCCGTCATAGTTACAACGCCCAGCGGGTTGTGAATCGCTGCAAGGAGTTCGGCTTTGGTAACCCCCTCACAACCGCACACCAGTTCACCATAATCCTGATCGCTGGCGATCAGGCGCGCCTGCTCCGCAGGAGTGCAGTCCGCGAACCGGACGATTCCCTTTCGACAAGGGTTAAACGCCGGATTTTCCGCAAACGCCTCGCGCTCGCGCATCAGTTCAACGACATATTGTGCGATCGGCACGGATGCAGTCAGGCCGGGCGATTCGATCCCCACCAGGTTGACCGCTTGCGGCGCAATATCGTCCCTGATCTCGATTTTGTAGTCCTGTACCGTACCGTTCTCATCCACCAGCTTAGGCTGGATGCCGGCGAACGTGCGAATCTGATCCTTTTTGTGGATATGCGGCCACAGCACCGTACCACTGGCGGCCAGCTCCTCTATATTCTTCTGTGGGACAGTGTAGTCATCAAGCTTATCCGTATTCTCGGCATCTGGCCCAACCGTAACGTTCCCGTCCACTGTCGGCGTCACATGGATTCCCATGTAGACGTTATTCGGTACCGGATAAACCGGCATAGGCAGCAGTCTCCCCATCCGCTTATGCAGGATAATATAATTGCTGCGCGAACCAACCACGCGGTAACCCGTAATTCCCAGCATATCGGATATCCGTTTGCAGCCCAGCCCCGCAGCATTGACCACCCAACGTGTCCGGAAATCTCCCTTACCGGTCTGCAGGACATAGACGTCTGTTTCTCTGTGGATGCCGGTCACCTCGTGATCGAAAAAGTAGGATACCCCGTTAGCATGAGCGTTTTCCGCCAGCGCAATCGTATACAAAAACGGGTCCATGATACCACTGTTTTTCGACCACATTGCAAATTTTCCCACAACCGCCGGCACCAGCTCATGCAGACGCGCCTCGTCTACCAGTTCCAGTCCGTCCATACCGTTTATCGCACCTTGCTCCATCGTGCGCTGGAGCTGTTCCATATCCGCCGGTGTATTACCGACCAGCACCTTGCCACACCGCTTAAAAGGAAAATCCAGTTCTGCCGCCAGCTTATCCATCATCTTATTTCCTGATACGCAGAAGCGCGCCTTCAGGCTCCCGACCGGATTGGCGAAGCCGCCGTGTACCACAGCGGAATTGCGTCCGCTCGTCTCATTGCATACATCCAGATTTTTTTCCAGTACCGCTATACGCAGCCGGTATCGGGAAAGCTCCCTCGCAATCGCACTCCCGACAACGCCTGCGCCAATCACAATTACATCATATTGCTCTTGCATAGTATTCGCCTCACACACAACGAATGTTATATATTTCATTGATTAAAATATATAACATTCGTTTTCATTTGTCAAGCACTTATTGAAAAAAAATAAAGCCACCGTATCCGGTGGGAAACACTCCGGCACAGCGGCTTCTGTCTCATCTATTTTCAACCTTAAAATATTTAGGGAATGCCGCGCGGATGGCTGCGATATTCTCCGTATAGCGGTTCATGTGCTGGTCCGCTATCATGCGAGCATGTGCTTCATCACGCGCTTCCACGGCTCGTATCAGATTTTCGTGATCCTGTAGGATCATCTGCGCCGGCCGGCAGCGGAAGCTGAGGATAGTAGTCCTGTCAAAATGCGGCGCAATGCTTTCTACCAGTTCATACCAGTGTCTCCGTCCACACAGATGGTAGAGCATACTGTGAAACTGCTTGTCCAGCAGGAATATCTTATCCTCCTGCTTCCGCTTGATATAAAGCTGCCACAGTGCGATATTTTCCCACAGCCGGTCAATATCCTGTGCGGAAAGCAGACGGCATGCCATCCCTGCAATCTCTGCCTCAAGTACACTGCGCAGGTGCCGCACTTCCTCAACCAACTCCGCGTCGATATAAGCGACATAGGTACCGATTTTCGGGCGGATATCGATCAGCTTACGCTGTGCCAGCTCCAGCTCCGCTTCGCGGAACGGCGTGCGGCTGACGCCCAGCTTTTCGCACAGCTCCTGCTCGATCAGTTTTTCCCCCGGCTCCAGTCCTGTGTTGACGATATTGTCCACCAATACGCGAACGACATATTCCTTTGCCGACTCGCGCTCCTTCCTCTCTGGTATCGTTATCACCTTGTCTTGCTCCCCCTCCAGATCAATGATATTCTGCTTTTTATTATACGACAGTTCATCAGCCCGCGTCAATTTGCCATCCAGTCAGCTTTGTCTGTTCGGCAACAATTTCATGCTTCCCGCATCCCGCCGGCATGGTTTTTAGTAAAGAAATTTTTTCCAGTTTCTTTTTCGCTGATTTAACGCTTGCAACCTTTCCCCGCATTGGATATAATGAAAGCAACTTATTTTACTAAAAACAGGGGATCGAGATGTCAACGCTTAAAGAATTAGCTGAATACACCGGTTTTTCCATCACAACCATCTCCCGTGTGCTCAATAACGACCCGACCATGAGCGTCAGCGACGCCACCCGCGCCAAGATCCTGGAGGCCGCGGGCAAGCTGCATTACCGCTCCTCCACCCGCCCGCGCCGGATCCGGACGGGCGCGCCCTCCTCGCTGCGCATCGCCATCGCGGAGATGCTCTCTCCGGCGGAGCAGTTGGTGGATCCTTATTACCTCTATCTCAAAAACTACGCAGAGCAGCGCTGCTGCGACTGCGGCTATTCGGTCATCCACCTGTCCGAGCAGGCCGGTGCCTATCGCGCGCCCGTCCCCACCTCGTTTGACGGCCTGTTGGCCATCGGCATTTTTTCCGAGGCGCAGATACAAAACCTGTCCGCCCTGTCGTCCAACCTTGTGTTCCTGGATTCCGCACCGGATGAGCTGAAGTTCCCCTCGGTCGTGCTGAATTTCCAGTTAGGGGTGGAGCAGGCGCTCGATTACCTGCTCGCACGTGGCCACCGGTATATCGGCTTCCTGGGTCCGGACCGCAAGCTCGATCAGAAGAAACGTCCCGCGCCCGAGGTGCGCCGCCAGTTTTTCATCGATTATATGACGCGCAAGGGTCTGTTCGACCCCGCATTCCTGTTTGAAGCGAAAATGACTTCCTCGGACGCCCGCGCCGCGTTGTCCGCCCGCATTCAGTCCGGCGGCGCTTTGCCGACCGCCCTGCTGGCCGCCAACGAGGAAGCCGCAATCGGCGCGTGCGCCGCGCTGCGGGAAAACGACCTGCACGTTCCGCGCGATATGTCCATCATCAGCTTTAACGACACCCCGCTCTCCACCCTCACCGACCCGCCGCTCACCAGCGTCAGCACCCATGTCGCCGCCATGAGCGCCACGGCGGTCGACCTGCTTGCACGCAGCCGCCGCGATGCGGACGCACTGCCTGTAAAAATCGTTGTCCCCCCCTCGCTGATCGAGCGGGAAAGCGTATACGCCCCCATTCGCTGATCCCAGGCGGCCGGTCTACCAGACCGGCCGCTTTTTTACCCAAAACGTCCCCTGGATTTTTGTTCATATTTTTAGTAAAACAATACTTGAAGTTTTACTAAAAATTGAGTATGCTTAAATCACCAGGATATCATCCTGAAATTGCGATCAAAAAGGAGATGAGCCGTATGGAAGAGCAATCGATCCTTCTTCAGGCGATCGACAGCGGCGCGCTCGACGCCCGTCTGTCCGATGTCTGCGGCTGCGGCGCCGAGGGACTTGCACACAAACGCGCCCGCCTGTCCGGCCTGTTGCACAATTACGGCGCTGCTTTCGGCAAAGAGGGACGGGTCGGTCTGTTTTCCGGCCCGGGCCGCACCGAGCTGGGCGGCAACCACACCGACCACCAGCACGGCTGCGTGCTGGCCGCTGCAATCGATCTGGACGCGCTCGCCTGCGCCGGCCCCAACGGCAGCATGACCGCGCGCATCCGCTCGACGGGCTATCCCGACATTGACATTGACCTGACCATGCTCGCGCCACAGCCTGCGGAAGCGGGTACCTCGGCCGCGCTGGTACGCGGAATCGCCAGCCGCTTCATTTTCCTCGGGTATCCGGTGCGCGGCTTCAACGCCTGCATCGATTCCGTTGTTCTCGGCGGCTCGGGCCTGTCCTCCTCGGCGGCGTATGAAGTGCTGATCGGCGTGATCCTCAACCATCTGTTCTGCGGGGACGCGGTCAGCCTGGTCCAGATTGCGCAAATCGGCCAGTATGCGGAAAACACGTTTTTCGGCAAGCCCTGCGGCCTGATGGACCAGCTCGCCAGCGCGGTCGGCGGCATTGTGTCCATCGATTTCCAGAACCCCGCGTCGCCTGCGGTCCGCAAGCTGGATTACGACCTGCTCTCTTCCGGCCATGCGCTCTGCATCATTGATTCCGGCGCGGACCACGCGGACCTGACCGACGAATACGCCGCAATCCCCGCGGAGATGGGCGCGGCCGCCGCATGCTTCGGCAAGTCCGTGCTGCGCGACGTGGACTACCATGAATTCTGGAACAACCTCGCCCTTGTCCGCCGACAGGCCGGTGACCGCGCTGCGCTGCGCGCCATGCACTTCTTTATGGATAACCTGACCGCCGTCAAGCAGGCGCAGGCGCTCGAAAGCGACGATTTCTTCCGCTTCCTCTCCCTTGTGAACCAATCCGGCATCTCCTCCGGCCTGCTGCTGCAGAACCTCTACTGCACGGCCCGTCCGCAGGAGCAGGCAGTATGCGTCACCATCGCGCTCGCCAAGCAGCTTCTCGCTGGGGAGGGCGCGGCCCGCGTCCACGGGGGCGGCTTTGCCGGTACCGTGCAGGCCTTTGTGCCGAACGGCAGGAAGGAGCAGTTCCGCGCCGGCATGGAGGCTGTGCTGGGGAAGGGCTGCTGCCACTTCCTGCACATCCGTCCGGAGGGCGGCGCCGTGATTGCGTAACGGCGTCCGGAGCGTTCCCCATATCTAACTTACTGGGAGGGTATTTTATGTCTATTCTTGTTCTGGGCGGCGCGGGCTATATCGGCTCGCACACCGCGCGCGCGCTGGTTGAGGCCGGACGCGAAGTGGTTGTCGCGGATAACCTGGAAACCGGCTTCCGCGCCGCGGTTCCCGCGGGCGCGCGCTTTTACGAGGGCGATATCCGCGACCGCGCCTTTGTCGACCGCCTGTTTGAAAACGAGCGGATCGAGGGCGTGATCCACTTCGCCGCCAATTCCCAGGTCGGCGAAAGCATGGCAAAGCCGCTCAAGTATTACGACAACAACCTGTGCGGCACCAAAACGCTGCTCGAAAGCATGGTCGCCCACGGCGTGCTCACTATCGTCTTTTCTTCCACCGCCGCGACCTACGGTGAACCCGAACGCGTTCCGATCCTGGAAACCGACCGCACCGAGCCGACCAACTGCTACGGCGAGACCAAGCTCTCGATGGAAAAAATGATGAAATGGGTTTCGGCCGCGCATGGCCTGCGCTTTGTCGCGCTGCGCTATTTCAACGCCTGCGGCGCGCAGCCGGACGCTTCGATCGGCGAAGCGCACAATCCGGAAACCCATCTCCTTCCGCTCATCCTGCAGGTGCCGAACGGCCAGCGCGAGGCCATCTCGATCTTCGGCGACGATTACCCCACGCCGGACGGAACCTGCATCCGCGACTATATCCACGTCTGTGATCTCGCACAGGCGCACATCCTTGCGCTCGACTATCTGCTTGCGGGACGGGAAAACAACGTGTTCAATCTGGGCAACGGCGTCGGCTTTTCGGTCAGGGAGGTCATCGAGGAGGCTCGCCGTGTGACCGGCCACCCAATCCCCGCGCGGGTGGAGGCTCGCCGCGCGGGCGACCCCGCCCAGTTGATCGCCTCGAGCGAAAAAGCCAAGGCCGTGCTCGGCTGGAAGCCGCAGTACAACGACCTGCATACCATCATCCAGACCGCGTGGGATTGGCACAAGGCCCACCCGCATGGCTACGGAGCGTAAGGAGGCGCGGCTATGATCGATAACGCAGTGGCGCAGCTCGTCCGCTATGCCGAGCAAACCGGCCTGATAGCGCCTGAGGACCATGTCTGGGCGGTTAACAGCCTGCTGGAAATGCTGCGGCTGGACAGCTATACGGAACCCGCCCTCTCCGACACGCCCATCGACCTGCCCGCCGTGCTGGACGCGCTGCTGGACGACGCGCACGCCCGCGGCGTGCTGGAAAACAACTCCATCGTCTACCGCGACCTGTTCGACACCGCGCTGATGGGCCGCCTGACCCCGCCGCCGCGCGAGGTCGCCGCGCGCTTCCGCGCGCTGTATGACGAAAGCCCGTCCCGCGCGACCGACTGGTATTACCAGTTCAGCCAAGACACCAATTATATCCGGCGCGACCGCATCGCAAAGGATATGCAATGGAAAGCGCCCACCGAATATGGCGAGCTGGATATCACGATCAACCTGTCCAAGCCGGAGAAAGACCCCAAGGCCATCGCCGCCGCGCGCGACCTGCCCGCCTCGGCCTATCCCAAATGTCAGCTATGTGCGGAAAACGAGGGCTATGCGGGCCGCGTCAATCACCCCGCGCGGCAGAACCACCGGATCATCCCTATCACGATCGACGGCCAGCCGTGGTTCCTGCAGTATTCCCCCTATGTGTATTATAACGAGCACTGCATCTGCCTGAACGCAGCGCATACGCCCATGAAGATCGACCACGCCTGTTTCCGCAAGCTACTCGACTTTGTCGGCCAGTTCCCGCACTATTTTGTCGGCTCGAACGCCGACCTGCCCATCGTGGGCGGGTCGATCCTCGCGCACGACCACTTTCAGGGCGGGCGCTATGAATTCGCCATGGCCAAGGCGCCGGTCGAGACCGCGCTGGCTTTCCCCGGCTTTGCCGATATCCGCGCTGGTATCGTCAAGTGGCCGATGTCGGTCATCCGTCTGACGGGTGGCGACCCCGCGCGCCTTGCCGCGCTGGCCGACCGTATTCTGGCCGCGTGGCGCGGCTACACGGACAAGGACACGATGATCCTTGCCGAGACCGAGGGCGTGCCACACAACACGATCACCCCGATCGCGCGGCGGCGCGGCGCGGATTATGAGCTGGACCTGGTACTGCGCAACAACCTGACCACCGCGGAGCATCCGCTCGGCCTGTACCACCCTCACGCCGAGCTGCACCACATCAAAAAGGAAAATATCGGCCTGATCGAAGTGATGGGCCTCGCCGTGCTGCCCGCGCGGCTCAAAACCGAGCTGACGGCGCTGGGCGAAGCGCTCGCGGCGGGCCGTGACCTGCGCGCCGACCCGCTGACCGCGTCCCACGCGGACTGGGCGGAGGGCTTCGCCCCGCGCTATACCATCACCGCGGACAACGCCATGCAGATTATCCAAAAGGAAGTCGGCCTCGTGTTTGCAACCGTGCTGGAGCACGCGGGCGTGTACAAGCGTACCGCCGAGGGACGGGCCGCGTTCCTGCGGTTCGCGGAAAGTGTGAAGTGACATGGATATCCGCTGCACCCCATTCGGAACCACCCATGACGGGCGGCCGGTCGAGCGCTATACGCTGACGGACGGCGCGTTCTCGGCCGCTGTCCTGACGCTCGGCGGCGTCCTGCAGTCGCTCATCGTGCCTGACCGGAACGGCGTCCCGACCGACGTAGTCCTTGGCTTCGACACGGCCGCGGACTACCAGGCGCAGGACTGCTACATCGGCGCGCTGCTCGGCCGCTGCGCCAACCGCATCGCGGAGGGGCGCGTCACCCTTGGCGGCAGGCAGTACCAGCTCGCCTGCAACGACAGCGGCGTCAACCATCTGCACGGCGGCACGGCCGGCTTCGACCGGCGCATCTGGCGCGCCTCCGTCCTGTCGGACGGCCTGCTGCTGCGCTATGACAGCCCCGCTGGAGAGGAAAACTATCCCGGCCGGCTGCGCGCAAGCGTCGCGTATCGTCTGTCCGGCGGCACGCTGTCTATCGCATATACGGCGGAAAGCGACGCGGATACCCTCTGCAATTTGTCGAACCACAGCTATTTCAACCTGGGCGGGCATGCCTCCGGCGAAGTGGGCGCACAGACCGTTTGCGTCCACGCGGAGCGCTTCACCCCGCTCGGCGGGACCGGCGCGCCCACGGGCGAGATCGCTCCGGTCGCCGGCACGGCGCTCGACCTGCGTCAGCCCGCCCCGCTCGGCGCGGGCTGGGACAGCGCCTGCCCGCAGATCGCGCGCGCGGGCGGCTACGACCACAATTATATCATCGATGGCACGGGACTGCGGCCGTTTGCCGAGGCATACTGCCCCGCGACCGGCATCGCGCTCTCCGTGCGTTCCGATATGCCCGGCATGCAGCTTTATTCGGGCAATTACCTGCGCGCGGACCTACCCGTTGGGAAAGGCGGCGTGCGGTACGGCCGGCGTCATGGCTTCTGCCTGGAAACCCAGTTCTGGCCGAACGCGCCCGCCCTGCCGCATTTCCCGCAGCCCGTCCTCCGCGCGGGCGGGGAATACCGGCGCCTCACGCAATTCTGCTTTTCTTCCCATTGTTAACGCCCTCTGCGGAAAACCGCCGGAAACAGGCTAACGCTTGCTTTCGGCGGTTTTCTATAGACAAGCGGCCGCAAACCCGCTAAACTAAAAGCAACCCGATTTACAAAAAAAGGAGGCCCTGCCATGTATACTGTGATCGTCGCGGACGACGAGCCCGAGCTGCGCCGCTCGCTGGTCGAGCGCACCCCCTGGGCCGAATGCGGCTTTACCGTGGTCGGCGAAGCGGAAAACGGCATGGAGGCGCTTGAGCTGGTCGAAAAGCTCGAGCCCGACCTGCTGCTGACCGATATCCGCATGCCGTTCCTGTCCGGCATCGCGCTGGCGCGCGCGGTGCGCGAGATCCGGCCCGCCATGCACATCGCCTTTCTCAGCGGGTATGACGATTTCACCTACGCGCAGCAGGCCATCCAGTATAATATCATCAGCTACATGCTCAAGCCGATCACGCTCGAGGAGCTGAAAAAAGAGCTTTGCGTCATTAGAGAAAAGATTTCCCTGCGCTATCAGGAGATTGCGCAGGGCCGCGCCGGACAGCCGCGGCCGGCCGATTTTCTGATGCCGCTGTTTTTCGGCGCCAACCCGCCGCTGGCAGACGCCGCGCTCGAGCAATACCTGCACGGGCAGGCTGTGGAGTGCGGCCTGCTCACCGCACAGGATATCCCGCCCGGCTACGTTGTGCTTGTCACAGCGATCGCCGGACGGGACGGCACGCCGCTCACCTCGCGCGCGCATGTTCATGCGGTCGAGCTGGTGCTGCAAAAATACCTTCACAGCGCCTCCTGCTTTATTGGCGGCCGCATCGTCTCGCTTGTGATGGCAAGCGAATTCGATTTGAATAAATACCTGCATATCGCGGTCAGCGAAATCGTGCAGTCGATCGAACGCGTGATGCAGGCGCGCTGCACGGTCGGCGTCAGCCGCACGGTCGGTGCGCTGTCAGATTGCCATACGGCTTACCGCGAGGCGATCGGCGTGCTTGCCTATCCCGCTGGGCTGGGGGACGGCAGCTCCCGTTTTGTCGATGACCTGGAGGCGCGCGGCTCCA
This sequence comes from Agathobaculum faecis, assembly GCF_014287995.1. NCBI lineage: Bacteria > Bacillati > Bacillota > Clostridia > Eubacteriales > Butyricicoccaceae > Agathobaculum > Agathobaculum faecis. Next base: position 160,897 of record NZ_JACOPL010000008.1, read on the forward strand.
TCCGCTCGGATTTTACGGACGCGGCGGCCAGGCTGGAAAGCGTTGTCAAAAGCGGCAGCCGCGCGCAGCTCACCGCGTATCTGGACAATCTGTTCGACAGCCTGCTTTCCGCCCGCCGCTCCGCGCTGGAAACCGACCTGATGATGATCCAGCTCCTTAGTGCGCTTTGCCGGGCCGCGGGCGCGATCGTGGACCCGTCCACGGTGGACGAACTTTGGCGCGCTTCCCCGCTCGCCGGCCTCTCGCTCTCCTACCGCTCCTTTGACGAGCTGCGCGCGAAAATGACCGACTTCTGCCTGCAGGTCAACGACGCGATCTCCCAGCAGTGTCGGGAAAGCGGCAAGCTGCTGTGCGACCAGGCGCTGGGCATGATCCGCGCCCAGTATGGGGACGAAACGCTTTCCCTCGCCTCGATCAGCGAGGCGCTGCATATCAGCCCGAACTACCTGTCCGCGCTGATCCGCAAAAACACCGGCGAAACCTTTGTCAACCTGCTCACCGCCCAGCGTCTGGACGCGGCGAAGGAGCTTCTGCAATGCACCTCGCTCAAGGTCATGGAAATCGCCGCGCGCTGCGGCTATGCGGACCAGCACTATTTCAGCTATTGCTTCAAAAAGCGGTTCGACATCTCGCCGCTCGCCCTGCGGCGGCAGAACGCGGAGGATGGCGCATGAAACAGCAGCCGCTTTCCCTGTCCAGCCTGATGGTGCTGCTGGTCAGCGGCGTGGCCGCCATCACCGTGCTGATTTCCACCTTGGTGTATACGACGCTGTACGCGAACGCGCTCCGCTCCAACGCAGCCGCAAGCTCGGAGCAGTCGGTCGCACAGGCGGCGGGTGCGATATCCGATTACACCTCGGATGCCAGCACCCTGATCCGCCGCATCACCGGCGAGCTGCAAAGCGAGGCGGACGACCTGACGCTTGCGGAAACCTTCAGCACCATGGTGCAGATGCGCGACGACCTGACCAGCATCGGCGTTTACACCAGCTCCGGCCGGCTGCTTTCCTGCTGGACCTCGGGCCGCACGCGCAAGCCGCAGGCCGGTTCGCTCGACCTTACCGGCGTCGAGCCCGACCCCTCCGGCCTGTACTATACCCCTCCGCATGTACAGAACCTGTATGCGGATTATTATCCCTGGGTGGTCACCATCGCCCGTCCCGCCGCGCTCGACCGCTACGGCGGGGAGGTTTTTGTGTCCATGGACCTGCAGTTTTCCTCCATCGCCGCTTATATGGACGCGGTCGGCATCGGCCAGCACGGCTACAGTTTTATCATCGACAGCGACGGCCGCCTGGTCTACCATCCGCAGCAGCAGCTCATCTATTCCGGCCTCAAAACCGAGGATACCGCGCCGCTCGCGGCGCTGGGCGACGGGGTGCATGCGGATCAGGATCTCATTCGGGTCATCAAATCCCTGCCGCAGGGCGGCTGGCGCATTGTGGGCGTCAGCTATCTGGACGAGCTGGTCCGCCAGCCGCAGCAGACCGCGCTGCAAATGCTCCTGTTCGCCGTTCCCATCGCCCTGTTCATCCTGCTCGGCGTGGCGCTTCTGATCGCGCGGCTGGTTTCGCGCCCCATCCTGCGCCTGGTAGGGGAGATGCGCGATTTTGAAACCGCCGCGCCCGACTTTGTCTATACGCCGGTCAGCGGCACACGGGAGATCTGCGTGCTGTCCGATTCCTTTGAGCATATGGTCGGCCGCATCCAGAAGCTCGTGGACGAGGTGAAGAGCGAGGAGGAAACGTTGCGCAAAACCGAGCTCAAAGCCCTGCAGGCGCAGATCAACCCGCACTTCCTGTATAACACGCTGGACTCTATCCAGTGGATGTGCGAGCTTGGCCGCACACAGGACGCAGTCAAAATGGTCAGCGCGCTCGCCCGCCTGTTCCGCATCAGCACCTCCCGCGGCGAGGACCTGATCCCCATCCGCAAGGAACTGGAGCATGCGGAATGCTATCTGATTATCCAGAAATTCCGCTATAAGGACCAGTTCTCCTACCGCTTCGACGTGGACGAGTCGCTTCTTGACTGCCTGTGCAGCAAGATTACGCTACAGCCCATCTTGGAAAACGCGATCCTGCACGGCTTCGGCGAATTTGTCGAGGATGGGGAGATCACCGTTTCCGTCCGGCCGGACGGGACGGATATCCTGATGACCGTAACCGACAACGGCGTGGGCATGGAGCAGAGCCAGTGCAGGGCGATCCTGTCACATGACCGCAGCGGCCCGGGCGGCATCGGCATCAAAAACGTCAGCGACCGCATCCGCATCTACTTCGGCGCGCCCTACGGCCTGTCCATCCAGAGCGAGCCCGATCAGGGAACGCGCGTCATCATCCGCCTGCCGCAGTCTGGGGGGAATGCGCATGAAAATCCGTAATTTGATCGGCGCTGCCGGCGCGCTGCTGTTCCTGCTGGCCGGCTGTTCCATCCCGTCCGGCAGCGTGCAGACGCAGAAGCCCTATGTCGCCGTAATCACCAAATCCACCAGCTCGGCCTTTTGGAAATCCGTCCAGTCCGGCGTGAAGGCCGCCGCCAGCGAATATAATCTGGACTACACGTTTGAGGGGCCAGCGAACGAGGAAGCTTGGGAGGATCAGAATGTGCTGATCCAAAATGCGATCGATAACGGCGCACAGGCCATCGTGATCTCCGCGATCGACTACACGGCGCCCGCCGAGCTGATCGACCAGGCGGCCGACCAGGGCGTCCATATCATTATCATCGATTCGGATATCCAGACCGACCGCGCCGCTATCCGCATCGGGACGGACAATTACAGGGCGGGCGAGGCGGCGGCGCGCGCGCTGTTCGACGGCGGCGGGGACAAGCTGTATATCGGCATTGTCGGCTTCGATATCCACAGTGAAAACGGCCAGAAGCGGGAGCAGGGCTTTGAGGCCGCTGCCGCGCGGGAAAGCCGTGCGCATATTGTGGAAAAGATCAACTGCTCCTCGCAGAGCGAAACCGTGCAGGCAGAAACACGCAGCCTGCTGCTCCGCCATCCGGAGATCAACGCGATCGTGACCTTCAACGAGCTAACCACCCTCGGCGTCGGACACGCCATCGAGGAGCTTGGCCTGCAGGACACGGTGCGCGTCGTAGGGTTTGACAATAATGTGGTTTCGGTCGGCATGCTCGAAACCGGCGAGATCGACGTGTTGATCGTCCAAAACCCGTTTGCCATGGGATATTTGGGCCTGGAAGCCGCTTTCCGGCTGATTAACGGCCAGCAGCCGGACGCCGATCACATCGATACTGAGGTGCGCGCCATCGGCCGCGAGGATATGTATACCGAACAAAATCAGAAATTCCTATTTAGCTTCACACAAAATCAATGATTTGAATTGTATATTTTAACCAACGGATGTCGATTTTTTCGACATCCTTTTTCTTTTTTAGTAAAAATTCAAACTTTATCAGTAAAGAATTCTATTTTATTTGCGCTGTTTTACTACTATAATGAAAGCACAACGAAAGGCAATCTGCCGAAGAGAAGAAAAGAGAGTCCTGAAGGAGGTAACCTACCATGAACATGAAGAGATTCTGGGCGGCCGGTCTGGCGGCAACGATGGCACTGTCCCTTACCGCGTGCGGCAGCGGCGACAACAACGCTTCCGACAACGGCGGCGGCGGGGACGCGGCTTCCAACGACCTGAACGTAGGCGTTCTGTATTATAACTACGCGGACACCTATATCGCTTCCGTCCGCGCCGCTCTGTCCGAAAAGCTGGATGCCGCGGGCATCGAGCACAACGACCAGGACGGCAACAACAACCAGACCACACAGACCGAGCAGGTGCAGACCGTTCTCACCGCCGGCGCGGAAATGCTGGTCGTCAACCTGGTCAACACGTCCTCGGATGACGCCGCGAACGGCATTATTGATAAGGGCAAGGAAAGCAACCTGCCTGTCCTGTTCTTCAACCGCGAGGTTTCCGACGCTGTAATCAGCGGTTATGACAAGGCCGCGTTTGTCGGCACGGACGCACCCGAAGCCGGCCACCTGCAGGGCCAGATGATCGGCGAATACCTGCTGGAAAACTATGACGCATATGACCTCAACGGTGACGGCAAGATCTCCTATATCCTGTTCAAGGGCGAGCAGGGCAACGCCGAGGCGGAATACCGCACCCAGTACGCGGTGGAAGACGCCAACGCCCTTCTGACCGAGGCCGGCAAGCCGGAGCTTGAGTTCTACGATCCGAACAACTCCGACAAGTACCTGGTCGACCGCAACGGCTCCTGGTCCGCCGCAGCCGCGCAGGAATACATGACCACCGCCCTTTCCACCAACAATGACAGCAACAACAACATGATCGAGCTTGTTATCTGCAACAATGACTCCATGGCGGAGGGCGCGATCACCGCGCTCAACACCATCGGCTACAATCAGGACGGCGGAGATAAGACCATCCCCGTGTTCGGCGTTGACGCGACCGACGCGGCAAAGTCTCTGATCTCCAAGGGCCAGATGGCCGGCTCCATCAAGCAGGATGCCGACGGTATGGCGCAGTGCATCACCGATATCATCTCCAACGTCGCAGCCGGCAAGGACATGATGGACGGTATTGCCGACAAGTACACGGTTGACGACAGCGTTAACAAGATCCGCATCCCCTATCAGATCTACCTCGGCGAATAAGCCTTTCCGCTAACGCTGCACTTCATGCAACCAACGGCCGCTACCGCGCACAAGCGGCGGCGGCCGTCTTTTCATCCAAAACAAAGGGGAGGAGCAATCCATATGGCAAACGACGTCCTGCTGCAAATGACTGATATCTGTAAGCAGTTTCCCGGCGTCAAGGCGCTGGACGGCGTATCACTGACCGTGCGGCGCGGCACGGTCCACGCGCTGATGGGCGAAAACGGCGCCGGAAAATCAACGCTCATGAAATGCCTGTTCGGCATTTATGAAAAAAACAGCGGCACCATTGAACTGGAGGGCAAGGAGGTCAACTTCAAAACCTCTAAGGAAGCGCTGGAAAACGGCGTCGCAATGGTGCATCAGGAGCTGAACCAGGCTCTCAAACGGACGGTTATGGAAAACCTGTGGCTCGGCCGGTATCCGTTAAAATTCGCAAACTGCATCGACGAAAAGAAAATGTACAAGGACTCGCTGGCGCTGTTTGAAAAGCTCGGCGTACACGTCAACCCCCGCACGGTGATGAGCACCATGCCAGTTTCCCAGCGCCAGATGGTCGAGATCGCCAAGGCGGTCTCCTACGACGCAAAGGTCATCGTTTTTGACGAACCGACGTCTTCTTTGACAGAAACCGAGGTCGAGCACCTGTTCCGCATCATCAACATGCTGCGCGACCAGGGCTGCGGCATCATCTATATTTCGCACAAGATGGAGGAGATCCTCCGCATCTCGGACGACGTTACCATCATGCGCGACGGCCAGTGGATCGCCACCGAGCCGGCCAGCCAGCTGACGATGGAAAAGATCATCAAGCTCATGGTCGGCCGCGAGCTGACCAACCGCTTCCCGCCCAAGACCAATACCCCCGGCGAGGTCGCGCTAGAGGTCGAGGGCCTTACCGCGATGTATTCTCACGTCTGCGACGTCTCCTTCCGCCTGCGCAAGGGCGAGATCCTCGGCATTGCCGGCCTGGACGGGTCCGGCCGTACCGAGGTTCTGGAAAACATCTTCGGCATCGCCACCCGTAAATCCGGCACCCTCCGCTTGGACGGGCGAGAGGTACATAACCGCCGCGCGACCGAAAGCATCAAAAACGGCTTCGCGCTGCTGACCGAGGAACGCCGTGCGACCGGTATTTTCGGCATCCTGAACATCCGTGAAAACACCGTCATTTCCAGCCTGAAGAAATATTTGAAGGGCGGCCTTCTCAGCGAAAAGGAAATGAAAAAGGATACCGACTGGGCCATCCAGGCCATGCGTATCAAGACCCCGACGCAGGAAACCAAAATCCGCTCACTCTCCGGCGGCAACCAGCAAAAGGTCATCCTCGGCCGCTGGCTGCTGACCGATCCGGAGGTCCTGTTGCTGGACGAACCTACCCGCGGCATCGACGTCGGCGCAAAATACGAGATCTACCAGCTGATCATCGACTTGGCCTGCCGCGGCAAGGCGGTCATCATGGTGTCCTCGGAAATGCCCGAGCTGCTCGGCGTGTGCGACCGCATCCTGGTCATGTCGGGAGGCCGGCTGGCCGGCGAGGTGGACGCTGCCAACACCTCGCAGGAAGAGATCATGACACTGGCCGCCAAGTATGCTTAAGGGGAGGAAAAGAGCATGAACATCCGTTTTATCGATAATATGAAGCGCAAGTACGCCGATTACAAGGCGATGAGCGCTTCCGAAAAGCGCAATTACTGGAAAGAATGGCTGATCAGCTATTCCCTGTACATCTTTCTGATTATTGCGATCATCGGCATCGCCATCTATAAGCCGTCCTTTATCGCGCCGCGCTCCCTGATCAATATGCTTTCGCTGACCGCGGCCAACCTGCCGATCGCGCTCGGCATCGCGGGTACGATCGTATTGACCGGCACCGACCTGTCCGCCGGCCGCGTCGTCGGCCTGACGGCCTGTATGTCCGCCGCGCTGCTGCAGGCGGCGGATTATCCGAGCAAGATGTTCCCCGGCATCCCGCAGTTCCATCCCGCAATCATGATCGCGGGTACGCTGGTCATCGTAATGATTGTCGGCGCCGTGATCGGCCTGGTCAACGGCTTCTCGGTCGCGAAGTTCGGCCTGCATCCGTTTATCGTCACCCTGGCGACCCAGTTAATCACCTACGGCGTCCTGCTCCTGTTCACCAATATGAACGGCAACAGCGGCGCGCCGATCTCCGGCCTGTCCGAGCCGTTCAAGCAGTTCGTCAACGGTTCGGTTGTCAAGATCGGCAAGGATCAGATCCCGATTCCGAACTTCGTCTGGTATGCGCTGGTCCTGACCGTTGTGATGTGGTTCATCTGGAACAAGACCTGCTTCGGCAAAAACATGTTCGCCTGCGGCTCCAATCCAGAAGCGGCCAACGTATCCGGCGTCAACGTGGCTAAAAACACCATGATGGTATTTATCCTCGCGGGCATCATGTACTCGATCACCGGCTTTATCGAAGCCGCGCGTATCGGCTCGAACAGCCCCTCCACCGGCCAGAACTATGAATTGGACGCAATCGCGGCCTGCGTTATCGGCGGCGTGTCCTTTGTCGGCGGCATCGGTTCGATCGGCGGTATCATCGTCGGCGTGCTGCTGCTCCGCATCATCTTTGTCGGCCTGACCGTGCTTTCGGTCAGCGCGAACTGGCAGTATATCATCAAGGGCCTGATTATCCTGATCGCCTGCGCGATCGACATGCGCAAGTACCTGGCTCGTAAATAAACCGCATAAACTAAAGAGAGGGGCTGCCCGGCAGCCCCTCTCTTTATTGCTATTCCTCAGCGCAGGAAGCCCTCGACAATCTTGGCCTCAGCCTCCTCCTCCGTCAGCCCCAGGGTACACAGCTTGAGGATCTGCTCCCCTGCGATCTTGCCGATCGCGGCCTCATGGATCAGCGCCGCGTCCGCATGGTTCGCGCCCAGCTCCGGCGCAGCGTTCACCGTGCCGTTCCCGATAATAATGGCGTCGCACTCGCTGTGTCCGGTGCAGCGGCAGTTGCCGCGTATCAGGGAGCGGAACGCCTGATGCGACTGCCCCTTGGCGACCGAGCGTGAAATCAGGTCGCAGCCGCAATCATTCCCGTTCAGCTCCACGACGAAATCGGTTTCCGCGCGCTGCTCCCCATCCGTGAGGATGCGTTCCCGCACGCGCAGCTTTGCGCCCGCCGCCAATACGGCTTTCATGGTCCGGCGGGTGGAATCCACGCCGCCGATCTGGGTGGTTTCCATTTCCATCGTGCTTCCCTCAGCCTGCTCCACCTCGGTGACCGGATCGATGACCCGCGCCCCTGTTCCGCCGCCCGTGCCGATGTGCTTTTCCAGGTACCGCACCCGCGCGCCCTTTTTCAGAAAAAAGCGGTGGACGCCGTTGTGCCGCGCCTCGCCCTCGCCATCCGAATGGACGCCGCAGCCCGCCACGATGGTCACGTCCGCATCCTCCCCAATATAAAAATCATTGTACACCAAGTCGTTTTCCGCGCTGTGCGTCACGCATGCCGGAATATACACCTGCTCCCCCCTGGTGCCGGGCGCCACGGTGATATCGATGCCCGGCTTATCGGTTTTGGAGGTGATCCGGATATGCGCAGTCGACTGACGGCCCGCGCACTGTCCGTCCTCGCGGATATTATAGGCCGCGTTCCTGGGTACGCCCGTCCAGTTCGATACGGCCGCGAGCAGCTTTTCCGTAATCCGGTTCATCAGGCGCCCCCCCTTTCCAGCGGGCAGGGGCGTCCCTGCGTCTGTCCGTCAAACAGACGGGGTAGCATCTCCTCCCTGCTTCCCTGCGCGGACACCCTGCCGCCCGAAATAATCACAATTTCGTCCGCGATCTCCAGAATACGCCGCTGATGCGAAATAACGAGGATTGAGCCGTCCACCTCGCTGCGCAGCTTGCGGAACACATCGATCAGATTGTTGAAGCTCCACAGGTCGATGCCCGCCTCCGGCTCGTCGAACACCGAGAGACGCGCGCGGCGCGCGAGTACGGTCGCAATCTCGATGCGCTTGATCTCACCGCCGGACAGGCTTCCGCTCACCTCGCGGTCGATATACTCCCTGGCGCACAGACCCACCTGGGATAAGCTGTCGCACAGCGCGTCCTCATCCATGGCCTCCCCCACCGCAAGCTCCATCAGGTCACGCACGGTCAATCCCTTGAAACGCACCGGCTGCTGGAAAGCATAGGCGATCCCGTTCCGCGCCCGCTCGGTCACGCTCATGCGGTTGATGATGCGGCCATCGAGCAGGAGTTTCCCACTGTCCGGCTGCTCAATGCCAGCAATAATCTTAGCAAGGCTGGTCTTGCCGCCGCCGTTCGGTCCGGTCACAACCACGCATTTCCCGTCTGGCACGGTCAGGCTCACGCTGTCCAGAATCTCCTTCTCCGGCACGCGCCAGCAAATATCTTTTAGTACCAACATTTTATGGCTCCGTCCTTTCAACGTCCAATGCTGTGTTCTGTATGGGTTTCTCTAACCTATACCAATTTTATCACTTTTCCGCGCGGTGTCAACAACCGCAGCGGCATTGGCGGAAAGAATTACCGCTGCGCGGCTGCAGCCGAATTGACAAGAAACAGGCTTTGCAGTACAATACATTCAGTACCGCTGTTGCATGCGCAGCCGTCCGAAAGGAGCGCCCCTCAATGGAGCACCAGGCCATCACCATTCTCCGCTATATTTCCCTGCTACAGCGCAACACGCGCCGCTATTTCGATCTCATGCTCGAACAGGACCAGATCGGCAGCGGGCAGCAGTTTTTCCTGCTCCGTATTTTTGAGAATGACGGAATCAGCATGCAGGATCTTGCCCGTCTTGGCAGCTTTGACAAGGGTACGGTAACGCGCGCGGTGCAAAAGCTGGTCATCGAGGGCTACGTCCGCACGGAAGCCGACCCGCAGGACAAGCGCGTGCGGCATATCTACCTGACCGAACGGGCGCGTCCCCTGATCGACCATGTTTACCAGATCCGCGATTACTGGACCGAGGCGCTCACCCGCGGCCTGCGGGAGGAGGAGAAGCAGCGTCTCTTGGGCGCGCTACGGGATATGGCGGAGCGCTCCTCCGCCATGCTGGAAGCGCTGAGCGGAGGGGAAACCGATCCCGCCTTTCCCCTGTCATAAAAAGACGGCTTACGCCGTCTTTTTTCTTTTCCCGCGTTACAGGTGGAACCGGCGCTGCAGCTCGGCCTTGATCGTCTGCCACTGGAACAGCAGCAGCGCAGCCAGCAGCACAACCGCCAGCCCCGTACAGACCAAGGAGGGCAGCTTGACCTTCGCCACGCCACACGCCACCAGCACTGCAGGTACGATGCCCAGCACGCACGCCCCGATAAACGGTCCTGCAAACGCGCGCACCGGCATTTTGAACAGCACGGCAAACAGCAGCATTGCCAGCAGGCCGACCGCGCATACGCAGGGCAGGACAAAATCGGCCGACCAGCCGCGCCAGCCGGTCCAAATGTCCCAAAGCACGCTCAACGCTGGGATCAACAGCACCTGCCAGCCGATATTCTGCGCAATATCCCGCCGGTAGGCAATGCCAACCGCCGCGGCCGACCACACGCACGCCGCGCCCACCGCGACGAATATCCACCACCAGTCATCCATGCCCAGAGCCAGGTTGACCAGCAGGCACACCACGGTCACGGCGATCGCCAGCAGACCCAGCAGCCGCAGCGCAAAGCTGCCGGTGAACCGCGGCTTCTCGAGCGATGGGAACACCTCGGTATCCGGTTCGGGCGTACCGGAAAGCCGGCCGCCGCACAGTGGGCAGCAGGCTTTGTGTCCGGCAACCGTTACCTTGCAGTTGGGGCATCGCTGCATAGCGCATCCTCCTCCTCGTGATACTCGTTGCTGCGGATCTCCACATCGATCCCCTCGCCGACCAGCAGCTCGAAAAAACGGCGCTGAACCTCGGTATTCTCAAACGCGGAGGTAAAGCCGAAATGCAGGCTGTTCCCAAAGGAGCAGGTGCAGAGCTGGGTTGCGTGGGTGGACATGAACACGCCGAACCCGCGCACGAACGGGTGCAGCGCCTCGGGCAGCCGGAATTTTCCCACGTTGGACAAAACCGCGGTCTCGCCCCGTTCCGCAATATCGCCGGAAATGCGGAGTACCGGATTTTTCAGTACCAGCGGGATCGGCCGCAGCACCGGATTATGTTCCAGCGCCGCCAGCTTATTCATGCGTGCGCCCAGCCGTTCAGGCGTCAGCTCGTCGCGGAACGACTGCGCCACGCACGCGATAATATCCGGCAGCGTGCCGTCCCGACGGGAAAAGTCGTACCCCACCCGTATCGTGCCGAAAAAGTTGCGCGTTGTGTGCGAGGGGAAAAAGCCGCGCAGGTCGACTGGGATGGTCAGCACGACCGGCCGCTTTTCATGCCGTACATACATCTCCCCGTGAATGGCGGCAAACAGCGCCGCGGCCAGGTAAACGGTCAGCGTGGCGCCATATCGGTGCGCCGCGTCCAGCACCTGCCGCACATCCGCAACGCCCTCCAGGATCATAAGCGCACCATCCGGCCGCTTTGCGCCCCGCAGGCGGTACGCCTTACCCGCGGAACGCTCGGCCGCACTGCCGCCGTGCGGCCTGTAATACTTCTGGAAGCTGTCCGACCCGCGCTGGAAGACCGAGGCCTGAGGCTGTCCGTCCACACCGGCCTCCGGATGGCGCAGCGCCAGGTACGCGGTCACCAGCGCCTCAAAAAAGCCGATCGCCCCCGCCCCGTCCGCAAGCACATGGTACATATCCAGACTGGCCTTGCGCCGCCAATAGCTGACGCGGAACAGCAGCGACTTGCTGCCGTTATACAGCGGCGCGCAGGGCGGCGCATGCTCCGGCTCTACTGACGGACGCAGCGGCGTCTGCTCCAGGTAGTACCAGAAAACGCCGCGCCGCATGACCATCAGCAGGTGCGGGTACTGCATCAGCGTGCGGTCGAGCGCCTCCTGCAGCACGTCTGGCGCGACCGGCTCGGTGAATTCGCAGGAAAGGCGGAACACACCGGTATCCGACCCATGCGAGGTGGGCGGGAATATCTTGGCCGCGTTGTCCAAACGGCTCCAGCTTAGTGTTTTTCGGTTTTGTCTGTTATCCGGCATGAGCGCTGTCTCCATTCAGGAAATGATCGATCATATCATAGGTACGCCGCACCAGCTTGAACCGCATGGGAAGCGAAAAATACCCGTGCAGCGCGCCCGGCATGCGGTAAAGCATGACTGTATTGCCTGCGTCCCGCAGCGCGCGGGCATACGCCTCGCCCTCGTCACGCAGCGGGTCATACTGCGCGGTGATCACCAGCGTGCGCGGCTGGCGGGACAGGTCCGCCGCCAAAAGCGGTGCGAAATACGGGTCGTTGAGCTTTTGGGGGTCGCCGCCCGCGTACAGTTCCATATAGTCGCTCACCCGCTTGGCGGTGAGCAGGTAATCCGTCCCGTTTTCCCGCACCGAGTCGAAGCGCGTGTGCGGGGAATGGTCGTTGTACGTCGCGGGGTAAATCAATATCTGCTGCGCGACCGTAAACTCCCCCCGATCGCGCGCCATGAGCGAAACGGCGGCCGCGAGATTGCCCCCCGCCGAATCGCCGATCAGGGTAATCTCCTGCGACCGTACGCCGAACAGCTCCGGATGCCGGTATACCTCGCGCGCGGCAGCGTAGCAGTCCTCCAGCCCCTCTGGGAACGTATGCTCGGGCGCCAGGCCATATTCCACCGACGCCACGCGGCAACCCGTTTTCCGCGCAAGGCTGCGGCACACGCTGTTATAGGTGTCCACGCTTTCCAGCACCCAGCCGCCGCCGTGAAAAAACAGCAACAGGCGGCTGTCCGTCTGTTTTTTGGGAGAGTAGATGCGCACGCGCACCTCATGCCCGTCCCGCTCGACCCTGCGGTCCCACAGCTGGTACAGCGGCGAAAGCGGCGTCCGCAGCCCGCGCAACACGCGCTCTACCTTATAGGTCCTGCCCACATCGATATTCGCGGCATAGCTGAGGGTATGCAGCGCCGCGCGCATCGCCTTGCTGATCGCCATTCGGCTTCCCCCTCCCGTTTTCCATAGTATCAGTATACCACGCTTTCCGATACGCGCAAAGCCCCTTGTTTTTTTACACGGAATTAACAGTTTCCCCTGCGTTTCCCCTTGACGCGGCCGCCGTCCGTTAGGCATAATAGAACGTGGAAAGCATGCTTTCCGGAAAGGTGATCTTTATGAACGATACGCTTTCGCTGCTCCGCTCCAAAAAAGGCTTTATCTGCGATATGGACGGTGTCATCTATCACGGCAACCGCCTGCTCGACGGGGTTCCCTCATTCGTCGAGTGGCTGCAAAAGGAAAATAAGAGCTTCTTGTTCCTGACCAACTCTTCCGAGCGCTCGCCGCTCGAGCTGCAGCAAAAGCTCGCCCGTATGGGGCTGGAAATCGGGGAGGAGCATTTCTATACCTCCGCGCTCGCGACCGCAAAATTTGTCGCCAGCCAGAAGCCCGGCGCTTCGGCGTATGTGATCGGCGCGCCCGGCCTGGTCGGCGCGCTGTACGAGGCCGGCATCGTGATGAACGACGTGGATCCGGACTATGTCATCGCGGGCGAAACCAATACCTACAACTATCAGACCATCCTCAAGGCGGTCGATCTGGTGAACAAGGGCGCACGCCTGATTGCGACCAACTCCGACCTGACCGGTCCATCCGAACAGGGTATTATCCCCGCGTGCCGCGCGCTGGTTTCTCCGATCGAGCTGGCCACTGGCAAACAGGCCTATTATGTCGGCAAGCCCAACCCGCTGATGATGCGCACCGGCCTGCGTCTGCTGGGCGTGCATTCGCATGAGGCGGTCATGGTCGGCGACCGCATGGATACCGACATTGTTGCCGGCATCGAAACCGGCCTGGATACCGTGCTGGTGCTTTCCGGCTGCACCACGCGCGGGGATGTGGAAAACTATGCATACCGTCCGCACTATATTCTGGACGGCGTCGGCTGTATCCCGCCGCAAGAATAACCTCTGAAGAAAAAAATACCGCGGTGCAAGGCCGCGGCATTTTTGAATTCAAATATGATATTCGATTTCGTGTTCCTGTTCTTTTTCCTTTGCTTTTTTTTCGTCGCGCTTTTTCTTAGGGCCGTCCAGGTGGGAAATATACAGGTATTTCCGAATCACGAACAGCGCGCCTACCGCCAGAACCGCCAGCATATTTTCCAGCGGGGAGGTATGCTCCACCACCATCTGGCGCGCGACCGCCAGCAGCATCACATCAACCACCGAATCAATCGTATAGCTCGTGATCATCTTGATCAACTCGATGCCAATAATAATCAGGCAGGCGTCGCTCAAGCGGGCCTGTAAGTAATCCGGCACGGAAAACAGCAGTTGAATGTCCGTTGTGAAAACAATGCCCAGGCTGGATACTACACAGGCGATCAGGATGATCAGCCCAAGCGTGATTTCGATTACGGTTGCCGCATTTGATATCTTGTCTCGAACGTCAGATCCCATGTTTCTCTCCTTTTCTTTTTTCTCTTTTTCCTCATTTCCGGCTGGTTTTTTTGTTCCGGCATTTTAATTATAACATGAATCAACCGCCGTCTGCAACAGGCGGCGGTTGATTTCGCGTGGGAAAAGGGGGGAACAACGATTAACAAGGCTGGCGTGAATCAGCCGATACCGCCATAGAATGCGCCCAGAATCAGGGCGAGCAGTGCCAACGGCACATAAACAAATTTGCCGAGTGTGTGGAACCAGTCGCCTACGCGCTTCTTCGCGCCCTCGCTGACCGCGTCCATCGCGGTCTCTTTCTTGAGTACCCAGAAGAACATAATGCCGGCCAGCATCGCGCCAAGCGGGCAGATGTAGATCGAAACAACGTCCATCCACTGAGAAGTCCACGGCTGGATAGAAAGCGATACCAGCGCGCCGATCACACCGATCGCAGCCACGGCCGCGACGCGGTTGAACTTGAACTTCTCCTGCAGGAACGCAACTGGCGCTTCATATAGGTTAACGATCGAGGACACACCCGCGAACAGCACGCAGATGAAGAAGATCAGGCCGATGATGCGGCCGCCGGGCATCGCATTGAACACGTTGACAAGGTATACGAACATCAGGCCAGGGCCGCCATTCACATCGTTGATCCCAGCACCCAGCACGACCGCCATGGCCGGAATGATGACAAACGCGGCCAGCAGCGCCGCCAGTGTATCGAACACCGCCACATTGCGCGCAGAACCCGGGATATCCTCCTTTTTGCTCAAATACGAGCCGTAAATCACCGAGCCGTTACCCGCGACGGAGAGCGAGAAGAACGCTTGGCCGAATGCGAACACCCATACCTCAACACTCGCCAACCCTGCGGGATTGATCGTGAATATGTATTTGTAGCCCTCGGACGAGCCATCCAGCGTGGCGATGTAAATGCCTAAGCCAAGGAACAGGAAAAACAGCACCGGCATCATGACCTTGTTGGCCTTTTCAATGCCGCCCGCAACGCCCATCGCCATGATCGCCATGGAGACGACCAGACCAATGAGCTGCCACACGCCGTTACCGATTCCAAACAGGCCGCTCGAGAACATCGCACCGACAGACTGCACAAACGAGAACGCTTCTCCGTTTGCGTTCGTCAGCGTGGCCGAGGTTGCGTCAAACGCAGGGCCGATGATGCTCATGTCCTGCCCCATCGCAAACAGGCCGCCCGAGATAGCAAGCCAAGTATACTTAAAGATCCAGCCAAGCACAACCGTATAGCCAATGGCCAGCATCAAAGCGCCGATAATCGGAATCGCACCGATCAACTCACCAGAACGCCGTTTACCGGTGCGCTCCTCGGTACACATGCCGAAAGCGCCTACCGGTCCGGCCGCCGCGCGGCGGCCAAGCGCGAATTCCTCCATAACGCCGGAGGAGGCGATCAGGATCACAAAAATAAAGTATGGGATCAAAAAGGTCATGCCGCCGTATTTCTGCACCATGATCGGGAAGCGCCAAATGTTTCCCATACCGACCGCAGAACCGATACAAGCTAAAATAAATCCCCATTTGCTTGAAAAGCCATCACGTTTGGTCTCTTCATTACTCATAATTTGCACCCCTTTTCTTTTTCGGTTGCCCCCAAAGAACAAGGCCGCGGAAACTATTCAGTTATCCGCGGCCCGATTCATCACACTTGCCCTGCGCGCTTTCCACGCGGCGCAGGTTACGCCCAGATTTTCATACGGATGAGCTTACTTCTCTTCGTT
>NZ_JACOPL010000009.1:0-130322 GCF_014287995.1 Agathobaculum faecis
GGTATCGCTGTGCTGCCAATTGAGGACGCGCAGGTGGAAACCATTGTGACGACGCTATGGACTGTGATCGCCGCAGTAGTGGCGTGGTGGAAAAACAACAGCTTTACAGCACCGGCGATTGAGGCAGATAAAGCGCTTAGAGAAGCGAGAAAAGCAAAATAAAGGCCGCCCGATGGCGGCAAATTGACACAGGGCGGCGTGCGATGGTATAATATGTCGGGCGCTGTCGTTCCCAGCGGCGGGCGGTTGACCACTCCTTGAGAAAGGGGTGGTGCATATGGGCTTGAGATTCGCAAGGATTTCAATATGTGCAGCAATCTTGTTACACATTTTTGTTACATATGCAAAGTAGCCGCCCCTCCGACCAAGAGTTAGCGGCTACTTTGTAGCAATTACCTCGGGTCAGCCGTCTGCCGACAGTGCCCCTTTGTATAGATATTATACCACAAGCCCCGCCTGTGTCAAGGTGGGGCTTTTTGTTGTAGATTGAAACTGAGGTGATTTTTTTGAAAATCCTTTTGATTGCCGGACACGGCGGCACGCCATATGACAGCGGCGCGGTTGGCTGCGGCTATACGGAGGCGGTGGAGACGCGGCGCATGGCGGACGCGGTTGCGCCGTTGCTGCGGAGTTACGGCTTTGAGGTCGCGCTGTACGACCAGAGCAGGGACGCTTACAAGGTGGTGACGCAGGGCGGCAGCCTGCCGCTTTCCGGCATCTCCTATGTGCTGGAGTTCCACCTGAACAGCGCGGCAAATGACCTGAAAGGCAACGGCCGCACGACGGGTACGGAGATCTTTGTGCATACGAATGAGCAGGGCGTAGGCGTGGAGCAGGCGATCCTGCGGCGCGTCTGTGCGCTGGGCTTTACCAATCGCGGCATCAAGTACTCAAGTGGGCTTGCCGTGCTCAAGCATGTGTTTAAGCGCGGCGTGAGCCATGCGCTCGTCGAGACGTGTTTTATCGACGATAAGGACGACATGGCGCTGTATGGCGCAAAATTTGACGCTATCGCAAAGGCCATTGCGGACGGCGTGGCCGAGGGCTTCGGCAAAACGGTACAGGATGAGGAGGACGATACCGTGACACAAGCAGAATTTGAGGCGATGTACGACAAGATAAACCCGCTGTACAAGACGATTAGCGACGTGCCGGACTACTGGAAGCAGAAGGTACGGGAGATGCTGGACAGCGGCGCGATCAACGGCGGCACGGCGGATAATCCGGACGACATCAACATGCGCCATGAGGCGCTGCAGGCGGCGATCGTTGCGTATCGTGCGGCGATGGAAGTGAATAAGTAAGCGGAAAGCCCCCTCTGGTACACAACCGGAGGGGGCATCATACGCTTATAGCAGTTGTAAATGTGGGCGAAAGTCCGATTCCTCATTGAAAAAACTTGGTGCAGTTCCAAAAATCTCTACAAGATCCCTAATTTCCCAACAGAAATCGTGGATTATTTGCTGCTTACTAATATTCCCTATTTCTGTGACAAATTCTATTGCACTCTTCAATAATTTTGGTGGTTCTATAGGGATAGCATCATCAAGAGGTTCGACTTTGCGCCATCTTTTGTATGAAAGTTGACGATACATAGTTTCATAGGTATTTGGATCAATAAGCTCCAAATCCTTGCACCGATAAATCATCGAAGCAATGGAGGTACGCCATTTTTCCTTAAGCATAACAAAATAATTAAGCGATAGAGATCGTATATCGGCAGAAAAAGTTTCGTCTGGCAAAAGTAAGGCACTTGCAAAATGATTAGCCTGAGACTCAATACCCTTTAGAAATTCTGCATTTTTAATGTCATCTTTGGTGACGTGACTATGCATAAGAATATGTCCTAGTTCGTGAGCCAAACTAAATCGTATTCTGCATGCAGAACGCAAATTTTTATTACAGAAAACAATGGGAGTTCCATTGCTTATCATAGAGCAAGCATCTGTCTTGTCACCATCAATAGGAGAACCTGAGATTACAATTCCGTTTTTCTCCATAACGTATGTCAAATTGTCGATTGGACCAGAACCTAGTTTCCAATGCTGGCGCGTTATACGAGCAATTTCTTCAATATCAGAATCTGACAGGAAAGTCTTATTAATAAGAAACTCCACTGGAGGGAGATTGAGAGTAGGCATTTTGACATATCTGTTCAAGTATGAATAAGCCTCACTAGTCCACCTACATTTGACTTGAATCATGCTACGTTCGGTTGCTTCAGAGGATTTAAAAGTACGAAAGAAAATAGTACTATCAGTCGATTCGGCATGACTCGGCTTATAAAAGAATCTTTCGGGAAAATCCAAGACTTCCGCCATTTTTGATATTACTGAATTGCTAGGGTGTGATAAATTTAACTCATACCTGGACACCGCTTGCTTTGTGACACCCAATAAATCTGCCAATTGCGTCATATTATACTTGCGTGCCTCGCGTGCTTCTGTGATCCGCTGGGGGTACGCATAAAGGTTGGAACGTATCATAACTCAAAATCCCCCTTAAGATAATAACGCATTTGTGCAAAGTATTCAAGTTGCATTATAAATATCTTCTTCAGCAACACGTTTTTTGAGTTCGAAATTAAAGTCTTCAAAATCGGCAGAGGGCTTAGCAATCATAAGAGGCTTAGAAAGTTTATGCAGTGGGATCTGATTACAGGCATGTCCATAATCATTATCAGGAATGACTAGACACACAGTGCATGAACGCTCCTTGGCAAAACAAACCTGATGGGTAATTACGCCAAAGCTTGGTGCTAAAAAAGTTAAATGACCTTCAGGGTCATCCAAACTTATTTGATTTGTGCTGGCATAGCTCTTGCGGAAAATAGACTTTCTGGGAAGGATGTTTTTATCTACAGAGCTATGGGTAAGAATTTTTCCCTCGTAAAAAAGCTCAATATGTTTGCAGTTATTGGCGAGGTTATTAGTATATTTATACTTCATAGGAAGTCGACCAGATGTACAATCACGTTCGAGCATAAGATCCACAGAAAGATTGCGAACTATTTGACGCGCGGGGGCTGCAGATGGAAGATGTAGAATGTCCATATCCTGAATATATATGTCGGCATACCCGTATGCTCGTTGTACGGATTCGTTTATTTTCATTAAAGCTGAGGGGTTAAATAACTGCGTAATCTCAAGATCTGTCATTATGATCCTCCGTTGTTCTTGACTGCGTTGACATTGAATCGTGTAAACAGTATCTCATAAATAGGTGAATTTGTCAACTGAAAACTCCGATTTTATAAATGTGTAACAGTTGTTTGAATGTACATATTCGATTTAGACCTATGCCGAAAAAAGATAGAGTATAAGTATACGGACAACGTCGATTGGCTCCAAACTAAAATGGATACCGATGAAGAATATTTGGAATAGTTAAACGAAAGCCCCTCCGGAGTACAGCCGGAGGGGTAATATATTAGTCACTCCTTTTCAATTGGTGTTTTTTCAACTTTGCAAAGCCAACGAATGAAAGCACCATCTGCACAATGACACCGAAAAAATAGATTGGCATAGCGATAATGGCGACAGCGTACAGAATCGCACCGGTGAGGGCAAAGCCGCGTTTACTCATTGCCCAGCCGAGGATGTTGAAAATCGTTGCCAGAACGGTGAGAATCATATGCGGCATGACAAGCGCGGTGGCGATGCCGGCACCGAGTATGACGGCTGGATCGGACTGGGAAAACATATTGCCAAAGAAATACGAAACAACATAGATAGAATACAGCGCCCCCAGAATCCACGAGATCAACAGACATATGCTTTTTTTCATCCTTATATTTCTCCTTTTATCATAGATTACCGCCGCGAGAGCGGAGCAGACGATGGTTTGTTTGGTAGGTCTATCCCCCTTCTTAAAATATATTGGTATCTATATGGTATCTGATAAACACCTAAAAGGTATTTTCATAATACCATTAAAGCAGACTAATTGCAAGAGGTGTATAGAATGAAATCGACTGACGAGGTTAAATTTACTTTGCGCCTGCCGCGTGAGATATGCGATAAGCTGGATTATATTGCATCGTACTGGGGAAGGACAAGAGCAGGCGAGATCCATTGGGCGCTGCGTCAGCACATCAAAGCCTTCGAGGATGAGATGGGTAAAATTGAGTTAGAAGAAAATACTTGAATTTAGAAGACTGCCTTACTTAATAAGGTAGTCTTTTTTTGAAAAAGGCTCTTGACAGTGTAGTTAAATACATGCTATATTGTATTCAGCTACACAAAGGAGGTGCTGTGTGTGGCTACCAAAAGCAGGGCTGAGTATTTTCGGAAAAGAAGAGAAACCCTGAAAATGTTTGCTGTAATGATTGAACGCGACACACTGGATGAACTGGACGCAAAGATTGCAGCGCAAGGGAAAACGCGGTCAGATTGGCTGCGTGAAAAGATTTCGGAAGAACTCAGCAAATGAAAAGCGACCACCCACTGTCCCGACAAGACATCATGTGAGCGGTCGCCCTGCATATCAAACCACAAGGGCTTGACAAATTTTATTATAGAAACTACTTTGCTAAGAGGTACTGATATAGATATGCCAGCATCAAGCTGGGGCTGGGGCGTGTGTCTCGATCAAAGTAAGTTATTTTAATCAATAGATCATAATTCTCGCAGTACCAAAGATTATCGCATGCTGCGCGCAATCCACGTTCGACTGCCGTATAAGTAGTATGGCAGACAGCCGCGACATCAGGGTATAACCATTTGGTAACAAGTTGGAGACGTTCGGGCCGTTCGCGAATCAAGCACAGGGCGGTGAGTAGGTACAGCCCCTGCCGCCGCCCTATATGTAAGCCTAATTGCAGTAATAGGTGCTGCGCGTTCCGTTGATACTGCTCCAGTTCCATGAAATATCGCCTCAGATACTATTCGCGCAGGCCACTGGCCATAAAGTCGCGTAGGATGGAAAGAAGAAGCGATTGCATGGATGGGGAGAGCTGGTCAAAACCCTGCTGGTAAACGGAAAGGGGAAAGGTAGTCTTCTCCGGCGTTTCGGATAACAGCACGGAAAGCGGAATACCAAGTGCATCGGAGATTCGCTCCATTGTAAGTAGGGTAGGGTTGTGCGTACCGTTTTCGATGTCGCGGATCTGACGGTCATCTATCATGGCTTCCGCTTTGAATTGGAAACGGCTGATGCCTGCAAGCTCCCTGTACCGTCGTACATTCTTGCCGAAAACCTCGGAAATATTTTGGCGCTGGTTTAACTCGGCTGCCATATGGTTCGCTCCTTTGCCGCCAGTATACGACAAAATGTGCGTTTACAATACAGACTGTATTCTGGATATAATCAGGGAATACCGTCACCTTAACCGTCACTATACGAAAATTACCCTAATATATAGCGGTTTCAAGCATCCTTGGTAAGGATGAGGTCGTCAGTTCAACTCTGATCAACAGCTCCAAAAAGCCCTGCTGCTTTGTGCGGCGGGGCTTTCTTATTTGGGAATACTGTGGATGACTTCGTGTTAGAAGTGTGATATACTATATACAATATTTTGAGGGCGTGATATCGAAAGGGGTATCCTGTATGACGATTTTGGCCTGTGAATGTGGTAACGAGATTTATATTATG
Source organism: Agathobaculum faecis (assembly GCF_014287995.1). Taxonomy (NCBI): domain Bacteria; kingdom Bacillati; phylum Bacillota; class Clostridia; order Eubacteriales; family Butyricicoccaceae; genus Agathobaculum; species Agathobaculum faecis. Next base: position 5,593 of record NZ_JACOPL010000009.1, read on the forward strand.
GATGAAACGGAAGCGACCGCCTGGCAGTGTGACGCGTGTGGCCAATGGTATGATTTTTTCGGCGTGAAGGTCGTCCCGCCGCAGGAGCGCAGAAAGACAATTTCGCCGCACTTGATTAATTGGAGCGCGGGCGAGGAACTTTAAGCAGCAGGAGGAGTTATGAATCAACAGAAGATCGCTTTGCTTACCGACTCCTGTGCGGATATTCCGCAGGCGGATATCCGCAAATACGGTATTTTTGTCGTGCCGCTCAAGCTCATCTTTTCTGATGGGGAATATGCCGATGGCGTGGATATTAGTGCCGTTGAGGTGTATCGCCGACTCAAAAAGGAGATCCCGAAGACAACGCTGCCCGACGGGGGACAGGTGTCAGATACCTTGGAGCGCATCCGGCAGGCAGGCTATACGAAGGTCCTTGCAATTAATTTTTCAAGCGGCCTCAGTGGGACGCATAATTTGATCCGGCTGATCGGCGAGCAGACCGTGGGCCTAGAGATTGCCGCCTTTGATACGTTGAGCGGTTCGCTTGGCACAGGTATGACCGTGCTACAGGCGGCCCGCTGGATCGAGGAGGGCTGGACTTGGCCGGAGCTGCTGCGGGCTATCCCGCCCTTGATGCGGGCAACGCATGTTTTCTTTTGTGTCGATACGCTGGAATATCTGCAGAAAGGCGGCAGAGTAGGCAAGATCACGGCGGTTGCGGGGACAATGCTACAGATCAAGCCGATCCTCTCCTTTGCGCCTGACGGGGAACTGATCAGTGTGGCGAAGATCCGTGGGAGAAAAGCGGCGGTCGATCAGATGGTGCGAATGGCCACAGCCCTGGTGCCGCGCGGCGCACGCTTCAATTTGGCTGTCGCGCATGGGGACGCGCCGGAGGAATTGAAGGTGATCCGCAGCCTGGCGCAGAAAAGCCTACCTGATTTTGAAAATTTCATGGAGGGCGAGATCGACTGTACCCTGGGCGCGTATGTGGGACCGCATCTGCTTGGAGTGGGCGTACAGCTCTTAACCGACGCGGTGCTGTCGAAAAAGGGCGAATAGTAACGATACTGTAACTGTTTTTGCATGGGTTATGTGTTATAATACGGTATTGGTAGTATGTAGCAATTGATATTAGGTAGGAAGGAATGAATGAGGCATGTCTTATCAAACGGCGTACCGGTCTCGATACCGCCGTCATAGACGACGCCGCCGGAATAGCCACTGGGGTGTGCTGATTGCATTGATTCTAGTGATCGTCATTGCGATCCCTGTCGCGTTTCATATCGTGAAAGGAATTTCCGGCGCGATTTTTGGAGGAAGCCAGAATCAACTGGTGCTTCAAATGAATAACGGCAAGGCGCTGCTGGGTGATGATGTGGTCGATCTGGGCAGCGCGGCGCCGTTTCGGGATCAGAACGGGAATGCTTATGTTCCGGTCAAACCGGTCTGTGACAATCTTGAATTTTCCCTTACTTGGGATCAGGCCACAAAAACGATCACAGTCAGTGATAATAAGCTGACGGTACAGGCGCAGATTGACAGCACATCGCTGCGCGTGAACGAGGCGGCGCAGACTATGGCTCTGGTACCGCGCCTGTCGGATGGGACCGCGTATGTTCCGGCAAAGGAATTCTGCCGGGCGTTGTCCCTGCAGGTAAATGATTTGGGAAGCGGGCAGGGAGATCTGGTTGTACTCACGAAATCCAAAAAAGAGCTGAAAGAGGATAAGCTGAACGAGATCGCGGAGAAGGCTTTGGAAAAGCTTGGCCCGTCTCAGCAGACGTTGCAGCAAACCAGTGTGCTGATGCGTGTCGGCTCAGATAAGCTTGTGCGGGGCGGGCAGTCCGCGCAGATGGTGCAGGACGGGGAGCGGCTGGGCGCCGCCGTGATCGAGCAGGATGGGCTGCGCTATGTTCCGCTCAAGGCCGCGATTACGACGCTGGGCGGGACCGCGGAGTTTGACGGGAGCGCCGAATGGACGATCAACTATGACGGGATTCAGTCCACCGTGCGGGACAATGCCAAGACCAAGGTTGGCGGGGACCGCGTGAAGGGGGACGATATCAAGGTTCATACGGATGAAAACGGGCGTTTCTATGTTTCAGCGCCCCTGTTTGCGGCGCTGGTCGGCAGAAACTATACCGACCTTGCGGATGAAGAGGGTACTTTTGCGTTCACAAAAGGCTCGCTGGAGGGCTTTGACAGCCAGAAGGCATATCTCGATACCATGAAAAGCGCGCTGACCGACGCGGTCGGCGGAGATATCCCAGAGGCCGATGTATATGTTGCCTTGACCTTTGACGATGGGCCGACCGGCGCTACGGACACCTATCCGAACGGTTACACGGCAACGCTTCTGGAGGAGCTGAAAAAGCGCAATGTCCATGCGACATTCTTCATGTGTGGCTACCGCATCAAGGACTTCCACAGCCATATGGAGCAGTACCTTGCGGATGGGCATGAGCTGGGCAACCACACCATGACGCATCCGATGAGCCGCCTGACACATCTGGACGCGGCGACCGTGCGCGACGAGGTGGAGTCCAACAGCGAATTGATCGAATCGTATACCGGCCAAAAGCCGACGGTCATGCGTCCGGTCGGCGGCGGCGTCAACGACACGGTCAAGGAGCAGATGAAAGCGCTCGGTCTGCCGATCATCAACTGGAGCGTTGATACGCTGGATTGGAGCACCAAGACCGATCCGGAGAGTGTGAAAGACCATATCATCAACGAGGTCGAGGACGGCGATATCGTGCTGATGCACGATATCTGGCAGGGTACCCTGCCAGGCGTGTTGGCAGCCATTGACGAGCTGCAGAGCCGCACGGACAAAACATATGCGTTCGTTACGGTTTCCGAGCTGGCCGCGGTCAAGGGCATCACGCTGGAGCCCGGCATGGTTTACAGCAACCTGTCGGATGCAACGGTGCAGGCCATTGAGGATGGAACGTATAAGGAAAATATTTTCGATTAAAAAACAAAGCAGCAGCCTGTGGGCTGCTGCTTTGCTATAGGTGGTATTCAGGGAAATATTTTTGGACGAAAGGGACGTCCTGCACGGTAAAGGTTTTCCCATCCAGATAGGAAAGCGCGCCGGCATCCGTTTGGAAATGGAAGGACAGCGAATAGGCATACAATGCTTGGCCGAATTCGCCGTAAGGACGGTTACGCTCATTTACGCCGTATTTGCCATCGCCTAACAGCGGACAGCCGATCGAGGCCATGTGCGCCCGAATCTGATGGGTGCGGCCGGTGAGCAGCTCGCATTCGACAAGGGAAAGTCGGCCGCTGGAAGCGAGCGTCCGGTAACGGGTGCGCGCGGTTTTGGCACCGGGGACGCGTGTGCTGTGCAGGGTGACCTGCTTGCGCGTCTCGTCGCGGCGCAGATAGTTTTCGATCAGCCCTTCGGCTGGCTGTGGACGGCCGTGAACAACGCACAGATAGCGTTTCTCGAGTTCACGGGATTTGATCCTGTCGTTCAGGATACGCAGCGCCTCGGCCGTTTTCGCGGCAATTACGATGCCGCCAGTGTTGCGGTCAATGCGGTTGCACAGCGCGGGGGCGAAGGATGCGGCGGCGGACGGCTCCCAGGTGCCGGACTGATACAGATAGGCCTGAATATGGGCGATCAGCGTATCTGTGCCGCCGCGCTCGTCCGCATGCACCACCATACCGGGCGCCTTATCGGCAAGGAGGATATGGCTGTCCTCATAGACCACACGGACGCGGGGGTGTGAAATATGCCGGTAGGCATCCTCCTCTTGGGGTGCGTCAAAGTAGCTGTCGTTCAGATAAAGCTGCACCACGTCGCCCGCTATGAGCTTGTAGCTGGCCTCGGTGCGCTTCCCATTGATCTTGATGCGCTTAAGGCGCAGGTATTTATGCATCTGCCCGCCGGAAAGCAGGGGAACTGTTTTGCCAAGGAATTTGTTCAAGCGCTGCCCGCTGTCATTGGATGTGATGTGGTATTCTTTCAATGGAAAGCCCTCTTTTGTCTCCAAGGATAATATGGGAATAGTATACCTCATTTTTATCAAAAAAGGAAGTAGCAGTTGCGGCAAACTGGAGAAAATATATAGAATATGCACAAAGTATAATAACAAAACAGAGTAAATTTGACGAAAATATCCGCAGCAGGGAATCATATATTGATTGGCTCTTGTCAAGCCTGTATAATTATATTGAGAGAGAGGCGGGGAAAAGGAGATAGTGGTCTTGAAGAAAAGTATGACGATCACGGAAATTGCCAAAGAGGCGGGCGTTTCCAAATCAACGGTTTCTCGCGTGCTGAATAATAAATCAGATGTATTGCCGGGAACAAAAGAGCGTGTGCTCCGCGTGATACGCGAGCACCAGTTTCAGCCGAATGCTTACGCGCGCAGCATGTCACAGCGGCGCAGCCGAACGATCGGCGTGGTTGTGCCGCACGATATCGATTACGTTTTTCAGAACCAGTACTATATGGAGATTCAACGCGGCATTCTTAAAGCGATGACGAAGCGGGGATACTATGCGTTGATGCTCTGCTGTCGGGACATGAAAGAAGCCTTTGACGCGGTGCTGCAGAAAAGGGTGGATGGCCTTTTGCTCATCAGTCCGCTTTATGAGCATACGCCGTATATCAACGAGCTGCTGGAGCATCATGTGCCGCTGGTGCTGATCGGGAAGTCGCCTGCGTCGCAGCAGGTCTATCAGGTCTGCATCGATAACTATATGGGCGCGCTGAGCGCGATGCAGCATTTGTTCGGGCTGGGACACAGGCGGATCGCCTTTATTAACGGTCCGCACTTCCTGCCGTCGAGCGAGGAGCGCCGCCGGGCTTATCTGGACGGTATGGCGCGGCAAGGGAACGCGGTCCTGCCTGGCATGGTGCGCGAGGGGTATAACTCCATTGATTCGGGCTATCAGATCGCCAATCAGATCTTAAACGAATTTCCGGATGTTTCGGCGCTGTTCGTTGCGTCTGACTATATGGCGATCGGTGTGCTGGATACCATTCATGACCGCGGGATGCGGATTCCGCAGGACATTTCGGTTGTCGGGTTTGATAATATCCAAATGTCGGAGCAGGTGACGCCAAGCCTGACCACGGTCAGCCAGCAGATTGAGGAAAAAGGCCGGATTAGCGTAAACCTGCTGATGGACCTGATCGAAGGGGCGCCGACGCCGGAGGGAAGGGTGATCGACGTGGAAGCAAAGCTGATCGTGCGCGACAGCACGGGACCGGTTTCTTCCCGTCAGCCGGATTCTCCCTGGAAAACACACCATATTGCCTTGTAGGACGGAAAGATGCTTGCAAAAGGGCGGGCGGCTGCGGCTGCACCGCCTTTTTTAACGGGTTATTGTCGCAAACAGGCATGAAAAGACTTGCGATTTGAACATGGTACCGGTATAATAGAACTGTTGAGTTTAGGAGTGATTACATTATGGTGAAATTGGTCAAGCTGTTCCCGCAGTACATGCTTCTGCCGGCGGTCGGCGGTATTGCGCTGTTGGCGGCGGCGGGCTATATGGTAAAACGGGGCATATCGTTCTGGCTGGCGCTGGCTGTTCTGGTGATTGGCTTTGCAATTTTGTACATCCTGGCGCTGTCCTACGGGGTGAGCGCCCTGCAGAACCGGCTTGCCTGGCTGTATCAGAACCTTGAGCCTGAGCGCTTTCTGGAAAAGTTTGAAAAGCTTCTGCCCCGTGCGAAAAAGACACCCGCGCTCGAAGTCACGGTTCGGGCTTACCTGGCGGATGGCCATGCCGCGATCGGGGAATTCGATCAGGCGCTTGCCCTGTTGGACGGCGCGCCGGTTGTTACGGAAGAAAGCGAACGCCTCAGCGCGGCGCTGCTGATGCTCAATAACAAGGGCCTGATTCATTTCCGGATGGAAAACGCAGAAAAGGGCAAGGAATGCCTGGACAAGATGCGCGAACTGCTGGAGCGGCAGGATGAGGCGGCACAGAAGCGCTATGCAGAGAATGTGCGTATCCTGCAGTGCCATTACGACGCGCTGACCGGTGTGTGCCAGGATGACGCATACCTGCGTGAACTGGTCCGCAACGGCACCACCGCGCTCTTTCGGGTGAATACCAGCCTGCTGCTGGCGCGCGTCTATCTGTCACAGGGAGAAATCAATATGGCGCGGGCTTATTTGGAGCAGACGATTGAAAAGGGACGGGACTGGCTGTGGCCGACGAAGAAAGCACAGCAAATGCTGGCAGCGCTTCCGGCGGAAGAATAACAAATGAACGCGGGCGTCAAAGCGCCCGTGTTTTTTTATGGGTATGGATAACAAAAGCTCCCGCACAGATGTGCGGGAGCTTTTGTTTATTTCTTTTACGCAGTATACTTTTTGAGCGTTGCCCGGATTGCGCCGGGGCCGGCCATCATTTCCTTCCAGTAGCCGATGACCTTATCCGCAAGGCCGCAGGCATACAGGTCGATGCCGAAAATAGACGCGTCGTGTAGGATTGGCTCCAGCTTGGCGACAGCGGCGTCGTCCGCCTTGCCCAGCTCGATGCCGGACAGTTTTTCCTGCAGGGAGGCGAGCAGCGGGTCGGCACTGCACTGGAACGCATTTCCCTCGTCGTCAACCGCGAGCAGGTAGCGCAACCAGCCGGCCAGAACCAGCGGGATATACTTCAACTCGGCAGCCTTGCCGGGGCCCATCGCGTCGTAATTCTTGATCGCGTTGCCAAAGCGGATCGAAACCTTCTGGGAAGTATCGGTTGCGATACGCTGCGGGGTGTCCGGAATGAACGGATTGGGCAGGCGGGTCTCAAACACTTCGTCGAGGAACGCCTTCGGGCTGAGCACGCCCGGGTCAACCACAACAGGCATGCCCTCGATGTGGCACATACGGTCGATCAGGGTGTACAGCTCATGGTCCTGTACTTCCTTAGCGATCGAGGTATAGCCGAGCATGCAACCATAAACCGCCAGCGCGGTCTGGGGCGGGTTGAGGCAGGTGCAGACTTTCATCATTTCCACCTTGTTAACCGTGTCGCGGTCGGTGAAGATAACGCCGGCCTTGTCCAGCGCCGGACGGCCGTTCGGGAAGTCGTTTTCGATAACCAGGTACTGCGGGCGCTCGGCGTTGACGAACGGCGCGATATAGGTGTTCTTGCTGGTTACGAACGGGTGCATATCCTCCAGACCGTCGGCCTCGAGCTGGTCCGCAATCTCCGGAGCCGGACGGGGAGTGATCTTGTCGATCATCGACCACGGGAACGAAACCTTTTCGGTCAGATAAGCATACTCTTCATCAGAGATCTGGCCGTTCTTCTTCCAGGCGTCGACAAATTCCATGATCGCACCCTGGAGCTTCGCGCCGTTGTGCGAGCAGTTATCCATCGAAACCATGGCGAGCGGCTTGCCGCAGGTATGCATGCGGTGCAGCAGCAGGGTGGCGAGCTGCGCCATGAAAGACTTGCAGGCGGAGGGACCGTTCTTCATGTCCTCCACAGCAGCCGGAACAAGCTCCTGCTTGGCGTTGCGCAGGGAGTAGCCCTTTTCCGTGATGGTGAACGAAACCATCTGCAGGGACGGGGCGGCAAAAATCTCCTTGACGCGATCAAGGTCATGCAGCAGGGTAGTGGTTTCCGCAACCGAGCCGATGACTTCCTTTTCAATGCGGCCGTCGGCCTCGAGGGTAACGGCAACCGTAAGGTTGTCTACCTTGTGGAAGCACTTGGTCACGATCTCGTCGTCGTAGCTCTCGCAGGTGATGATGCCGGTGTCCATGTCGCCGCTCCCGATCAGGTGCTGGGCCACAGCCGCCTGGAACGCACGGAACAGGTTGCCTGCGCCGAAATGCAGCCAAGTCGGCGCAGCCTTGGTCCTGGCCGCGACAGCCTCAATGTCAAACGCCGGCAGAGTATAGCCCTTCCAGGCTTCCTTATCTTTCAAAGATGCAATAGAAAGTTTCATTGCTTAATGAGCTCCTTCCAGTTTCTCCAGCATGTCCCAAACGCCCCACAGATACATGATGCCGAGCGCGCGGTCGTACAGGCCGTAGCCGGGGCGGCATTTCTCGTTCCAGATGTGGCGGCCGTGGTCGGGACGCATATAGCCGTCGAAACCGCAGTCGTGATAGGCCTTCATGATTTCCAGGATGCCGACATCGCCGTCGCAGTCGCGGTGGGAAACCTCAGAGAAGTCGCCGTTTTCATAGTGCTTGACGTTGCGGACGTGCGCGAACGCGATGCGGTCGCAATAGGAGCGGATGATGTCGGCGATGTCGTTCTTCTCGTTGGCGCCGAGCGAGCCGGAACACAGGCACAGGCAGTTGTTCGGATGGTCGACCATTTTGAGGAACTTGCCGATCGCTTCCTTGTTGACCAGCAGGCGCGGCAGGCCGAAGATGTCCCAGGGGGGATCGTCCTGATGGATGGCCATTTTGATGCCGGTCTCCTCGCAGGTCGGCATGATCGCTTCGAGGAAGTACTTCAGGTTTTCCCACAGCTTCTCTTTCGTAACGGGCTTGTACTTTTCAAACAGCTCGTCGAGCTGGGCCATGCGCTCAGGCTCCCAGCCGGGCATGGTGTAGCCCTTACAGCCCTTGAGGATATAATCGGCCATTTCCTTGGCGTCCTCGCGGATGACCGACTTTTCATAGTAAAGCGCAGTCGAACCGTCCGGCAGCGGGTGGAACAGGTCGGTGCGGGTCCAATCGAAAACGGGCATAAAGTTATAGGTAACAACCTTTACGCCGCACTGCGCCAGATTGCGCAGGGTGATCTTGTAATTTTCGATATACTGATCACGGGTCGGCAGGCCGATCTTGATATCGTCGTGTACGTTAACCGATTCGACGACGTCGATATTGAAGCCTGCGTCCTCAATGATCTTCTTTTCATGCATGATCTCGTCGACCGTCCAGATTTCACCGGCCTGCTTATGGTGCAGAGCCCATACGATGCCGGTAACGCCGGGGATTTGCTTGATGTCGGCCAGGGAAACGCTGTCGTTGCCTTCGCCGTACCAGCGGAATGTCATTTGCATAGCAAAACCTCCTTAAAATATTGAACTTTCTGTGCCCACAGGCAGGGAGATCGCTTGTATCGCAGCCCGCGGTACCAGATTGGGCGGAAACGTTCCCACCTGCTTGAAAACACCCTCCATACATAACAGGATGGAGGGCGTCGGCGGCCGCGCCGCCGGATCAAAACGTGGAATGAAACCACCACTCACTGACATTATAATACATACCGGAAAGTTGTCAAGCAAACGGTTTTTTTCAAGATTAAAATTCGGAAACAAAAATAATTTTTTTTGACGAGTAGTTTCACCGAATTATGAAATATCTTGCGATAAAATTGTGAAAAATAAACAAGAATGAAATGATAAATTTGTGACAATGCATATTGAAATTGACGCTCTGTGAAAATGTTAACAAAAAATTAAATGAATATTCTGCACGCTCTACAAAAACCTGAAATGAGTGGTGAATTCTTTTGTGGGGTATTGACAATCGTTGTCTGGACAATTATAGTATTACTGTGCTGTAGAAAACTACTGTATTGTGTTGCTGCGCGAAAAAACAACAAAAGCAGGCACTTGTTTTTGTGTTTCGCATGCGCGGCGGAACGGCGATGGCCGTGAGGGATGGACAACCATTGTTGCGCGATAAGAACCTTGGTAAAGGATATGGCGGCAGGATGGTGTCTATTTTATGTAGGGGGTGTGAAATGTAGGGGGTGTGAAACCGCTCCCGAAACCGTGGCCGAAGATTTCCCGTTTTTCGACAACAAGGGGGGTACCCCCCTTGTTCTGTTGGAAGCATCGCTTCCAACAGAACAAGATAACGGAGACTGGAGACTGGGAAGCGGCGCGCCGGTTCTGGCGAAGCAGAAATATGGTAGCTGGGAACAGACGTCAAGTTGAGGAGGATACTTGATTATGAAAAAGCTTTTGTTAACCGATTTCTTCAAGGTCGAAACGGTGGAGTCGCCGATTCCGGAGCCCGGCCCCGGACAGGCGGTTGTCCGCATCAAGTATGCGGGCATCTGCGGTTCTGACTTACATATTTTCGCGGGCCAGCACCCGACCGCCAAGCCGCCCCTTGTGATGGGTCATGAGGCCTGCGGCGAGGTTTACGCTATTAACTCTGAGCGCACCGACATCAAGGTCGGCGACAAGGTCTGCTCCCACACCATCGAGCCCTGCAACGCCTGCGTGGGCTGCCACGAGGGCCGCGAGAACCTGTGTACCAACGTTAAGATCATGGGTACCTCGATGGATGGCGTGTTCACCCAGTATATGCTGGTAAACGCCGACCGCCTGATCAAGTTCAATGACGACGTTGATATGAAGATCGCCGCGCTGGTCGAGCCGCTCACCGTTGCGGTACACGACACCCGCCGCGCGGGCGTCCGTCCGGGCGACGACGTATTCATCGCCGGCGCCGGCACGATCGGCGTGCTGATCGGCATGATGTGCAAATTCTCCGGCGCGGGGCATGTTGTTCTGGCCGAGATCAATCAGGACCGTATCCGCATCGCCAAGGAGCTTGGCTTTGACGTAGTCGATATTTCCGCTCCGGACTTCGTAGATCAGTGCATCGCGATTGCCGGCGGCAAGTTCGATATCCTGTTTGAAGCCACTGGCTTCCAGGGCGGTTATGACGCCTGCTTCAACCTGATCAAGCAGGGCAGCACGATGGTCCAGGTCGGCATGCCGCCCAAGGGTACCATCTTCAACACGGACATCAACACCATTATCTATAACGAGGCTTCGATGCTCGGCGTGCGTCACCACACGATGACCAGCATGGAGGGCGCGGCCAAGATTATTAACTCCGGTGCGATGAACGAGCAGCTCGCCAAGGTCGTTTCCGCGGTTTATCCGGTCGACCAGGCGATGGATGCGTTCGAAAAAGCGAGCAAGGATAAGTCCATGCTCAAGGTATTGATCGACTTTACCTGATCGCCGTTCGAATTTGGCCTTTTGAGAGAGGGCTTGAGGGGTTCGAGTGGCAGTTGGAGGTCGAACTAAAATGAAAGACTGGAGAGCGATCTATCAGTCGAAGCTCACGACCGCGGAAGAAGCGGTCAAGCACATCCCGAACCATTGCCGGGTATTCTTCGGTCATGGCGCAAACGAACCGTTGGTACTGACCGACGCGCTGGTAGCAAACTACGAGCAGTATGAGGACGTGGAGATCTGCCACTGGGTACCGATGGGGAAGGGCGAGTACACCCAGCCCAAGATGAAGGGCCACCTCAATTACAACGGCCTGTTCCTTGGTCCGGTGACACGCGCCTCCGTCAATGAGGGACGTGCGGATTACACCCCGTTTTATTTCCATCAGTCGCCGCGCTTTTTCACCGACGGGACGTTCCCGATCGATGTTGCATTGGTATCACTGACCCCACCGGATGAACACGGCTTCTGTTCGTTCGGCGTATCGGTCGGCGGCACAAAGCCGGCTGCGCTTTCGGCCAAGGTGGTGATCGCGCAGATCAACGACCAGATGCCCCGCACGATGGGCGATTCATTTATCCATGTGTCCCAGATCACCTATGCCGTGGAAGCTTCGCGGCCTCTGCCCGAGCTGGGCGGCGGCAAGATTGGTCCGGTTGAAGAGGCGATCGGCCGCAACTGCGCCAGCCTGATCGAGGACGGCTCCACGCTGCAGCTTGGCATTGGCTCCATACCGGACGCCGTGCTCAAGTTCCTGGGCGACAAGAAAGACCTCGGCATCCATTCCGAAATGTTCTCCGACGGCGTCGTCGACCTGTATGAGCAGGGCGTCATCACCGGCGCGGCCAAGACCGAAAACAAGGGCAAGATGGTCGCGGCGTTCCTGATGGGCAGCAAAAAGCTGTACGACTTCGTTGATAATAACCCTGACGTTATGATGCTCACGGTGGATTATGTAAACGACCCCGTGGTTGTCTCGCGCCAGAACAAGATGGTTTCCATCAACTCCTGCCTCCAGGTCGATTTCAACGGCCAGGTCAACTCCGAGTCCATGGGCATCAACCAGTTCTCGGGGATCGGCGGCCAGCTCGACTATGTGCGCGGCGCGTCCATGTGTCCGAACGGCAAGTCCATCTTGGCGATGCCGTCCACGGCCAAGCATGGCACGATCTCCCGCATCGTACCGGTGTTCGAGCCAGGTACGACGGTCACGACGACCCGCACCGACGTGCATTACATCGTGACGGAATACGGCGTGGCGAATCTGCGCGGCAAGAGCCTGCGCGAGCGCGCAAGGCTGCTGATCAACATTGCGCATCCGGATTTCCGAGACGAACTCTGGGCCGCATATCATGCGCGTTATGGCGAGGAGGGCTGAAGCATGGCAACGAGAACGGTAGAAATGGTCGGGGAGCATAAGCTGGAGCAGGTTTTCCTGACAGTAGAAGATCATATTGGCATTTTAACGCTGCACAACCCGCCGGTCAACGCGGCCAGCGGCACGGTGCAGGAAGAGATCATCATGCTGTGCGATTATATCAACCATGATGACGATATATGGGTGTGCATCATGCATTCCGACCTCAAGACGTTTTGTGTGGGCGTTGACATCAAGCGCTTCAAAAAAAGCATTGATGACAAGGACGTTACCAATACGCAGGAGGTATATTACGACGGTGCGCTCGCGTTGTACGAGCTGCGCGTGCCGCTAATCTGCGCGGTGCATGGCCACTGCCTGGGCGGCGGCCTGTGCTATCCGGCCGGCGCGGACATCACGATCGCGGTCAAGGGTACGGTATTCGGCGCGCCGGAGGCAAAGCTTTCGGTCGTCGGCGGCTCGGGCCATCTAGCCCGCATCCTGCCGCCGCAGATCCAGCGCGACATGTGCTACTGCGGCACGTTTATTACCGCGGAGGAGCTGACCAAGTACGGCGGCGTGACCAAGGTTGTCGATACGCTGGATGAGCTAATGCCCGCGGCGATGGACAAGGCGCGTGAGATCTGCAAGCGCGGACCGCTCGTACTGCGTTACCTCAAGGCGTGCATGAACGCACAGGAGGATTTCCAGATGAAGCGCAAGAACGATCTGGAGGTCACCTACACGCGGTATATGGCGCGGCACAAGGACTTCAACGAGGGCGTTACCGCGTTCCTCGAGAAACGCGAGCCGCAGTATACCGGCGAATAAATAGTATATCAGGCTGGCACCCCCCCAGCCTGCATATAAATCTCACTTTTAAGAAAGCGAAGAAAAGAGGTTGTAACATGAAGAAAAGATTACTCGCGGCGCTTCTGGCGTCTGCCATGGCTCTGTCTCTGGCTGCTTGTGGCAACACCGACACCGGTGCGGACAATGGCGGCGATGCAGCGGCTAACGGTGGCTCCTCCAATGAGCCGGTCGTTCTGAAGATGAACTCCATCAAGACCACCTCCGACCCGATGTACGAAGCTTGGTCGAACTTCTGCGACCGCATCAACGAGGCTGCCAACGGCACGCTGGACGTTCAGATCTACCCGTCTGAGTCCCTGGGCGCCACCACCGACGTAATCGAATCCATTTCCAAGGGCGCTGCCGCTATTCAGGACTGCGACTTCTCCCACCTGGCTGACTACGTTCCGGACTATTCCGCGTTCATGATGCCTTACCTGCTCCAGAAGCCGGAAGACGTTGGTAACCTGTGGCTGTCCGACTTGGGCCAGGAGCTTGAGGCTCAGCTCCATGAAAAAGGCATGCGCATTATCACCGCCGTTTACTTTGGCGAGCGCAACTGGCTGACCAAGTCCCCGATGCCGGACCGCGCTGCTGCTTCCACCATGAAGCTCCGCTGCGCTCCGACCAAGATGTGGACCGAAATGGTTAACGTCATGGGCGGCAACGCTACCACCTGCACCTGGTCCGAGACCTATCAGGCTATCAGCCAGGGCGTTGCGGACGGCGCTGAGTCCCCGATCCATATCCTGTACTCCGCGAAGCTGCACGAGGTTGCTAAGTACCTGAACTACACCCGTCACCTGTATGCTCCGACCATCATGGTTATGTCGGAAGAAGTATACCAGTCCCTGCCGGAAGAGGGCAAGAAGGCGATCGACGAGGTCGGCCAGGCTTACCCGGCGCAGGCTATCGAAGAGGTTGAGTCCGTTGTTGGCCCGATGCTCGAAGATATGATCAACGAGGGCGTTCAGGAAGTTTACCCGACCGACGAGGCGATCCAGGAGTGGCGCGACTATTCGTTCGAGCACGTTCCGGAAGCTTTCCCGGAGTGGAGCGACAATCTGGTAGAGCGCATCCAGGAAGCGATCGGCGCGACCGATTCCAGTGCTTCTGCTGATACCGATGCCGCCGCGGGTGACGCAGCTGCTGCGTAAAACCTGATTGGTGCTTTCGATCTACTTAATTACGATAAGAATCTAATGATGTAGAACGGTTGTATGCCGCGCCGTTAAAACGGGGGGAACTGGTTTGACGGCGCGGGTATGACTGTTTCATACCCACCTCATGTTGACTCTGACTCTTTTTTGCTACATTCCATTTCGCAAATAGCTTTTTGTGAAAGAAAGGCGTGAATTAATCTGTGAACGAGAACAAACAAGGCTTTTTCAAAAAGTTTATTAACGATTGGGAAATGTACATTGCAAGCGTAGGTTTCGTTGTAATGTGCCTGGCGATTATCATTAACGTATTTTCGCGTTTCGTTATCTCCAAGTCCTTTGCATGGGCGGAAGAGGTATCGTATCTGGGCTTTGCCTATACCGTGTTCTTCGGTGTTTGTACTTTGTATAAGAACCAGGGCATGATCGCGATTGACGTCATTGTGGACCGCCTTCCCAAACTCCCGAAGCGTATTATCTACATCATCAATTTTGTCATCCTGGCGATTGGTAATGCGGTTCTTACCTATTACAGCTTTATCCTCACCGTGGAGGCGTGGGTTCGTCCTACGGCTGCGCTGCGTATTCCGTATACCTTTATGGACCTTCCGGCGCTGATCGGCTTCTTTGTCATGTGCCTGTACTCGCTTCGTTTCCTGTACTGGTCCATCATTGGCAAGGAGTTCGCGGAAACTTCGCTGGAAAACCGCGCATAAGGAAGAATACACGTTTACTATGGAAGGAGGTAAAGAGAAATGTCATTTACAGTATGGTTTCCACTTCTCCTGCTGTTTCTGTTTCTCTTCATGAAAATACCGGTGGCGTTTTCGCTCGCATTCTCCACACTGGTATACTTTATGTTTAACTCGTCGTCTCAGCCGACGGATATTATGGTTCAGAACATGTTGTCCGGTACAACATCGTTCACCTACCTGGCAATCCCGTTCTTTACGGCTGCCGGTGTTATCTTTAACTATTCAGGAATCACAGAACGACTGATGAACCTCTGCGAGCTGCTCGTTGGTAAGTTTGCGGGCGGTCTTGCGCAGGTTAACATCGTTCTTTCCGCTCTGATGGGCGGTCTGTCCGGTTCCGCGAACGCGGACGCAGCGATGCAGTCCAAAATGCTGGTTCCGGAAATGGAGCGCCTGGGCTATTCCAAGGAGTTTTCGACCGTTGTAACGGTTGCATCCTCCTGTATCACCCCGATCATCCCGCCCGGAATCGTTCTGATTCTGTATGCAACTGCGTCGGGCGTTTCCATTCAGGAAATGTTCTATGCCGGCTATTTCCCCGGCTTCCTGATCATGGTTGCTGAAATGGCGCTGGCAGGCATCCAGTCCCGCAAGCGCGGCTATAAGCCCACCCGTGATCGCATCGGTACCGCGAAGGAGTTCGCACAGAACCTGAAGCAGTCCATCTGGGCGCTGTTCCTGCCGTTCGGCCTGATCATGGGCCTGCGTTTCGGCGTGTTCACCCCGACCGAAGCCGGCGCCTGCTGCATCGTTTACGCTCTGTTGGTCGGCGCGCTGATTTACCGCACCATCCATGTCAAGCAACTGCTGCCGATCCTGCGTGAGTCCGTTGAGGCTACCTCCGGCATCATGCTGATCATCTGCGCGTCTATCGCGTTCGGCAAGTTCCTGACTTGGGAACGTATCCCGATGATTATTTCCGAAGCGATCTTGGCGATTTGCCACACGGATTGGCAGTTCCTGCTGCTGGTCAACATCCTGCTCGCTATTGTTGGTATGTTCTTCGAGGGCGGCGCTGCAATGATCCTGCTCGCCCCGCTGCTCGTACCGGCTGCGCAGAGCTTGGATGTAAACCTGATCCACTTCGGTATCGTTATGGCGATCAACCTGACGCTGGCCGGCGTTACCCCGCCGTTCGGCGCGATGATGTTCGTTTCCACCTCGATTACAGGATGTACGTTCTCCGGCTACTGCAGAGAGGTGTGGCCGTGGATCATAATGCTGTTTGCGGTGCTACTGATATTCACTTATGTACCCGGCATTATTCTGTTTGTACCGAACCTGCTCATGGGCTGATAAGGCAGATTTGTGTTATAAAAGGTTCCGTCCATCCGGACGGAACCTTTTATCATTAAAATGCGCCGATGCGCCGATGATAAAGTCGTTTTTTGCTTGACAAAGGGCAAAAGGGTGTAGTATACTATCTTAGTACCATGTGAGGTTGACATGAAGATTGATTTGCGAAAGCTGACCGGCTCGAATACCGTCAGCATCCCGTTTTCCGAAACGCTTGATTTGCGGGAGGAAACGCTGTATGGCGCGAAGCCGTTCCAAAGTCCGGTTCAGATCAGCGGGGAGGTTTCGAACGAGAGCGGTGTCCTGCGGCTGAAAGGGACGATCAAAACGATTTACTCCACCGCCTGTGCCCGCTGTCTAAAGCCGTTGGATATTCTGCTGACAGCCGAGACGGATATGATTTTGTCGGACGACCCTGAGACGGAGGAAGAGGACGATCTTTTCGTGCTGACCGGTGACAGCGTGGATCCTGCGGACGTATTGGTGCCGGCATTGATCCTGCAGGTACAGATGACATATCTGTGCAAGGAGGACTGCAAAGGCCTCTGTCCGCACTGCGGCGCCGACCGCAACGAGGTTGACTGCGACTGCGACAAAAAGCAGATCGATCCGCGTTTTGCCGCGCTGCGCGCCCTGCTCGACTCTGATGAGGACAAGAGCACATAAAACAGTCAAACAAATTGAGAAGATAGAGTAGGAGGTGTATCCACCATGGCAGTACCGAAGAGAAAGGTTTCGAAAGCCCGTCGCGACAAGCGCCGCAACTCCCATTGGAAGCTCTCTTTGCCCGGCATGTCCAAATGCCCGAAGTGCGGCGAGATGAAGCTGGCTCACAGAATGTGCAAGGCTTGCGGCTATTACAACGGCCGTGAGGTTGTCGCCGTTAAGGAAGCGTAAGGCTGAAAACAGAACAAAGGATGGAGAAGGCGGCAACGGCTTCTCCATTTTTTTCGCCCCCGATCGGATCCATGGTTTCGGTCGGGCGTGATGGCGGGTGCGGCCGGATGCGTCCCAGGGGGGAAACGTTCCGGCAAGCGTGAAAAATGCAGAAAGGAGGGCGCTGGATGGCGTCAAAAATTGTCAGTGTGGATGCGGGCAGTCCGGCGGCGCGCGCGGGACTGCGGGCGGGGGAGACTCTGCTGCAGATCGATGGGACAGCGATCCGTGATGTGCTGGATTACAAATTTTACAGCTACGACGCGCGGCTGACGCTCCGCGTGCTGGAAGCGGATGGGGAAAGCGTCCGCGAGGTGCGTGTGCGCAAGCGCGAGGGCGAGCCGCTCGGCCTGAATTTCGAGCATTATCTGATGGACGGGATGAAGCAGTGTTCGAACAAGTGCGTGTTTTGCTTTATCGACCAGCTGCCCCGTGGGATGCGCAAGACGCTCTATGTAAAGGACGACGACGCGCGCATGTCCTTCCTGATGGGGAATTATATCTCCATGACCAACTTGTCGGACGCGGATGTGGACCGTATCCTGCGGATGCATATTTCGCCGGTCAATATCTCGGTGCAGACCACCAATCCGGAGCTGCGCGTCAAAATGCTGCAGAACCGCCGCGCGGGCGAAGCACTTCGGATCATGAAGCGCTTCGCGGAGGGCGGCATCACGATGAATTGCCAGCTCGTCGTGTGCAAGGGGCTGAACGACGGGGAGGAGCTGCGCCGCTCGCTGAACGATCTGAAGAAGCTCTATCCCGCGGTGAATACAATCTCGGTCGTGCCGTTCGGTATGACACGCCACCGCGAGGGGCTGTATCCACTGGAGGCGACGGATAAGCCCTGCGCGGAAGCGATTCTGGATATCGTCGAGCCGTTCGCGCAGGAATGCTTGCGCGAGCTCGGCACGCGCCTGGTCTGGTGCGGGGACGAGCTGTACCTCAAGGCGGAGCGCCCGTTGCCGAATACGGTGTATTACGAGGAGTTTACCCAGTTTGAAAACGGCATCGGCATGCTGCCGTTGTTCATGGAGGAGTTCCGGCTGGCGCTGCCGGATTACGAGGGGCGCGCGGCGCGGCCGTTTACCATTGCGACCGGCACGGCCGCCGCGCCTTCTCTGGCGGTCCTGCTTGACGAGGCGGCCGCAAAATGCGATAATTTAAGCGGCAGAGTCGTGGCGATTCGCAACGATTTCTTTGGGCCGCTGGTCTCGGTTGCCGGACTGATTACCGGCCAGGATCTGATCGCCCAGTTGAAAGGGCGGGACTTGGGCGAGCGCGTGCTGATCTCCGCCAATATGCTGCGGGATGGGGGAGACGTGTTCCTGGATGATTGCACGCCGGAACAGGTGTCGGACGCGATCGGCGTACCCATCGTTCCGGTCGAGATCGACGGCGCGGACCTGCTCGCCAAAATTTTTGAAGATTAGCCCCCGAAAAGCAAAGAGGAGGGAAAGGATATGCCAAAGCCGATTATGGCGATTGTCGGCCGGCCGAACGTCGGTAAATCACAGCTGTTTAACCGCTTGGCGGGCAAGCGCCTGTCCATTGTGGAGGATACGCCGGGCGTAACACGCGACCGGCTATATGCGGAAAGCGACTGGCGCGGACGTGATTTTACCATCATCGACACCGGCGGCATCGAACCGTCAAACGACAACGAAATTTTGCAGTTCATGCGCTTTCAGGCGGAAACTGCGATCTCCCATGCGGATGTGATCGTGTTCATCACCGACCTGCGCACCGGCGTGACCGCGGCGGATCAGGATGTGGCGGCGATGCTGTTGCGTTCGGGCAAGCCGATCGTGCTGGCGGTCAATAAATGCGATAAGCCGGGCGACCCGCCGGCGGAGTTTTATGAGTTTTATAACCTCGGCCTGGGAGAGCCTTACGGCATCTCCGCACTGCACGGTTATGGCGTGGGCGAGCTGCTGGACGCGGCTTACGAGCATTTCCCGCCCGAGGAGGAGGGCGAGGAAGCGTCGGACCGCATCCGCGTCGCGCTGATCGGTAAGCCGAACGTGGGCAAGTCCAGCCTGCTCAACCGCGTGCTGGGCGAGGAGCGCGTGATCGTTTCCAATGTGGCGGGTACGACGCGTGACAGCGTGGACGCCGATCTGGACAACGCGCACGGCAGGTTCACCTTTATCGACACGGCGGGCATCCGCAAAAAAAGCAGGGTGGACGAGAAGATTGAGAAATATTCGGTTATGCGCTCCCTGCTCGCGGTCGAGCGCGCGGATGTGTGCGTCATTATGATCGACGCGACCGAGGGCGTGACCGAGCAGGACACCAAGGTCGCGGGCGAGGCGCATAATGCCGGAAAGGCCTGCATCATTGTGGTCAACAAGTGGGACCTGGTGGAAAAGGACGGCTCCACGATGAAGGAATACACGCTGCGCGTGCGCGAGGGGCTGGCATACATGCCCTATGCGCCGGTGCTGTTCATTTCCGCGCAGACTGGACAGCGCGTGGATAAGCTGTTCGCCCTGATCAAAGCGGTACACGAGCAGAACCATATGCGCATCCCGACCGGCCGCCTGAATTCCATCCTGGCCGAGGCGACCGCGCGCGTGCAGCCGCCGACTGACAAGGGGCGCCGCCTGCGTATCTTCTATATGACGCAGGCATCCACCTGTCCGCCGACGTTCGTCTGCTTCTGCAACGATGCTCGCCTGTTCCACTTCTCCTACCAGCGGTATCTGGAAAATCAGATCCGCGAGGTGTTCGGACTGACAGGCACGCCCGTGCGCATGGTGATCCGTGAGCGCGGGGACAAGGATTAAATTAATTTCTTGGGGGACGACAACATGACATTGACGCAATTTGCCATCATCGCGGTGTGCGGCTACCTGCTGGGTTCGCTGAGCTTTGCAATCATCGTCAGCAAGGTAACGCTCGGCAAGGATATCCGCAACTATGGCAGCGGCAACGCCGGACTGACCAACGCCTACCGCACAATGGGGGCGGGCAAAACGCTGTTCGTGTTGCTGGGGGACATTGCAAAGGGCGCGGCAGCAATCTCGATCGGCGCGCTTCTGGTTGGACCGGTCGGCAAGCTGGTGGCCGGTATTTTCGTGATACTGGGGCATATGTTTCCTGTGTACTTTGGCTTCCGCGGGGGAAAGGGCGTGCTGGTCGGCGCGGTCATGTTGCTCCTGTTCGACTGGCGCATTTTCCTGATCGCGTTCGTGCTGTTTTTCCTGGCGGTTGCGGTGACGCGCTGGATCTCGCTTGGCTCGATTCTGGGCGCGGTCAGCTTCCCCATTACGACCCTGCTGTTCTACCGCGATTCGGTTTTGACCGCGATGGCATTCGGTATGGCGGTGGCGGTCATCTTCATGCACCGGAGCAATATCATGCGTATGCTGCACGGGGAAGAGAACAGGTTTTCCTTCAAAAGTAAAAAGACCATTGAGAAAATAGCTTCCGATGGAGAGGAGAGCGGAAAATGAAGGTTTTTGTATTGGGTACCGGCGGCTGGGGCATTGCGCTGGCTATGCTGCTGCACCATAACGGCCATGCGGTGACCTCCTGGACCTTTTTTCAGGAGGAATGCGACCTGCTGCATCGCGAGCGGGCAAACGAAAAGCTGCTGCCAGGGGTGAGGATTCCAGAGGGGATCACGGTCACGACTGATATGTCGGGCGCGGCGGAAGCGGACCTGGTGGTGATGGCCGTCCCGTCCTTTGCCGTGGCTTCGACCGCGGAGCAGCTCTCCCGCATCGTTCCAGCGGGTACGGTGATCGTCAATGTGGGCAAGGGGCTGGATTCCCAGCACGGCTACTGCCGCTTCTCGGAAACGATCGACCGTGCGATGGGCGGCCGCAACCCCGTGGTAGCGCTGACCGGCCCGACCCACGCGGAGGAGGTGGCCCGTGGGGTGCCGACCGCGATTGTTGCCGCATCAGCGAGCAGGGCGGCGGCTGAGCTGACGCAGGCTGCGTTTATGAACGATACCTTTTTCCGTGTGTACACCTCGTCCGACCTGGTCGGCTGCGAGCTGGGCGGCGCGTTCAAAAACATTATCGCTCTTGGCGCGGGTATTTCGGATGGCTTGGGCTTGGGGGATAACTCCAAAGCCGCGTTTATGACGCGCGGCCTGACCGAGATCGCCCGTTTGGGGGTTACGCTCGGCGCCAAGCAGGAGACCTTCGCGGGGCTGTCCGGCGTGGGGGACCTGATCGTTACCTGCTGCTCGATGCATTCGCGCAACCGCCGCGCGGGTATCCTGATTGGGCAGGGCAAGACCGCACAGGAGGCAATGCAGGAGGTCGGCGCGACCGTGGAGGGCTATTACGCGACCGAAGCCGGCTACCGCCTGGCCCAGCAGCAGGGGGTGTCCATGCCGATCACCGAGGCAATGTATGAGGTGCTGTATAACGGCCTGTCCGCTAAGGAAGCCATACGCATGCTCCTGGGGCGCCCACGGCGCGGGGAGCATGAGGAAGTCTGGTTCCACTAAAAATTAATAGGTAGAATAAACAATAAGAAAAGTATTTCCTGTTGCATTTTTTGCCACAAAAATTCTTTACTTTTTCACGCTCTTTTTGTATAATGATACCATAGCTTATGCTAAAATTTGTAAGGTCATAAGGAGAAAGAGTATGAAAAAGAACATGACGAAGCGTTTGCTGGCCGCGCTGCTGGCGGCGGTAATGGCGTTATCGCTGGCTGCGTGCAGCGGCGGGGACAACGCCGGCAGCGGGGATCAGGCGGCGTCGGCCGCGCTGACCGAGGAGGAATACCAGCAGGCGGTAGAGGATCTGGGCGCGGAGATGACCGAGATCCAGAACAATGCCAGCACCGCAATGACCGATCCGGAGTCTGCGAAAGAGGTTCTGGAGTCCATGAAGGCACCGCTTAACGACTTTATCGCAATCACCCCGCCGGAAGCCTATGCGGCGGGACACGAGAAGATGCAGTCCGGCTGCCAGTCGATGATCGATTTTATCGATACAGTCGTGGCAATGACGGAGGAAACCGACCAGACCAAGCTGACGGAGCTGGTATCCCAGATGGATGAGCAGCTGCGTACCGCTGTCAACGATATGGCGGAAGGCGCGAGCCTGCTGGATGAGGCGAGCAATTAACCGGCTGCCGGAAACCGTTCACCAAAAAGGCACCCCATAGGGGTGCCTTTCGTTTGCACTTTACCTTGCGGTTTGGTATAATATTATATATTGCTTTTGCTTTGCTTGGAGGAAAAGGATGGAGCACCGTATCAACATCAACGAATGCGCGGCGGCCCTTCGTAAAGCCGCGCCAGAGATAGATATTGCGATTAACGAACCCATGAGCCGCCACACTACCTTTGCGATCGGCGGACCGGCGGACCTGTTTGTCATGCCGAAAACCATTGCGGAACTGACGACCGCCCTTTCCGTGGTGCGCGAACATGAGCTGCCGCTGCTGGTGCTGGGGAACGGGTCGAATATGCTGGTTTCGGACGATGGCGTGCGCGGCACGGTCATCTGTACGATCGGGCTGGACGAGGTGCGCGTCGGCGAGGACTGTCGGGTCACTGCGGAAGCGGGCGCGCTGCTCAGCCGTGTGGCACGGCGCGCACAGCGCGCGGGGCTGACCGGAGCGGAGTTTTCCGCCGGCATCCCGGGCAGCTTGGGCGGCGCGGTATTTATGAACGCCGGCGCGTATGACGGACAGATGGCGGGCATTGTGGAAAAAACCGAGTATCTGGACGGAGTGGGCGCGCGGCATGTGCTGGAGGGGGAGGCGCACGGCTTCGGCTACCGGCGCAGCGCTTTCCGCGCCCATCCAGAATGGACGGTGTTGCGTTCAACGCTCCGGCTGCGGCCGGGTGACCCCACCGCGATCCAGCTCAAAATGGCCGACCTTGCGCAGCGGCGGCGGGATAAGCAGCCGCTTAACTATCCATCGGCGGGTTCGACATTCAAGCGGCCGGAAGGGTATTTTGCCGGACGGCTGATCGAGGACGCGGGGCTGAAAGGGGTTTCTGTCGGCGGGGCGCAGGTATCGGAAAAGCATGCGGGCTTTCTGATCAACCGCGGCGGTGCGAGCTGCGACGATATGCTGCGCCTAATCGAGCTGGTGCAGAGCCGCGTGCGGGAGGCATTCGGCGTGGAATTGGAATGCGAGGTCCGGATCATCCGGTAAGCATGGACGAATGGGCAAGGGGGATGAATCGATGTATTTTTTGATTGTTTCAGGTATGTCGGGCGCGGGCAAGAGCCGCGCGGTCGCCACGTTTGAGGACCTGGGGTATTATTGCGTGGATAACCTGCCCATCGCGCTCATCCCGCGCTTTGCCGAGATATGCCTTGCCGCGACTGAGCGTTACGAGCGCGTCGCGCTTGTGACCGATGTGCGCGCGGGCGGGGATTTCCAGCAGTTGTTCGATTCGCTGGACTCGATCAAGAGCATGGGCTGCGACTACCGGATCCTGTTTCTGAATACGGATACGCCGACGCTGATCCGGCGCTTTAAGGAAACCCGCCGTAAGCATCCCCTGATGGAGAAGGGTATTGGCATGACGGCTGCGATCGAGAAGGAGCGCAGCATGCTGGCCGCGCTACAGAGCCGCGCGGATTTTGTGGTCGATACGACTGGACTGTCCGCAGCGGGGCTGCGCGAGCGCCTGCTCGCGCTGTTCGCGGGGACGGATGGCGGCGGCGCGTTCGAGGTGATCGTGCAGTCGTTCGGCTTCAAATACGGCATCCCGCCCGAGTCCGATCTGGTGTTTGATGTGAGGTTCCTGCCCAACCCCTATTATGAGATGAGCCTGCGCGAGAAAAACGGTACCGATCCGGATGTGCGCGACTACGTGTTCCAGGGCGGCATGGCGGATGAGCTGATGCAACATTTGACCTCGACAATCGATTTTCTGCTGCCGCGGTATGTGGCGGAAGGAAAAGCGAACGTAATCATCAGCATCGGCTGTACTGGTGGGAAGCACCGCTCGGTCGCGATTGCGGAGGCGCTTTCCGAGCATCTGCGCGGTCGGGACTACGGCGTGGTCACCATGCACCGCGATTATCAGCGCTGATTGACAGATAAAGGAGCGGTCCATGTCCTTTTCAACCGAAGTAAAGGCCGAGCTGTGCCGCGTTTCCATGCAGCGTGCGTGCTGCACGCGGGCGGAAGCTTACGGCGTGTTGCTGCACGCGTCGGTATTTTCCCATAAAGAGATACGGCTGTCCACGGAAAACGTATTTGTGGCGCGCCGGCTGCAGGCGCTGCTGCAGCGTGCGTTTTCCGTGGACTGCGCGCCGCAGCGGGCGGGGCGCAAGCTACAGCATACTGTCGGGGAGCCAGCGCAGATCGCGCGGATCTTTGATGTGCTGGGATATGACCTGAAAAGCCACCTCGCCTACCATCTCAACCGGAACGTGCTGGAAAACGACTGCTGCGTCGCTGCTTTCCTGCGCGGCGCGTTCCTGATGGCGGGTACGGTGGCGGGGCCGGATAAAAAAAGCCATCTGGAGCTGAAAGCCGGCCGGCAGAGCCTTGCGGGGGAGGAGACAAGCCTGCTGCTCGATTTGGGGCTGTCGCCCAAGCAGGCGCGCCGCGGTAATTCCTGCCTCCTGTACTTTAAGGAGGGCGCGAGCGTGGAGGATTTCCTGACCCGCATCGGTGCGCCGCGCGCGGCGATGGAGCTGATGCAGGCCAAGGTGGAAAAGAATATCCGCAACACGATTAACCGGCAGGTTAATTGCGAGACTGCGAACCTGATGAAAGCGGCGGACGCTTCCGCGCGCCAGGTCGCCGCGATCCGCGCGGTGCTCGACCGGCGCGGGGAGGAAGCCTTTCCGGAAGTGCTGCGCGAAACCGTCCGCTTGCGGCTGGCTTATCCGACCGACAGCCTGGCCGAGCTTGCACAACGCTTCGACCCGCCGATCTCCAAGCCGGGGCTGAGCCACCGGCTGAAAAAAATAACGGAATTTGCGTCAAAGGAGGACTAAATGGTACCGTTTGCGCACCTGCATGTGCATAGTGAATACAGCCTGCTGGACGGCGCGTGCCGGATCGAGGGGCTGGTGGAGAGAGTGGCCGAGTTGGGGCAGACCTCATGCGCGCTGACCGATCACGGCGTGATGTATGGCGTGATTGATTTTTACCGCGCCTGTAAGGCCAAGGGCATCCATCCGGTGATTGGCTGCGAGGTATATCTGGCGCCGCATTCGCGTTTTGAGCGCAGCTATGTGAATGGTGAATGGCACAGCCATCTGATTTTGCTGTGCGAGAATATGACCGGCTACCGCAACCTCATCCATATGGTGTCGCTCGGCTTTTCCGAGGGCTTTTATATGAAGCCGCGCATCGATATGGACCTGCTCCGGCAGCACAGCGAGGGCCTGATCTGCCTGTCCGCGTGCTTGGCGGGCGTGATCCCGCGCGCGCTGGCCGAGGGCGATATGGACGGCGCCTATGAGCTGTGCGAACAGTTTTTGGATATTTTTGACCGCGACCATTTCTATCTCGAGGTGCAGGACCATGGCATCGAGGTGCAGAAAAAGGTAAACGAGGGGCTGTATCAGCTCGCAAAAGAGCTGGATATTGGTTTGGTCGCCACGAACGACGCGCACTATCTGACCAAACAGGACGCAAAAATACAGGACGTGCTCATGTCCATCCAGATGGGCAAGACGGTGGACGACCCCACCCGCATGAAGTTTGAGACGCAGGAGTTTTATATCAAGGACGCGGACGAGATGGCCGCACTGTTCCCAGAGCATCCGGAAGCGCTTGCGAACACCGTCAGGATCGCGGAGCGCTGCCAGGTCGAGTTTGAGTTTGGCAAGTACCATCTGCCGGAATTCGATGTGCCGAAGGGGTATGGCGCCCTGCAGTACCTGCAGAAGCTGTGCGACGAGGGCTTTGCTAAACGTTATCCGGATGACGACGGCACGGTGCGCGCCCGCCTGCAGTATGAGATCGATATGATCGCGCAGATGGGCTTTGTGGATTATTTCCTGATCGTTTCCGACTTCATCGGCTATGCCAAGAGCAACGGTATCCCCGTCGGGCCGGGGCGAGGCTCGGCGGCGGGCTCGATCGTTTCCTACTGCCTGGGCATCACCGACCTGGACCCTATCCACTATTCTCTGTATTTTGAACGCTTCCTCAATCCGGAGCGCGTTTCCATGCCGGATATAGACGTGGATTTCTGTTATGTGCGTCGGCCGGAGGTGATTGAGTACGTCACCGAAAAGTACGGCAAGGACCGCGTAGCGCAAATCGTCACGTTCGGCACCATGGCTGCGCGCGGCGCGATCCGCGATGTGGGACGCGCGCTGTCAATCCCGTATAACGAGGTGGACGCGGTTGCCAAGCAGGTGCCAAACGAGCTGCACATCACGATCAACAAGGCGCTGGCGGTTAATCCAGAGCTGAAAAAGATGTATGACGAAAAGCCGCAGGTACGCGAGTTGATCGATACCGCCCGCGCGCTCGAGGGAATGCCGCGGCACGCTTCGACCCACGCGGCGGGCGTGGTCATTACCAAGGATCCGGTGGATACCTATGTGCCGCTTGCGCGCAACGATGAGCAGATGGTCACCCAGTTCACCATGACCACGCTCGAGGAACTGGGGCTGCTCAAAATGGACTTCCTCGGCCTGCGTAACCTGACGGTGATCGCGGACGCAGAAAAGATGATCCGCCGCCATGTGCCGGATTTTAACATCGAAACCGTGGATATGAACGACAAGGCCACTTATGAGATGCTCGGCCGCGGCTCAACGATGGGAGTGTTCCAGCTGGAAAGCGCGGGTATCACCAACGTCGTCACCGGCCTGCGCCCCGCGTCCATCGAGGATATCACCGCGGTTGTGGCGCTGTACCGGCCGGGGCCGATGCAGTCCATCCCGCGCTATATCGAATGCCGCCACCATCCGGAAAAGGTGACCTATAAGCACCCGCTGCTCGAACCGATCCTGAAAGTCACCTATGGCTGCATGATCTATCAGGAGCAGGTCATGCAGGTGTTTCAGAGCCTGGCGGGTTACTCGCTCGGCAAGGCGGACATGGTGCGCCGCGCGATGAGCAAAAAGAAGATGAAGGAGCTTGAGAAAGAGCGCGTCAATTTCATCCACGGCAATGAGACGCTTGGCATCGACGGCGCGGTCAAACGCGGCGTGCCGGAGCACATTGCGGCAGGCCTGTTCGACGAGATCATGGACTTTGCCAACTATGCGTTCAACAAGGCCCATGCGGTGTGCTATGCGGTTGTTTCCTTCCGCACGGCCTATCTCAAGTGCCATTATCCGCGCGAATATATGGCAGCGCTGCTCACCTCCGTGCTGGACTGGTCGGACAAGATTTCCGAGTATATCCAGGCCGCGCGTGAAATGGGGATTCGGGTGTTGCCGCCGGATGTGAACGAGTCGTTCGATGGGTTTTCGGTTTCCGGACGGGACATCCGCTTCGGCCTTGCTGCGGTCAAGGGCGTCGGCCGGTCGTTCATGAAGCAGCTTGTGGAGGAGCGCGAGACAGGAGGGCTGTTTTCGTCGTTCCAGGATTTTTGCGAGCGCATGTACGATCGGGAACTGAACCGGCGTGCACTCGAAAGCCTGATCAAAGCCGGCTCATTCGATTCCATGGGATACCGGCGGAGCCAGCTGCTGCAGATTGTGGGCGCGGTGGTGGATGCGATCGCGCAGAGCCGCAAGAAAAACATTGAGGGGCAAATGGACCTGTTCGGCATGGGAAATGACGAGGTGCAGGATACGCAGATCGCCCTGCCCGATATCCCCGAGGCGGGCAAGCGGGAGCTTCTGGCAATGGAGAAAGAAACGACCGGCCTGTACCTGTCCGGTCATCCGATGGACGAGTATCGGGAGCTGGCGAAAAAAGCAGACGCGGCCTCCATCCGGAAGATCATCGACGATCTTTCGGGGGAAAGCACCCAGCCCGCCTATAAGGATGGAATGACTGTGCGGCTGGCGTGCGTTATCACCTCTGTGCGGCTCAAATCCACCAAAAACGGCTCGATGATGGCATATGTGACGGTGGAGGATGAGTCCGCGTCGATTGAGCTGATCGTGTTCCCGCGCTCGCTGCAGCAGTGCGGCGCCTATTTGACCGAGGACAGCGCGGTACTGCTTACCGGTAAGATCGACGCGCGCGAGGATGAAGCGCCCAAGGTGCTGCTGAACGAAGCGCAGCCGCTGACCGAAAGCGCAGTGAACAGCATGCTCGCACAGCAGAACCCGCAGCGGTCGGTATATACCGACCAGCAGGCGGCGCGGCTTGCGCCGCAGAAGCTGTTCCTGCGCATTGACAGCATGGGCAGCGACGAATGGCCGCAGATCAAGGCCATACTACTGGCGCAGCCAGGCGATACGCCGGTTTATCTCTATCCTACGGACACTAGGAAAAAAACGCTGGCCAAGCGGGAATACTGGTGCCAGCCGGATGTGCCGCTTTTGGAAAAATTACGCTTCCTCTTGGGCGAGGAAGATGTTATAATGCAGTAGGGAACCGGACAAGGCTCCGCCATGTAAGGCAAATATTATTTTGAGAAGCAACCGATACAGGAGGCTCATTATGGACAAACAGATTCGCAGAATTGGCGTGCTCACCAGCGGCGGCGACGCGCCGGGCATGAACGCATTGATCCGTGCGGTCGTCCGCACCGCTTCGGCGCACGATATCTCCGTGCTTGGCATCCGCCGCGGCTACAGCGGCCTGATTAACGGCGATATCATCGAGATGGCGGCGCGCAGCGTGGACGGGATCATCCGCAAGGGCGGCACGATGCTGTATACCGCCCGCTGCAAGGAGATGCTGACCGACGAAGGGCTGCAGAAGGCGGCGGATACCTGCCGTTATCTGGGGATCGACGGACTGATCTGCTGCGGCGGCGACGGTACGTTCCGCGGGGCGCAGGCGCTGTCCCGCAAGGGCGTACCCTGCATCGGCGTGCCGGGTACGATCGATAATGATATCGTGTGTACTGATTACACGATCGGCTTTGACACGGCCTGCAATACTGCGATTGAATGTATCGATAAGCTGCGCGACACCATGCAGTCGCATGAGCGCTGCTCGGTCGTTGAGGTCATGGGGCGCCGGGCGGGTCATTTGGCGCTGCACGTTGGCTGCGCGGTCGGCGCTACCGCGATCTGCCTGCCGGAGCGCGAGCTGAACTTTGATGTTGATATCATCGAGAAGATGCGCGTCGGGCGCATCAAGGGCCGCAACCACCATATTATTATTGTGGCGGAGGGCTATGGCGCCGCGCAGGATGTTGCCGACCGGATTCATGAGGCGACCGGCATCGATACGCGTGTGACCATCCTTGGCCACATCCAGCGCGGCGGTTCCCCGTCCGCGCGTGACCGCGTGATGGCGACCCGCATGGGCTATGAGGCGGTGATGGCGCTGGAGGCGGGCAAGACCAACCGCGTGATCGTGTTCGATGATAACCGCGTCACCGACTTGGACATCGAGGAAGGGCTTGCGCGCCAGAAGGACCTGGAGCAGGATCTGTTTGTGGCGCAGCAGACGGTAGCGATCTGACATGCCGCAGACAGTCTTGATTACCGGCGGTTCACGTGGTATTGGCGCCGCGTGTGTGCAGGTATTTGCCGATGCGGGCTGGAATGTGGCCTTCACCTACCGCGCCAGCCGCGCAGCCGCGGGCGCGCTGGCGGAAAAGTCCGGTGCGCTGGCGCTTTGTGCCGACCTGACGGATGAGCGTGCGGTCGGACGTGCGGCGGGGGAGGCGGTAAGCTATTTTGGCGGATTGGATGCGGTGGTGTGCAACGCAGGCGTGGCGGAGCAGAAGCTGTTTCAGGACATTACGGAGCAGGAATGGCAGCATATGCTGGATGTCAACCTGCTGGGCGCGGTGCGGACCATCCGTTCCGCGCTGCCGGGCATGCTACACAGAAAGCAGGGCAGTATTGTGACCGTGTCCTCCGTCTGGGGGCAGGCTGGTGCGTCCTGCGAGAGCCACTATGCGGCGAGCAAGGCGGCGCTGATCGGTCTAACCAGATCGCTCGCGCTGGAACTGGGGCCTTCTGGCATTCGGGTCAATTGTGTCGCGCCCGGTGTGATCGATACGGATATGAATGCGGTGCACAGCGCGGAAACCATGCGCGAGCTGGCGGAGCAAACACCGCTGGGGCGCATTGGCACCGCGCGCGAGGTCGCGGAAAGCATCCTGTACCTCTGCTCGGACAAAGCTGCCTTTGTCACCGGACAGGTGCTCGGTGTGACTGGCGGCTTCTGAAAGTATAACAAAAACCCCCTCTGTCATTCGGCAGAGGGGGTTTTTGTTATTCATTTTTAGAACAGCGCGAGAATTTTGGCGATCTCGCCGCGGGTAATCTTGCCCAGAGGTTGCAACGTATTGTCGCTATAGCCGCCGATGATGCCGGCAGCAACGCAGGTTCTGACCTGATCGACCGCCCAGGAGGGGACGGAGGACGCATCCTTATAGGAAAGACTTGCCGCCGCATAGCCGCGCGGCAGGCAGCGTCCGATCACGGTCATGACCTCGGCGCGTGTCATATCCGCGTCCGGAGAGAAATACAGCTTGCCGTTCCGTGTCTCGCCGTTCATGATGCCCGCATGCGAAACAGCGTAGACCGCGCCGCGCGCCCAATCCGGTATGGAGGCATCGTCGGCAAAGTCGAGCGCGCCGGTATACGAGGTGTCCAGACCGAGCAGGCGCGCCATCGTGACCGCAAATTCCTTGCGCGTCAGATTCCGCTCCGGACGAAAATAGGTTTTCCCGTCGCTGCCGGTTTCGCCCTTCATTATGCCGTTGGTATTCAGCAGGGAAGCGTAGCCGCGCGCCCAGTGGGAAGCGGTATCGGCAAACGCGTTGCTGGCGCTGCCTGCTGTGACGGTTGCGGAAGCACGGGTGCGGTTGCCTGCGTCGTCCGATACGTCGATCGTGACGCAATGCGTACCCGCAGACAGCGCGCCGGTTGTGACGGTCAGGGTGGCGCCGCTCATTTTAGCCGCGCCGTCAACCGCTTTCCCATCCACCTTGACTGTAATGTTGGAAGAACGGGCGGGATATTTGCCATTCTCCATCGTAGCGGTACCGCTGATCGTGGCCGCCGCGCCGGCGTCCACGGTCAGGGCGGTGCTGTTCAGCTTGACCGAGGGGGCGTCCGTATTGGTAACCGCGTGGTCGGCGGAAACGACGACCTGGTCTAGGTAGAGCGCGGAACCCGCAGCCCCGCTGCCGCTGCGTTCAAAGCGGATGCCGGTCAGCTTGGACGCGCCCTCCGGAACGGCGGCGGTAAGCTGCTTCCATGAGGCCGTGGTGGCCGCGGACAGGGCTGTGGTCAGCTCATTGCCCTCGGCGTCAGCAAAGACCGCGGTAAGCGTACCCTGCGTCCCCTCGCCGCGCGCCCACAGCGTCAGGTGCTTCCGGCCGGAAACATCGGCCTGCGGGAGCGAGATCGTCGCGGCCGCGACCTTGGTACCGTCATAGGCGGCCTTGAGCGAGCCTTCGCCGCGCGCGACCGCTGTATATCCGGTCACGCGGGTAAGCGTCATGCCCTCGGTGGCCGTGCAGCCGTCCGTGCCGGCCTCAAAATCTGCAACGGTTTCCGCGTCCTGCGGGTCGCCCATGCCGACATTCACCGTTATGGATTTGCTGGTCGCTCCATACGAACAGGTGAGCGTGCCGCTTGCCATGCTGTCGCCCGCGGTGAACACGCCTTTTTCGTCGATCGAGCCGATGCCGCTGGAAACGCTCCAGCTAAAAGCAGTGTCGATCGAGGCCATCTTCTGGCCAAGGTGGTAGGCGATCCCGTCCACATCGACGCTCTGGCCGGGCTTGACCGAGATTGAGCTGATGTCCTTGCCAGCGCTCTGCAGGCCAATCGAATTGACGTCGCCCGTGATGCAGATATCCATTGAGCCTTCGACCGAACCGTTGGAAGCGGTAATGGTGGCGGTGCCGGTTGCTGTACCGGCAGTGAATGTCTGGTTTTCGACCGTACCCAGATCACCGGATACGGTGTAACTCATGCCGGAGGGGTCCGGCGCAGGGCCGTAGGATGCGTCCGCGCCCTTGACCGAGAACCAGGTGGAAGCACCCGGCAGCACATAGCGGTAGCTTGGCGTGAGGAACGCATAGGCAGTGACGTTGTCAGATGTGACATGGTTGATAAAGAAAATATAGTTGGCGCAGGCGCGCTGGGAACCGTCCGAGGGGCTGGTAATCAGGGAAGCGGTGGATTCGCCGGGCCTGCGCAGCGCCATGGCGGAGGAGCCGCCGCCGTCCAGACAGATGGCGCGGACACAGCCCAGCGATACCAGCTCTTCCCCAAGTTGGGCGGCGGTCAGTCCCACGCTGTGCGAGGACTGGTTCCCGTCAACCTCGTATAGCACGACCGTACCGTCCGACCGGACGCCGATCGCGCTGCGTGCGCGGTTGGAAGAGCCTCCATCTATCCCCGAGGTGGTGACAGAGCCGTTATCGATCAGCAGCTTGCCGCCGACCGCGTAATCCACATCCGCCCAGTTGGCGTCGTTCGCCGTGACCTTGAGCGTGACTTCCTCGCCGACAGGGAAGTCCACCCAGGAGGGGACGTTCGCACCGTCCGACTTGGTCAGCACCATCTGGTCGTCCGTGATGGTGAGCGGGCTGTTGCCCGTTCCCTTGTTGATGACTTTCATTTTGACCGTGCCGTTTACCGTGACCGGCGTATCATCCACGCGCTCGAGGATGATGTTGGTGCCGTTGGCGGTAAAGTGGGTCGAATCGTCATAGTTGCGGTCGAGCAGGTATGCGCCTGCGGTGGTACGGGTTTTATTGAAATAGGACACAGAAACCGTGCCGCTTGCGCCGGAAACCGTCATACTCATGGTCGGACGGCCCATCACGGCCGAGCCGTCCGCCTTGAAGCCGACCGCATACTGCCATGCGTCGGATGAGATCAGCTCGCCCTCGTCGATCACCAGCCCGATCGGGACGCCGCTGGACATGACGAAAAAGTCGGCGTTCGTGCCGCCAATGACCGATTTCCCTTGGCTCTCCAGATATTTGACCGCGTTTGTGATCGTGGCGCTGCTGCCGTAAAGCTGCTCGTCCGCATACACCATGATCGGCGAGACGCCTGTGTTCGGCCGGTATGTCAGGATATTTGCACGCTGCACGCCGGCGCTGTTTTTGCCCTCCGAGCGGGTATAGGTCAAGCCTTCTCCCACCGGATAGGAATAGGTGAAGCCGT
Source organism: Agathobaculum faecis (assembly GCF_014287995.1). Classification (NCBI taxonomy): domain Bacteria; kingdom Bacillati; phylum Bacillota; class Clostridia; order Eubacteriales; family Butyricicoccaceae; genus Agathobaculum; species Agathobaculum faecis. The sequence goes on from NZ_JACOPL010000009.1 coordinate 39,033, forward strand.
TGCTGAATGCGGCGCCGGCCGCAGATGTAAAGAGCTGTACTGCGGCAAGGGAAGCCGCCAGCAGGCGGCTGGATACTTTTGCGAAGTGTTTCATGGTCCTCCTCATTTTCTCAGGATAGTGGAAGCCTTGCTGCCGCGCCGCGCCCCCACTTCGCACGCAGCGCCGTCCCGCGCGCCTCTATCCCGCGCGCGGGGCAATGACATTGGTTTTCAGCGGTGCAGCCGCCGAAAACCATAAAAACCCGCGGCATATACGTGGGTTTTTATACCAATACGGAGAAAAGCTTCGTTTCCGGAACTTTTCGAAGCGCGGGACGCATCCGCGCCCGGCACGGTGCGTCCGTTCGACCGGAAGCATGGTTCCGATCGGCTTTTTAGATGCTCTTTACCACTTTTTCCAGCACCTCGGATATCTTGGGACTACGCACCGAGATATCTGCCGCATGGTGGTAGACGGCCTTGCGCGCGTTATACAGGCGGCGCGTTTCGGCCTGCTTGTCAGGGCCGGCAAGCAGCGGGCGGGTGTTGGAATAGGAAAGGTTTTTCAGGATGCGGTAATAGGGAGTGTCCAGATGGATGAGCAGGCCGGTCTCTCGGACTGCTTTCACGTTTTCCGGCCGGAGCACCGCGCCACCACCGAGGGAAAGCACAATCCCTTCCCGCTGGGAAAGCTCCCTGATGTAGGCGCATTCCCGATCGCGGAAATACGCTTCCCCCTGTTCCGCAAAAATGTCGGGAATTTTTTTGCCCTCCCGCGCCTCTAAATACTGATCCGCGTCGATAAATTCCAAACCGGTCAGACGGGCGAGTTTCCGGCCAATGGTGGTCTTGCCGCTGCCCATGAAGCCGCACAGCACGATGTTGCGCTTGCCGTGCTTTTCATGCAGGCGCTTGACCGCCATTTTGCCATAGGTGCGGCGCAGAATGGTTTCGCAGGCCTGCGGCTCGAACCGCACGCCCGACCAGACCGTCTGCGCGTAGGCCGCCTGCATGACCAGCATGAACAGACCGTCGCGCACGCGGGCCTTTTTGGGGTTGGCCAGCCGCATGGTGGCGGTTATAGGTGGGTTGTAAATCGCGTCGAACACATATTCGGCCTTGTGCGGCAGGTAGTGCAGGGGAGCGGCGTTTTCCCTGGGGTACATGCCGACCGGCGTGGAATTCAGGACGATCTGGATATCGCGAGGGATATGCCGGCGGTTATAGACCGCGATGTGTGCGCCGGGCACGGCCGCGCAGAGCTGCTGCCGCAGGGACTCCGCCTTGTCCAGGTTGCGGCCGGTGATGGTCAGGTACGCGCCCTGCGTCACACAGTGGTAGGCCATGACCGAAGCCGCGCCGCCATAGCCCAGCAGCAGGACCTTTTTCCCACGCAGTCTGATCCCATCCCTTGTAAGGGATTCGGCAAAGCCCAGGATATCCGTGTTGTAGCCAACCGCCTTCCCGTCCCGGAATGCCACGGTGTTGACCGAGTGCAGGTTGCGTGCGGCGGTGTCCACCTCGTCCAGCAGGGGGATGACCGCTTTTTTGTGCGGAATGGTGCAGTTGATGCCGCCCAGCCTGCGCTTTGCCAGCTCGAACGCTTCCGGCAGGTCTTCCGGCGGCACGGCGACGCCGATATAATCCGCGTCCTGGCCGGAGGCCGCGAACAGCTGTGCGTGCAGTTCCGGACTCATGGTATGGCCGAGCGGCCAGCCGAACAGCGCGTAGGTCGGCTTTTCCGGCTGGAACACGCGGAACTGTTCCATGGATAGCAGCATGGTATCAGCCCCCCAACCGTTCCAGTGTATGGAAAAAGTCGGGATAGGAGATCGCGACGACCTCCGGCTCGTCGATACGGCATGCGCTGCGCGCGGCGAGCGCCAGCACGGCGAGGCTCATGGCGATGCGGTGGTCCTTGTAGGTTTCAAAGGCGGCGCCGTGCGGACGCTTGCCGCCGCGGATAATCATGCCGTCGTCGGTTTCCTCTGCGTCCACGCCTGCCTTTTTCAGTTCGGTGACCATGGCGGCGATGCGGTTGGATTCCTTTACCTTGAGCTCCTGCGCATCGCGGATGACCGTCTCGCCCTCGGCGTAAGCCGCCGCGACCGCGATGACCGGAAGCTCGTCGATCAGGCGGGGGATGATCGAGCCGCCGATCTCCACACCGCGCAGCATACTATGTTTGACGGTTAAATCGCATACGGGTTCCGCGTCGTCGTGAAAATTCGATATGGAAATATCTGCCCCCATCTCGTGCAGCACGTCCAGAATGCCGGTGCGCGTCGGATTGACGCCAACGTTCCGGATCGTCAGCTCTGAGCCCTCGACGATCGCGCCCGCGACCAGGAAAAACGCCGCGGAAGAAATATCGCCCGGCACACGGATATCCACGGCGTACAGGTCCTCCGGCGGCTCGAGCGTGATAGTGCTGCCGTGTGTTTCGACCTCCACGCCCAAGGCGCGGAACATGCGCTCGGTATGGTCGCGCGAGGGCGCAGGCTCGATAACCGTGGTCTGCCCCTCGGCATAGAGGCCGGCAAGCAGAATGGCGCTTTTAAGCTGCGCGGAAGCGACCGGCAGGCGGTATTCGATGCCGTACAGTTCGCTTGGATACAGGGTGAGCGGGCAGTAATTGTCGTTTTTGCCTTCAATAGACGCGCCCATCTCGCGCAGCGGCTTGATAACGCGGCCCATCGGGCGCTTCTGGATGGAGGCGTCGCCGTTTAAGGTGGCGGTGAACGGCTGTCCGGCCAGGATGCCGCACAGCAGACGGGTGGTCGTACCGGAGTTGCCGGTGTACAGCGTCTCCTCCGGCGCGCACAGGCCGTGTAGGCCCACGCCCTCCACGATGACCTCGCTGTCCGTGATCTCGATTTCCACGCCCATTTTGCGGAAGCAGTCGATGGTGGAAAGGCAGTCCTCGCCCATCAGAAAGCCGGTGATGTGGGTCGTGCCATTTGCCAGCGCGCCCAGCATGACCGCGCGGTGCGAAATGGATTTGTCGCCCGGCACGGTAATCTCGCCGCGCAGCGGGCCGCAGGGTTGGATTTGCATTTGTTTTTACTCCTCCGTCGCATCGGACACCTGATAGCTGCCGATGACCTTGATGTAGGGAAGCTCCTCATGGAGCTGGTATAGCAGGGACTGCACAGCATGGTCACGCATATTGCCGGTGAAATCCAGATAGAACACATAGCACCAGGGGCTGTCTTTCAGAGGTCGGGAATAGATGCTGGTCATGTCGATGCCGTAGTGCGCAATCGTATCCAGCACGGTGTTGAGCGAGCCCGCGACATTCGGGATGTGGAACGCGATTTCGATACGGTTGTCCTCCGGCTGGCTGGTAAGCATCCGGCTGACTGCGATAAAGCGCGTTTCGTTGTGCTTGAGGTCGTTGATGCCTTCCTCCAGAATGTGCAGGCCGTACCGCTCGGCCGCTTCGCGTGAGCAGATGGCGGCAAGCCGCCTGTCGCCTTTATCGCGGACATTCTGCGCCGCGATCGCGGTATTGGCCACTTCGATCGCTTCAAGATTATGCGCGGCAATAAACGCGTGGCATTGGGGCAGGGCGTGCGGATGGGAGCATACGCTTTGAATATCCGCAAGCCGCGCGCCCGGCACTGCGGCCAGGCAATGCGAGATTTTCCGGATATACGAGCGGTTGATGCACAGGCCGTATTCCAGGAGCAGGTCGTAAACCTCGCTGACCGTGCCGGCGGTCGTGTTTTCGACTGGAACCACGCCCACATCCGCAGCGCCGTCGCGCACGGAGCGGAACACCTGCTCCCACGTCGGCACGTTGACCGGCTCGCACTGTGGGAACAGCGCGCGCGCCGCCAGCTCCTGGTATGCGCCCGGTACGCCCTGGTAGTAGACGGTTTTCGGGTCGAGCGCGGACCCCGCCGGATGGAGCGGGAAACGCGCAGGCTCCTCCCGAAGCTGCTCGCTGTATTGATATTCGCGGCTCGCGCGGATCATGCTTTGCAGTAACGCGGTATATTTGAGCCGGATTTCCCCGTCCATACCCGCAGTGCGCTGTTCAATGATTTCCGCTTCCCGATCAGGCTTATAGACGCTGTCGTTCGTTTCGGCCTTGGCATGCGCCACCTCAAGCGCGAGCGACATGCGCTTGAGAAACAGCGCGCGCATCTGTTCATCCACCTCGTTGATCTCCCTGCGGATTGCGGGTAATTCACGCATAGCCGTTCGCCTCCCGCAGCAGGTCTGCCAGCGCGACGGCGCACGCCGCCTCGACGACGGGCGCGGCGCGCGTGACGATGCAGGGATCGTGCCGCCCATGGATGGAAAGCGGCTCAACCCGGCCGGTCTGAAGATTGAGCGTCTGCTGTAACGAAGAGATGGAAGGGGTCGGCTTGATGCACACGCGGAACACGAGCGGCATGCCGTTGGTGATGCCGCCGTTGACACCGCCGTTGTTATTGGTTTCGGTTTTGACCGTGCCTGCCTCCTGATAGATGGCGTCGTTTGCGTGGGAACCGCGCAGCGCGGCAAAGGCAAAGCCCGCGCCGAACTCCACGCCCTTGACCGCGGGTACGCCGAACAACAGGGAGGACAGGCGGCCCTCCACCGTATCCAGCATGGGGCTGCCAAGTCCGGCGGGCAGGCCGGTGGCCGCGCATTCGATCACGCCGCCTACCGAATCCTGCGCTTCGCGCGCATCCTCGATCGCGGCGAGCATGGCGTCCAGCGCGCGCGGGTTATTGACCGGATAGTCGGCCTCCCGCAGCGCGTCAAGCTGCTCGGGACACACATCCACATCGTCAAACGGCATATCCTGAATCTGCGCGATGGACTGGATATGGGAGCCGACCGTCACGCCCTGCGTTTTCAGCCACAGCTTGCACATCGCACCCGCGAACACAAGCGGCGCGGTCAGCCGGCCGGAAAAATGGCCGCCGCCGCGCGGGTCGTTGCAACCCTGATAGCGCACCATGCCGGTATAGTCCGCGTGGCCCGGGCGGGGCTGCGCGGACAGCGCGGCATAATCGCCCGAGCGCTGGTTGGTATTCTGGATAAGGGCGCAGAGAGGCGTGCCGGTGGTTTTGCCGTTGTAGATGCCGGACTGGATAAGCGGCAGATCGGCCTCCCTGCGCTGGGTGGACTGCTTGTTGCGCCCGGGGGCGCGGCGCTCCATCTCGCGCAGGATAAAGGCTTCGTCATATGCGACGCCGGACGGAAACCCGTCGATCACCACGCCGATGCCGGCCCCGTGCGATTCGCCGAAGAGCGATAGTTTGATGGCGTTTCCCCAAATGGAACCCATTGGGCATTGCCTCCTTACAGTTTGAGAATGTATTCGTGCAGCGTTTCCGCGTCGATCGGGGTGATCTCCGCGCGGCCCGCCTCGCGGACCAAGATGAAATTGACCGTCGCGCCGAACTTCTTTTTATCCGACAGCAGGGCGGTGTAAATCGCCTCGCGGTCATAGGTCAGAGCGGTCGGCAGCCCGATGTGCTGCAAAAGCTTTGTGAGCGGCGCGGTCAGGTCCTGATTGCCAAGCAGGGCGCTCAGCCGCATGGCCGCAACCATACCGATGGCGACCGCCCTGCCGTGGGTCAGGTCGGTATAATGCCCGAGCTTCTCCGCCGCGTGGCCGATCGTATGGCCGAAGTTCAGAATCATGCGCAGGCCGGTATCGTGCTCATCGATCGCGACCACGTCGCGCTTGATCTTGACGCATTCGTAGATGATATCCCCGATGCGCGCCTTGTAATCCGGCAAGGCAACCAGGTCCAGAATGCCCTTATTGGCGATATAGCCGTATTTAACCACCTCGGCCATCCCGTCAGCGAAGGTCGCGTCCGGCAGGGTAACAAGCACCGCCGGATCGATCAGAACCAGGCGCGGCTGGTAAAACGCGCCGACCAGGTTTTTACCCTCCGCGAGGTCTACGCCGGTCTTGCCGCCGACCGAGGAATCCACCTGCGCGAGCAGGGTGGTTGGAATCTGGCACAGGGCTAGGCCGCGCAGGAAAGTTGCGGCGGCGAAGCCGGTGATATCGCCCACCACGCCGCCGCCAAGCGCGATAACAAGATCCTTGCGGGTCATGCCGGCGGCGAGCATGTCATGATAGACGGTCTCGACCGTTGCCAGCCGCTTGTACTCCTCGCCCGCGGGGATGACCGTGTGGGAGACCGGAAAGGAAAATTGGCGTTCCAGCGCTTCCAGATACAGCGGCGCGACCGTCGAATCCGTGACGATATGCGCGCGGCTGGGGGAAAAAACATCGAGCATGGCCGCCGCCGCGCGGCCGAGCAGGCCGGTTTCAATATGGATATCGGACACGCCGTTCGTGCCCGTCAGGCTTAGGGTCTGCACTACTGAAGCACTCCTTTGATGATAAACTGCACATTTGTACCGCGCCGTCAGGCGCATTTTTAAGATGGGAAATCGAGCGATGCGGCGCGCGAAGTCGCGCTTTGGACGCGCCCGCGGCAAAACCTCGTCACGTCCCCCTCGCCGGAAACGGCAGCTTCAAGCGAAATCAGATTTCGCGCCCCACTGCCTGCGCCACCGCGCGCAGATTGGTCATGGTTTCGTGGAACGAATCGTAGGTGAGCGACTGCGCGCCGTCTGACAGGGCGTGCGCGGGGTCGTTGTGAACCTCGATCATCAGTCCGTCCGCGCCCGCGGCGATCGCGGCCTTGGCCAGCGGCTCAACCATCCAGTAGATGCCGCCCGCGTGGGACGGATCAACGATGACCGGCAGATGGCTCATGCGCTTGAGTACGGGCACCGCGGAGATATCCAGCGTGTTGCGGGTGTAGGTTTCGTAGGTGCGAATGCCGCGCTCGCACAGGATAACGTTTTCATTGCCGCCTGCCATGATGTATTCGGCGGACATGAGGAATTCCTCCATCGTATTGGCGAAGCCGCGCTTGAGCAGCACGGGCTTTTTGGTCTGGCCCAGCTCCTTGAGCAGCTCGAAGTTCTGCATATTGCGCGCGCCCACCTGGAAGCAGTCGCATTTATCCAGGAACAGCTCGATATGCGCGGGGTTGGTGATCTCGGTCACGACCGGCAGGCCGGTCGCCTCATGCGCCTTGTGGAGCAGTTCGAGGCCTTCAGCCTTGAGGCCCTGGAACGAATACGGGGAGGAGCGCGGCTTCCACGCGCCGCCGCGCAGCACGGCGGCGCCGTCCGCTTGCACATGGCGCGCCACGTCGATGATCTGCTCCTCGCTTTCGACCGAGCAGGGGCCGGCCATCACGACCAGCTTTTTACCGCCCACGACCACGCCCGGCGCGATCTCGACCTGGGAATTATCCGGATGGAACTTGCGGTTGGCCAGCTTGAATGGCTCCTGCACCTTGATAATGTTTTCCACCTGGGGGTCGCGCAGCAGCGCGTCCTTATCCACCGCGCCCGTGTCGCCGACGAGACCGATGACGATCGTACCCGCGCCGTAGATCGGGTTGGCCTTGACATTCCAACGCTCGATGTGCCTGGAAAGCTCTTCAACGTGTTCGCGGGTCGCACCCTGCTTCATAATGATAATCATGTGTTTTCTCTCCTTGTCATATTGGGGGTGAATTGCGTTTGTCCGGCGGAGAAAAAGCATAAAAAAAGCCTTTCATCCACAAAGAGGGACGAAAGACAAACATTCCGCGGTACCACCCACATTCGGCATGGAAACCATGCCGCACTTTTTCGGATACACAAAATATCCTATCCCTGTAACGGAGGAGTCCGTCGGCGCCTACTGCAAGGTTTTTTTCAGCGCCGCAGCTTAAGAGGGAACTTCATCGTGCCGGCGTCTGCGTCCGTTTCCAGTCATGCCGGACACTCCCTGAAAGCCGCGCTTGGAACAACTACTTTCCTCTGTCATCGCTTTGTGCAATATTTGTACTTATTATATTACCGATGCCTCGGGTTGTCAATGCAAAAATTGTTACGGTTTTGTTTCATGAGGAATTGCGGTCAAGGGCGTCGGACAGTCATATTCCGCAGACGGCGCTCATAGAGTAGGACAGGTGATGCAATATGGAAGTGAAACAGGACAAAGCCTACCAGCAGGCGGCTGGATGCCTGCCGCCGCTTCGCGCGGCGCAGCTCGCGGCGCTGGAGGGGCAGGAGGAGGTCGAGGAGCTGCGGTTTCGGGCGGGACGGCCGCCGGCGGTCAAAACGGCCCGCGGCGAGCGGGAGCTGGAGCTTGCCGTCGTTACCGCGCAGGAGCTGCGGGAGATCCTCAGCCGTGCCGCGCGGTATTCGGTACATAGCTATACGGAAAGCTTGAAAAACGGGTTTGTTACGCTTACGGGTGGCCACCGGCTGGGTGTCTGCGGCACCGCAGCGGAGGAAAACGGAAAGGTCGTCGGCATACGCGGGCTGTCCTCCGTCAATCTGCGCATCGCGCGGCAGGCCTGGGGGGTGGATGCCGTGATCGCGCCCTGGGTCGGGGAGGGTGAGCCGCAATCCATGCTGCTGCTGTCGCCACCCGGCTTTGGGAAAACCACGCTGCTGCGGGAATGGGTGCGCGCGGTGTCGGACAAGGGGCATACGGTCGCTGTGGCGGATGAGCGCGGCGAGGTGGCGGCGCTGGCAGACGGCGTGCCGCAGTTCGCGATCGGGCGCTGTACTGATGTGTTGGAAAACTGCTCGAAAAAGCGGGCGGCGCTCATGCTGCTCAAAACCATGTCGCCCGCGCTGCTGGCGTTCGACGAGATCACCGCGCCCGAGGATGTGGAGGCGGTTTCGCTTTGCGCGCACTGCGGCACGGCGGTACTCGCGACCGCGCACGCGGCGGGAACGGACGACCTGCGGCGCAGGCCGCTTTACCGCTCCCTGCTGGAACTGGGCGTTTTCAGGCGGGCGGTCGTGATCGGCCGGAGGGATGGAAAGCGGGAATACCGCATGGAACGATTGGAGGAACGGACATGCTCAAGCTGATAGGTGCGGTGATGATATTCGGCTCCTGCGCGGCGCTCGGATTGTCTGCCCGCCAGAGCCTGCGAAAGCGGGTTGCGGCGGCGGACGCGATGCTGATGGCTCTCTCGCTGATCAGCAGCGAGATATCCTGCCGCCGCGCGCCGCTGCCTGAGATCATCGGGACGCTGGCGGAAAACGAAAACCCGACCGTCCGGCTGGTGTTCGGCGGCCTTCAGCGCCGCTTGCGCGAGCAGAACGGGCTTTCGCTCAGCTATCTGTGGCGCGTCAATCTGCGGGACAACCGCGCGGAGGCTGGACTCGGCGCGCCGGAATGCGATATCCTCTGCGACGCCGCGAACTACCTGGGGCGCTACGACGCCGCCGAACAGGCGGCGGGGCTGGACCAGATTGGCCGGCGCCTGTCCGCCGCGCGCGCGGCGGCGGCCGAGGAACTGCAAAGCAAGGGGAATTTGTACCGCACCTGCGGCATCGCGCTCGGGATACTGGTCGTTTTGGTGCTGATCTGACAACGGAGGGAAGTATGGATGTTGATCTGATTTTCCGGATCGCGGCCGTTGGCATCCTGGTGGCTGTCCTTGGACAGCTCCTGACGCGTTCCGGACGGGAGGAGCAGGCGCTGATGACCACGCTCGCAGGGCTGATCGTCGTGCTGATGCTGATTGTGCAGGAGATCAGCCAGCTCTTTTCGATGATGAAAAGCGTGTTCGGCTTTTGAACGGGCTGACCGCGGCCTGCGGGCTGGCGCTGCTGACGCTGGTGCTTTCGCTCGTGCTGAAAAAGGACGCGCCCGCCATTGCCTTCCTGCTGACGCTGACCGCGGGCGTGCTGATCCTGCTGCAGGCGTTCCAGACGATCGGCGGCACGGCGCAGCGCTTTTCCGCGCTGCTGGCGCAGGGCGGCATTACGGGCAGCCTGTATCTGCCGGTGTGCAAGGCATTGGGCGTGGCGGTTGTGGTGCGCGTCATGAGCGCGCTGTGCAAGGATGCGGGGCAGTCCGCGCTTGCCGCCAAGCTGGAGATTGCCGGCGCGGTGCTTGCGCTTTCCCTGTGTCTGCCGCTGCTGGAGCAGGTGCTGGGCCTGGTGGCCGACTGGACGGTATGAAAGGAAACGGATGGATGAAAAAACTGGTCGTTGTATGGCTCGTCCTCCTGGCCTGCCTCGTATCCGCCGGAGCGGCGGCATCGGGTGTGGATATCGGGCAGACGGGCGGGGAATCGCTTCTCGGCGCGGTGCCGGAGGAGCGGCGGGGGTATCTGGACGGCATCCAGCCGGAAACCGCCGACGAGCTGGCAGGCTCGCTCGCGCGCCTGCTGGACAACGTATCGGAGGACAGCCGCAGCGCGCTGCAGAACGCGGTACATAGCCTGGCGCGGGTAGCGGTCGTGATCCTGCTCACCGCGATGGCGCGCGGCTTTTCCGCGGCGGCGGGCGGCGAAGCGGACGCATGGATCGATATGGCGGGCGCCCTCGGCTGCGCTGCCGTGTTGCTGCAGGACTTTTCCGGCGTGCTGTCGCTCTGCCGCGATACGCTGGAGCAGATCAGCCTGTTTTCCGGCACGCTGCAGCCGGTGCTGGCGGCCGCGCTGTCGGCCGGCGGCAGCGCCGCGACCGCCACCGTGCTGCAGGTGGCGACGATGGTGGTGTTCGACCTTGTTATCCGCCTGATCCATACGCTGATGGTGCCGGCGGCCTGTGCGTATCTTGCGATCACCGCAGTGGACGCGGCGACCGGCAACGGCATGCTGCGCGGCCTCGCGGACGGGATCAAGAGCCTGACCTCGGGTGCGCTCAAGCTCATTTTGACGCTATTTACCGCATACCTTACCATAGCGGGGAGCGTTTCGGGCAGCGTGGACAGGATGGCGCTGAAAACGGCGAAGTTTGCCGTGTCGGGCGCGGTGCCTGTGGTGGGGGGCGTGATCTCGGACGCGACCGAGACGGTGCTGTCCGGCGCGTCGCTGCTCAAAAATTCGATCGGCGTGTTCGGGATGCTGTGCGTCACGGCTATCTGCCTGGTGCCGTTCCTGCGCGCGGGCGCGAGCTACCTGTGCTATAAGGCGGGGGCGGCTGTGCTGTCGCCGCTGTGCTCGGGCAGCCTGCGGCAGCTTTTGGAGGGGGTAGGCACGGGCTTCGGCCTGCTGCTCGGCATGCTCAGCACCTGCTGCCTGATCTTGTATTTGGAGCTGGTATATGTGGTTGCGATGGTGAAGCCGATATGACCGAATTATTTCAGACAATTTTGATGCGCGTCACACTGGCGGGCGTAGCCTCGGCGGTTGCGCTGCGCATGGTGGGCGGCGGGGCGCTGCGGGAGATCATCAAGGCTGCGGCGGGTCTGCTGATGCTGCTGGCGCTGCTGCAGCCGCTCTCCGGCCTGCGCACCGCCGCGTGGGATGGCTGGGGCGTGCCGTCTCAGGAGGATATCGCTGCAATCCAGGAGCAAAACACCCAGACCACCATGAGTACGGTCGCGGCCAGCATCGCGGAGATGGTGGAGCAGCGCACGCAAAAAGAGGGCTTCGACTGTACGGTCGATGTGACCATGGCAAACGATGAAAACGGGATTTTGCAGGTGGACCGCGTGACCGTATATTACGGCGGGCGGGACGCGGCGCGCCTGGAAGAGCTGCGCGCGATTCTGACCGAGGAGTGCGGGGTGCCGGAGGAAAGGCAGGAGATGATTGCAAGATGAAAAAACCAGAGCTGGCATGGCTGAAAGACCTGGGGGAGAAGCTGCGGCCGCTGGCGCACCGGTATCGGGCGGTCCTGATCGTGCTGCTGGCGGGGATGCTGCTGCTTGCCTCCGGTGGGTGGTTCGGCGGGGGGAAGGAGCAGGCCGCGGCGCAGACCGGACAGCCGGAGACGGCGGGATTCGACCTGGCCGTGTTTGAGCAGGACCTGAACGAAAAACTTGCGGCGATCGAGGGTGTGGGGCGGGTGGAACTGATGCTGTCGCTCGACCAGACCGAGGAGGCGGTATATGCTGTGAACACCCGCCAGACGAGGAACGGCGACGCAGGACAAAGCTATGAAAGCGATCTGACCGTTGTATCAGACGGAAGCTACGGCGAAAAGCCGGTGACGGTAAAAAGCCTGCTGCCGACGTTCCGTGGCGCGGTCGTCCTGTGCGACGGCGCGGACAACGCGCAGGTGCGCCTTGCAGTGACGCAGGCGGTCGGTACCGTATGCGGCATCGGCTCGGACAAAGTTACGGTTCTGAAAATGGCGGCGGGAACATAAAACATAATAACCATGTACAGGAGGGCGAGCAGTCATGAAAAAAATCAAGAAACGCGGGGCAATATACGGAGTGATCGCGCTGCTGCTTTGCGTTGCGGTCTACCTCAACTGGAGCTACATCGATGCGCCGGAGGACCTGCTGGTCGCGGAACAGACCGATCCGGAGGACACGGCGGCAAGCGCGCAAGGCGCGGCGGACGGGACGGATTACTTCGCGGCCTCGCGTCTGACCCGCGAGCAGGCGAGGGATGAGGCGGTCAGCACGCTCAAGGAGCTGAGCGAGAGCGAGGAAGCCGACCAGACCGCGAAGGACGAGGCGGCGGCACAGATCTCCGCGCTGGCCGAGGACTCCGTGGCCGAGGCGAACATCGAGAGCCTGATCCGCGCGAAAGGGTACGAGGATGCGGTTGTGATGATTGGGGACGACAGCGTAAACGCGGTCGTCGCGCCGCCGGAGGGCGGCCTGCAGGCCGAGGACGTTACGGTCATCAAGGACATCATTATCTCCGAGACCGGCATGTCGGCCGGCCAGATCAAGATTGTCGAGGCGGCCTGATCGGTATTTTCTCTTTCTTTTTTGCCAAAACTGTGTTATAATCCGTAAAAAGGAGAGTGAACAGTATGGCGGATCATAAGGAGTACTGGTCAACCGAGGACGACCAGGGCTGCATTCGTATTTCTGAAGACGTTGTCGCTTCGATCGCCGCGCTTGCCGCCTCGGAAACGGAAGGCGTAAGCGGACTGTATTCCAGCCTGACAAGCGATATCGTCAGCTTTTTGAGCAAGAAAAACATTTCCAAGGGCGTTCGCATCGAGATCGGCGAGGAAGGGACGGTCCGGATCGAGATTGGCTTCCTTGCGCTGTTCGGCCACAACATCTGCGATGTGGCAAAGCAGGTGCAGCAGCACGTCAAAGCTTCGGTGGAATCCATGACCGGCCTCAAAGTTACCGAGGTCAATATCCACGTCGGCGGCGTGACGTTCGCGCCCGCGCCGGCGGCGGAGGAGCCGGCGGCCGGACAGGAGCAGGGCTGAAACGGATAGGGAGAGCGGCATGGCGGCGGCCATGCCGCTTTTGTTTTGCCAAATCCTCCCGCTTTTCATGGAATATCGGCTTGAAATTTTGGCGAAAATAGGATAAAATAGGTCGTATTCAGAAATATAGGAGGAGCTTGCCGCCGTGAGCAGAACAAAAGCGAGAGAGATTGCCCTGCATCTGATTTTTGAGATGGGGTTTCAGCAGTTTGAGGATGAAAATCTGAACAACCGCCTGGACGAGAGCATCATGGCCTCGATCAGCGGGGATATCGCGCTGTATGCGGGCAAGCTGTCCGACCAGCAGACGCAGTACATCCGGTCGGTGGTCAAGGGCGTTGCCGGCAGTCTGGAGGAGCTGGACCGCACGATCGAAGCCTATTCCAAGGGATGGAAGCTGAACCGCCTGTCGCGCATGACCTCAGCGGTGCTGCGCCTGGCGATCTATGAGATGCGCTATGTGGACGATGTGCCGGTCGGCGCGGCGATCAACGAGGCGGTCGAGCTGGCGAAGGTGTACGATACGGACGAAGCGGCCGCGTTCGTCAACGGCGTACTCGGCTCGGTGGCGCGCGCGGAGTTTCCGGACAAGCCCGCGGCGCTGGAGACGGCCGATGCCTGAGCGCTTCCTAGGGATCGACACCTCGAATTACCGCACCTCGGCGGCGGTTTATGATGCGTCGTCGGGCGCGTGGCGCAACGAGGGCGGTCTGCTGTCCGTGCCGGAGGGCGCGATCGGCCTGCGTCAGTCGGACGCGCTGTTCCAGCATACCGTGCGTCTGCATGAGAAGATCGGGTCCCTGCCGTCAGGAGAAGTGCGCGCCATCGGCGTGAGCACCCGCCCGCGCGCGGTCGAGGGCTCGTATATGCCCTGCTTTCTGGCGGGGGAGAGCGTCGCGCGCAGCGCGGCGCATTTGCTATCTGTGCCGCTTTTTGCAGTCTCGCATCAGCAGGGGCATATCGCGGCGGCCGCGCTGAGCGCGGGCAGGCTCGACCTGTTGGATGGGAGCCTGCTTGCGTGGCACCTGTCCGGCGGGACGAGCGAGCTGCTGCTGGTGCGGCAGGGGGAGGATGGACTGCCGGGCTGCACCTGCGTCGGCGGCACGACTGACCTTGCCGCTGGCCAGTTCATCGACCGGACCGGCGCGCTGCTCGGCCTGCCATTCCCGTCGGGTGCGGCGCTGGACAAGCTGGCGCTGCAGGCGCGGCCGGAAAAGGGTTTTGCGCCAAAGGTGGCGGATAGCCGCTTTTCCCTTTCCGGTATGCAGAACCAGGTGGAAAATAGGCAAAAGGCTGCGGAGCCTGCGCAGCTCGCGCGCTTTGCGCTGGAAACGGTCGCAAACGCGGTCGTCAAAGCGTCCGACCAGGCGGTGCGGCGGTACGGCGGCCCGATTTTGTGCGCGGGCGGCGTGATGGCGAGCGAGGTCATCCGCGCGCGGATGCGGGAGGCGTTCGGGGACGCGGTATATTTCGCTGAGCCGGCATTGTCGGGCGACAACGCGGTCGGCGCGGCCGTACTCGCCTCGCGGCTGTATGAAAGGATGAAAACGTGAGCACCATCTATTCCGTAACCCAACTGAACAACGAGATCAAGGAACTGCTCGACGCGGTACCCGGCTACCGCAGCCTGCTGGTGCAGGGCGAGATCTCCAACTATAAAGCGCATTCCTCCGGCCATCATTACCTGACGCTCAAGGACGAGGGCGCATCCATCAACGCGGTGCTGTTCCGGTCGGACGCGGCGCGGCTCAAGTTCCGCCTGCAGAACGGGATGAAGGTCATTGTGCGGGCGCGTGTCAGCTCGTTCCCGCGCACGGGCGCGGTGCAGCTCTATCTTTCCGAGGTCATACCGGACGGGGCGGGTGCGCTGAATCTGGCCTTTGAGCAGCTGAAAAACAAGCTGTATGCGGAAGGGCTGTTTGACGAGAGCCGTAAAAAGCCCATTCCGTCCTGCCCGCGGCACATTGCGCTGGTTACCTCTCCGACCGGTGCGGCTGTGCGCGATATGATCCGCATTCTGGGACGGCGCTGGCCGCTCGCCAAGGTCACGCTCTATCCCGCGCAGGTGCAGGGGCAGGGCGCGGCGGAAAGCATCGCCCGCGCGCTTGGGCTTGCCAACGCGGTGGGGGAGGCCGACGTTATCCTGTGCGGCCGTGGCGGCGGTTCGATGGAGGATCTGTGGGCGTTTAATGAAGAGGTCGTCGCGCGGGCGATCTTTTCCTCGGAAATACCTGTGATCTCGGCGGTCGGCCACGAGCCGGACGTGACGATCGCGGACTTCGTGGCCGACCTGCGCGCGCCGACGCCATCGGGCGCGGCCGAGCTTGCGGTCCCCGACCGGACAGAGTATGCGCTTTCGGTCCGCGCGCTGCATACGCGGCTGCATACGGCTGCGCATAAGCTGCTGCAGGCAAAGGGGCAGCGCCTGGCGGGGCTGCAGGAGCGGCTCGCGCTGCGCACCCCCGCGCACTATATCGCGGAAAAGCGCCTGCTGCTCGACCAGATGGCCGACCGGCTGGGCGCCGCGCTGCCCGCGCGCCTGGGACGCGAGTCGCAGAAGCTGGCCGTGCTGCGGCAGCGCTTGGCCACGGCGGGACAGGGCGGCCTGCACAGGCGGCGCCTGCGCTTTACGCAAGCTGTGGCGACGCTCGACGCGATCAGCCCGCTGCGCGTGCTGGCGCGCGGCTATGCGGTCGCGACGAAAGGGGCGCGCGGCGCGGTCGTCAGCGACGCGCGCACGCTCAAAGCAGGCGATACGCTGCGTATCCGGTTTGCCAAAGGCGCGGCGGACTGCCGCGTGACCGATATCAGGGAGGAATCATAGCATGGCTGAAAAAACGTTTGAAAACCAGATGGAACGGCTGGAGGAGATCGTCCGCCTGCTGGAAAAGGGCGAGGCGCCGCTGAACGAGAGTATGAAGCTGTTCGAGGAGGGGACGAAGCTGTCCGCCGCGCTGGGCAGGCTGCTGGACAAGGCGGAACAGAAAGTGACCGTGATGCAGGAAACCGCGCAGGGCGAACTGACCGAACAGCCCTTTGACGCGGAGGAGGCGGCAAAATGACGTTTTCCGAACAGATGAAGGCGGATGTCGCGCAGATCGAAGCCGCGCTGGCGCAATACCTTTCCCGCGAAACGGGCGAGGGCTACGACCGTATTTTTGAGGCCGCGAAATATTCGGCGCTGGCGGGCGGCAAGCGCCTGCGGCCGGTGATCGTGCTGGCATTCTGCCGCTTGTGCGGCGGAGAAGCGGACAAGGCGATGCCGTTTGCCTGCGCGCTTGAGATGATCCACACCTATTCGCTCATCCACGACGATCTGCCCTGCATGGATGACGACGACCTGCGCCGCGGGCGTCCGACCTGCCATAAGGCGTTTGACGAGGCAACCGCCGTCCTTGCGGGCGACGGGCTGCTGACCGCTGCGTTTGAAACCGCCGCCGCCGCGAAGGGGCTTGACGCGGAAGCCGTGTTGCGGTGCGTGCGCATTCTGGGACGCGAGGCGGGTATGAATGGCATGATTGCGGGACAGGTGCTCGACCTGGGGGCGGAGCACCGCCGGATATCGCTCGACGCGCTGAACCTGCTGCAAAGCCTCAAGACAGGGTGCCTGCTGCGCGCCGCGTGCGAGCTGGGCTGCACGGCGGCGGGCTGCACCGACGCGCGCACGCTGGAAGCGGCGCGCGAATACGGCGAAAAGCTCGGGCTGGCGTTCCAGATTCAGGACGATATCCTGGATATCGAGGGTGATGCGCGGACGCTCGGTAAAACGACCGGCAAGGACGCGCGGGATGAAAAATCGACCTTTCCCGCTCTGCTTGGGCTGGAGGCGTGCCGCGCGCTCGCGGACCGGCTGACCGGGGAAGCGGTGGCGGCGCTCGACGGGCTTCCGGGGAACGGCTTTTTGACCGAGCTTGCGCGAAGCCTGACGGGCAGGGCAAACTAAATGTGAATTTTTATGCGGTTTTCTTGAATAAGAGCTGTGTATGTGTTAAAATAACAAATAAGTGGCGCAGTATCCTAGTCAGCGCATACGATTCCCAGGACGGGCCTAAAAATCCGTAGAAGGGCATATCGATGAAGTCTCTGGTGTTTGCTTCTTACGCCCAGTTTGGGGTGGATGCTGGAGGTTAAGGCTTGCGGGCGCGCTTCAATGGCATGAAGTACCGACCCTCTCGCCGTGGAGACCTGTATGCGTGGGACACCTATAGCATCGCTTTGATTGATGGATGTTCTACGGTGCAGGATGAAACCTGTATTGCGGTGCGGCGTGACTGTGCGTGTTCTCCCGCCCGCCCTCTTTTGGGGGGCGGGAAAATGGGCGGCGCACACGAGCAAAACGCTGTGTGCAGTGTAGCCTGCCTTGCGTGGCCATGGTGGATAGCGTATCCGCCCGCGGTTTCCCGGCCAGGAACGCCGCGGGAATTGACGGTTGAAACCATGTCTGCAAAAGAGGCTAAGAATCGTGTTGCCTGCAGTGGAAATCACCTAGGCTGTTCGCAAAGAGGCAGATCGAGGATTGCAGTGCGGACTCAGTGGCAATTCGGTCCCGGTGATGGCAACATCCCGGCACGGACTTTAATGGGAAACCCCCACGACGGCGACGCGTGGCAGTCCGCGGGGAAAGCCAACCGAACCTCAAGCCGCAAGATTTACTCGATCTGCCGCCACTTTTATCAAACAAGTTGCAAGCCGGAACCGGCTTTTTAATTAAGGAGTAGTGGGATTGGAAGCGTCCGATAAACAGAAGAAAAAAGCGCAGCCGCAGCAGAAGCCGCGGCTGATCAATACGCGCTGGGTGGCGACGATCACCTGCGCCAGCTTCCTGCTGTCCGTGGTGATGTCCTACGTGTCGAACGAAGCGCTCAGCAATGCGAATACGGTTTTGTCGTTTGCTGTGCTGTTTTTGTTCATCGCGCTGGGCATTCTGTTTGATATGATCGGCGTTGCCGCAACCTCGGCGACCGAAAAGGAATTTCATTCCATGGCCGCGCACAAGGTGCGGGGCGCGCGGGAGGCGGTTTGGATGTCGCGCAACGCGGAAAAGGTGTCGAGCATCTGCAACGACGTGGTTGGCGATATCTGCGGCATCATTTCAGGCGCGACCGGCGCGTTGATCGTAGCCAATATCACCGTGGGGATGCATGCGGCAATGGTCGTGGCGGTCTCCCTGCTGGTTACCGGCATGATCTCCGCCATGACGATCGGCGGCAAGGCGGCGGGCAAGGGTGTCGCGATTGCGTTCAGCAGCAAGGTGCTGGCGCTTTGCGGCCGTGTGCTGTCGCTGCTGCCGGTTTCATTCGACAGCAAGAAATCATAAGACCTTCACAATGGGAGAAGGATGGATGAAGCGATACGGAATTTTAGATACCATCACAGGCCCAGCCGATCTGCGCGGGCTTTCCTATGACTCGCTGAGCGTGCTCTGCGCCTCCCTGCGGGAATTCATTGTGGACTCGGTTTCCAAAACGGGCGGGCATCTTGCGTCCAATCTGGGCGTGGTCGAGCTGGCGGTGGCGCTGGAGCGCGAGTTTGATTCCTCGCGCGACCGTATCATCTATGATGTGGGCCACCAGAGCTACGTCCATAAGATACTGACCGGCCGGCGGGACCGTTTTGGTACCCTGCGGCAGTACGGCGGGCTCAGCGGCTTTATGCGGCCGGAGGAAAGCGATACCGACCCCTGTGTGACCGGACACGCCTCCAACTCGGTTTCTGTCGCGCTCGGCATGGCGCACGCGCGCACAATCAGAAACCAGAAGTACCATGTGGTCGCGGTGATCGGCGACGGCGCGATGACCGGCGGTATGGCGTACGAAGCGCTTAACAGCGCCGGAACGTCGGGCGAGCCGCTGCTGGTAGTGCTCAACGATAACAATATGTCCATTGCGCAGAATGTCGGCGGGCTTAGCCGACATTTGTCGCGTCTGCGCGTCAGCCCGCGGTACCTGCACGCCAAGGCCCGTGTGAAAGAACGGCTGGCGCGGATTCCGGGCGGCGCGGCGGTGTCGCGGGCGATTTCGCGCGCGAAGGCGCGCGTCAAACGCTTTGTGCTGCCCACCTCGCTGTTTGAACAGATGGGGTTTACCTATCTCGGTCCGGTGGACGGACACGATCTGAAAAGCGTGTGCGAGCTGCTCGCACAGGCGAAAAAAATGAAAAAACCCGTGCTGCTGCATGTAATGACGCAAAAGGGGCGCGGCTACGCGCCGAGCGAGCAGGAGCCGGAAAAATATCACGGCGTTTCCAGCTTTGACCCGCTGACCGGCCGCTTCGAAGCGGCCGGGGAAATGGATTTTTCCACTTTTTTCGGAAAGGAGCTTTGCTCCTTTGCGGAAAAGGACGGACGCATCTGCGCGATCACGGCGGCAATGCCTTCGGGTACTGGTCTGGGACCATTCGCGTTCCGGTTTCCGACTCGCTTTTTCGACGTCGGCATTGCGGAGGAGCATGCAGCGGCGATGGCGGCCGGCATGTCGGCGCAGGGGCTGCTGCCGGTCGTTGCGATATACTCCACGTTCCTGCAGCGCGCGTATGACCAGTTGATTCACGACGTGGCCATCTCCGGCCTGCATGTGGTGTTCTGTGTGGACCGCGCGGGCATTGTGGGCGCGGATGGCGCGACTCATAACGGCGTGCTGGACGTCGCGTTCCTGCGGGCCATCCCGGGGATGAAGATATTCTGTCCCTCGAATTTCGCCGAGCTGCGCAGCATGCTTTCGGACGCGCTCTACCATGAGGAAGGACCGATCGCCATCCGCTACCCGCGCGGCGCGGAGGGTGCGTTCCAGAGGGATACGTCGGCGGAGCCGGCGGCGTGCGTGCGCGAGGCGGAGCGGCCGGATGCCGTACTGCTGACCCACGGCATTCTGGTGAACGAGGCGTTGGCGGCGGCGCGGCTGCTGGAGGAACGTGGGCTTCGCACGCAGGTATGGAAGGTCAACCGGATCGACGGGGCGCTCAAGGAGCAGCTCGGCCGCATCTCCGAACAGGCGGACTGGTGCGTCGTGCTGGAGGACGTTGTGCAGAGCGGCGGCCTTGGGGAAACGATGGCGCAGATCCACAGAGGGCGGCTGGATCTGCTCAACACGGGCGACCGCTTTCTGCCGCATGGAAGCGTGTCTGATATTTACCGCGTCTGCGGCATCGACGCGGAGAGCGTGGCGGACTATATAACGGAAAAGCGGAAAGCAGGGGGGAACGGGCTTGGCTAAGAAACGACTGGACGTACTGCTGTTTGAAAAGGGGCTTTTCCCCTCGCGCGAGCGTGCAAAAACGGCGGTCATGGAGGGCATCGTCTATATCGCGGGCCAAAAGGCCGGCAAGGCGGGCGACATGGTGGACGAAAACGCCGTGCTTGAGGTGCGCGGCAATGAGAACGCATTCGTGTCGCGCGGCGGGAAAAAGATTGAAAAGGCACTGGCGCATTTTCAAATCGATCCGGCGGGGCTGACCGTGATGGACGTGGGCGCGTCGACCGGCGGCTTCACCGACTGCTTGCTGCGGCGCGGGGCCGCCAAGGTGTATTCGATCGACGTGGGCTATGGCCAACTGGCTTGGAGCCTGCGGCAGGACCCGCGCGTTAAATGTATGGAGCGGACGAATATTCGATATGTCACGCCGGACATGCTGGAGGAGTCTCCGGCGCTCTGTGTGATCGACGTTTCGTTCATTTCTCTGAAGCTGGTCCTGCCCGTGGTTGCCAGCCTGCTGACAGAGGACGGGCGCGTCGCCTGCCTGATCAAGCCGCAGTTCGAGGCAGGGAGGGGCAAGGTCGGGAAAAAGGGCGTTGTGCGCGAGCCGGAGATCCATCTTGAGGTGCTGGAACGGTTTGTGGAAAACGCGCGCGAAGCGGGCTTTGCGGTGCAGGATGTGACGTTTTCCCCGATCAAGGGGCCGGAAGGGAACATCGAGTTTTTGGGGTATCTGGCGAAGCGGGGTGTGGAAAGCGTACCCGATCTGAAGGAAGTCGTGCGCCAGGCGCATGCGGAATTGGATGGCTGATACGATCATGAAAAGTTTTTTCATCTATCCCAATATGCGCAAGGAGGGGGCGCACGTCCTGCTGCCCAAGGTCTGTGGACAGCTCCGGCGCGACGGCGTCCACCTGATGCTGCCGCTCCAGATGCGGTCGGCGCCACTGGGGCTGGACGATGTGGAATACGTTGAAACGGATGCGGGCGTCCGGCTTGCGGAGCTGGCGGTCGTTCTGGGCGGTGACGGCACCATGCTGCGCTTGGCGCGCGCCGCGGCGCAGCAGGAGCTGCCACTCCTGGGCGTCAACGTCGGCCATATCGGGTTCATGACCGAACTGGAGCCGGACGAGCTGGGCCGGATGGAAAAGCTTTTCACGGGCGAGTATTCGATTGACAGCCGCATGATGCTGCACGCCGTGGTGCGCCGCGGCGGCCGCGCGGTGTATGAGGACGATGCGCTCAACGACATCGTGGTCGCCAAGGGAACCGCGTTTCGGGTGGTTCGGGTGCGCATTGCGGCGGATGAGGAGGACGTTACCGGCTTCAGCGGGGACGGTGTGATCGTGGCTACGCCGACCGGCTCGACCGCGTACGGCCTGTCCGCAGGCGGGCCGGTGATCGAACCGAGCGCGGAGAATATGGCGGTCATTCCGATCTGCGCCCACGCGCTGGCGGCCAAGTCGTTTGTATTCGCGCCCGAACGCCGTATCTCCATCCGCGCAGCATGCGAGGGCGGCAGCGAGGTGTTCCTTTCGGTCGACGGCGGACAGGGCTTCGCCATCCGGCCGGACGATGTGGTGGAGATCACGCGCTCCGCGCTGCGCAGCCGGCTGGTGCGGCTCAAGGGAGACAGCTTTTACAAGATATTGCAGCAAAAACTCTGAATTCTGAAGAGGGAGGCGCGGAGCATGAAGTTTCAAAGACAGGCGA
Source organism: Agathobaculum faecis (assembly GCF_014287995.1). Classification (NCBI taxonomy): domain Bacteria; kingdom Bacillati; phylum Bacillota; class Clostridia; order Eubacteriales; family Butyricicoccaceae; genus Agathobaculum; species Agathobaculum faecis. The sequence goes on from NZ_JACOPL010000009.1 coordinate 61,103, forward strand.
AAATACTTGACCTGATCGACCGGTTCGATATTGAGACGCAGGAGGAGCTGACCGACCACTTGCGCGCATTGGGTTACAGCACGACACAGGCCACCGTGTCCCGCGATATCAAGGAGCTGCGCCTGATCAAGACCCTGTCCGCGGAAACGGGGAAATACAAGTATTCGGCCGCGGCCGCCGGCGCGGCGGACAGCTTTACAACCCGGCTACGCAACATTTTCCGCGAATGTGTGACCGAGATCAACGCGGCGCAGAATATGGTGGTTATTAAGACGCTGCCCGGCCTGGGGCAGGCGGCAGCCATGGCGATCGACGCGATGCGCGCCTCGGATGTAATCGGCACGCTCGGCGGCGACGACACGGTGTTCGTTGTCATGCGCGACAACGACAGCGCCGACCGGTTCTGCCGGCAGGCGCATGACATCCTGAAGTGACGGAGGGAAGCGGCGATGCTGCAGTTGCTCCACATTGAGAATATAGCGGTTATCGAGCAGGCGGATATTGAGCTGGAGGACGGGCTGACCGTGCTGTCCGGCGAGACTGGCGCGGGCAAGTCGATCGTGATCGATTCGATCGGCGCGGTGCTCGGCCGGCGCGTCAGCCGCGACCTGGTGCGCACCGGTGCGCAGAAGGGCTTTGTCAGCGCCGTGTTTACCGGCCTGTCGCCGGCGCTGCACGGACTGCTGGACGAGCTTGCCCTGACCGGCGAGGAGCCGGATACGCTGCATATCCAGCGCCAGTTGACAGCGGACGGGAAAAGCACCTGCAGGGTGAACATGAAGCCGGTCGCGGCTGCGGTGCTGCGCCAGCTCGCGCCGTACCTGATCGATATTCACGGGCAGAACGACGGCCAGAAGCTGCTGGACGAGCAGTATCACATCGATTATCTGGACGGGTATGCGGGGAACGGCGCCCTGCTGGATCAATACCGCCCGCGGTATCAGGCGCTGCTTGCGCTGCGGCGCGAGATCACTGCGTTGGAGACCGGCGAGCAGGAGCGCCTGCAGCGCATCGATATGCTCACGTTCCACAAGGAGGAAATCGAGCAGGCCGCGCTCCGGCCGGACGAGGAGGAGATGCTCGCGCAGCGCAAGGCGTATTTCGACCATGCGGGGAAAATTGCGGGCGCGCTGGAGCAGGCGCGGCGCGCCCTGAACGGAGATGACGACGCCGGCGGCGCGTGCGCGCTGCTCGACCAGGCGGCGGGGGCGCTTGCCGGCCTGCGCGAGGTGTCGGGGGCGTTCGACGGGCTGGCCGAACAGGCGGAGGAGGTGCGGCTGCTCGCGGCGGACCTGCGCGACAGCGTTTCCGGACGAAGCGATACCCTTGATTTTTCACCGACGGAACGGGAATGGGTGGAGCAGCGGCTCGACCTGATCTATCGCCTGAAACAGAAATACGGCGGTACGGTTGCTGAGGTGCTGGCATACCGCGACCGGATTGCGGTGGAGCTGGAAACGTTGCAGGATTCGGACAACCGGCGCGAGGGGCTGCGCGCGCAGTACAAGGAAGAACTGGCGGAAGCAAAGGCGCTCGCCGCCCGGCTGGGCGAGGCGCGCCGCGCCGCAGCAAAGCGGCTGGAGGCGGAGATCGTCCGCGAGCTGGCGGCGCTCGATATGGAAAAGGTGAGGCTGCGCATCGCGGTGCATACGGGAGCCAAGCTCTCCGCGCACGGGTTCGACACGGTGACGTTTGAGATATCGGTCAACCCCGGCGAGCCGGAAAAGCCGCTGTCCAAGGTCGCGTCGGGCGGCGAACTGAGCCGGATTATGCTGGCGCTCAAAAACGTCTTGACGGCGGGTGAGGATGTTGGTATGCTGATTTTTGACGAGATCGATACCGGCGTTTCAGGCCATGCGGCGCAGCAGATCGCGTACAAGCTGTCCGATATCGGGCGGCAGAAGCAGACGCTTTGCGTTACCCACCTGCCGCAGATCGCGGCGATGGGGGATCATCACCTGCTGATTTCCAAATCCGTGCGTGGGGAAAGAAGCTATACCGATGTGCAGCCCATGGATGAACCGTCGCGCGCCCGTGAGATCGCGCGCATGCTGTCGGGCGAAACCATCACAGAGCTGTCGCTGCAGAACGCGAGGGAGCTTTTGCAGAAAGCGGCGGAATATCAGAGAGGATAGAAATTGCAGTGGTCATTATTCATGAGAACCTGAAGGAGCGCGCGCCCTGACAAACGGCAGATGTTGCGCGGTGATATTATCTCAGAAAGGACGAAAAACATCCATGACTTTATATGAAGAGCTCAAGGCGCGCGGCCTCATCGCCCAGGTGACCAATGAGGAAGAGATCAGTAAAATGATCAACGAGGGCAAGGCGACGTTTTACATCGGCTTCGACCCTACGGCGGACAGCCTGCACGTCGGGCATTTTATGGCGCTGTGTCTGATGAAGCGTCTGCAGATGGCTGGCAACAAGCCGATCGCACTGGTCGGCGGCGGCACAGGTTATATCGGCGACCCCTCCGGCCGCTCGGACATGCGCTCGATGATGACACCTGAAACCATCCAGCACAACTGCGACTGCTTCAAAAAGCAGATGGAGCGTTTTATCGAATTCGGCGAGGGCAAGGCGCAGATGGTCAACAACGCGGACTGGCTGCTCGGCCTGAACTATATCGATTTGCTGCGCGAGGTTGGCGCATGCTTTTCGGTCAACAATATGCTGCGTGCGGAGTGCTACAAGCAGCGCATGGAAAAAGGGCTCAGCTTCCTTGAATTCAACTATATGATTATGCAGTCCTACGACTTTTACTATCTGTTCCAGCACTACGGCTGCAACATGCAGTTCGGCGGCAACGATCAGTGGTCGAACATGCTGGGCGGCACCGAGCTGATCCGCCGAAAGCTGGGCAAGGATGCGCATGCCATGACGATTACGCTGCTCCTCAATTCCGAGGGCAAGAAAATGGGCAAGACCGCGTCCGGCGCGGTATGGCTCGACCCCAATAAGACCTCTCCCTACGACTTTTTCCAGTACTGGCGCAACGTGGACGATGCGGATGTGCTCAAGTGCATTCGTATGCTGACGTTCCTGCCTATGGATCAGATCGAGGAGATGGACCGCTGGGAGGGCGCGCAGCTCAACCGGGCGAAAGAGATCCTTGCGTATGAGTTGACCGAGCTGGTGCATGGCAAGGAAGAGGCCGACAAGGCGATGGAAGCAGCAAAAAGCATTTTTGTCGGCGGCGGCACGAGTGAAAATATGCCGACCACCGTGCTGACGGATAGGGACTTTGAGAACGGCCGGATCGGCGTGCTGACGCTGCTCGTCAAGTGTGGCCTTGCAGGCTCGAATGGAGAGGCGCGCAAGCTCGTGCAGGGCGGCGGCGTGTCGGTGAACGGTGAAAAGGTCGAGGATTTCAGGCAGATGCTCGGAAAAAGTGCCTTTGAACAGGCGTGCATTATCAAAAAGGGTAAAAAAACGTTCCATAAAGTCACGCTTTAAGAGAAAAGTTTGCGTGCAAAATGTGGAAAGCCCTTGACAACAGGGTGGAAATTTGATATTCTATTTTGGCAAGGTTTAGCGCCTTGCCAAAATATCCGGGTGTAGCGCAGTTGGTAGCGTGCTTGACTGGGGGTCAAGAGGCCGCAGGTTCAAGTCCTGTCACTCGGACCATTTAAGACCGCTGATTTGTAAGAATTGGCGGTCTTTTTATAACTTTTTGCGGATTTTTGTTTTTTGCAAAAACGGTATTGGTGTTTATTTGGTGTTTATGGGTTAAAAATCAGGCGTTCCCGTTGATGGGAACGCCCTTTTTCTATGCCCGTTTTTTCGAGCGGGTCAGCACACTTTGCAGCGCTTCCGCCGCTGCTGCTTCCGCTGATTTGATACTGTGAGAGTAAATGTTCATTGTGGTAGATGTTTGCGAGTGTCCAAGGTGTGCCGACACAGTACGGACGTTTGTGCCTGCCGCAATCAGTAGGGTTGCATTTGTATGTCTCAAGCTATGGATTGAGACGGGCGGCAAATCGCTCCGAGCAATAAAGTCGTGGAACCACCCTGTTACTGTGGCTGGATGTAGCGGCTTCCCGTTCCATGTAGTAAATAAGCGTGGATGATCGCCCCACGCTTCTGCCCATTGGTCGCCAATACGGAGACGTTCACGGCCTTGCCACGCCTTATATTGCCTGAGCATTACCAAAGCATCCGGCGTAAGTTTGAGAACACGCTTAGAACTGTTATTCTTTGTATCGTCCATGAACACGCCTTTTTCCGGCAAATATAAGGAACTGCGCTGCACATCGAGTAAACCTCGTTCAAGGTCAATATCTCCCCATTCCAGCCCGCACAATTCACCGCGCCGCAGGCCGGTATGCAGAAGCAGGGTTATCATGGTGCGGTATGTTATCGGCTCGTTATCGAGTAGATCAAGAAGGCGTTGCGCTTGAATCTCGTCAAGGTAGGCGGCTTCTTTGCGCTCGATCTTGGGCGGGTCTACACGCGCGCATGGGTTATCATAGATGATTTGCCACTTAACCGCCGTTGACATCATGGAGGACAGCATTTTGTGATAGTGCGCGACCGTGTTACCGGTCAATTGCTTGTCGCCGTCGACCGGCTCAAAGATGGATTGCGCACAGTTTAAAGCTGCATCTATTTTCTGTGCGGTCTCTGCTTTGACCTTTTGACCGCGGTTTAATGCGTAAAGCGTGCGCACACCTATGCCCGCCTTTTCTGCTAACTGTACAGCGGTGATATGCTCTTTCTGCAAGAATGTTTTGAAATCCAATTTGCAGCGATATAGCGTATCCTCGCGTATTCCGCTTTCTGCAAGGTTGTCATAGAACGCCATAAAGTGATGCGGCCGAAGTTTGTCCATGCGGATATGACCGATTGCAGGCAGCACCCGCTTGATAAAGTGTCGGTATCCGGCGACCGTGGTAGGCCTAAGCTGCTTCTCCGCATAGTCCCTGAACCACTTTTCGGCAAAGTCGGCAAACTTGATATTGCCGTCCAGAACCTGCCCGCTGCGGCATTTTTCCTCAAATAACGTCGCCTGCCGGTTAAGTTCCTTCTCGGTCTGGCGCTTTGTCATACCCTCGGGCGGTGTCCATGTCATGGTACGGCGGAGCTGCTTGCCGTTCAGATCATAGCCGCAAGAAACAACGATCTTATAGCTACTGCCGCGTTTTTGGATTGTCGCCATTATCTTTCCCCCGCTCTTTTTTCGCTTATGAAGTCAAGTATTTCACCAATAGCGTTTCGTCTTTCTGCTTCTTCGCGTTCATATTCTTCTTCTTTTCTGTATTCATCCTCATAATCAATATTTGCATAGAAGTCATCAGGAAGAATATCATCGGGATTGGGTATATATGGTTCTTCGTACAAAACAAATTCTACATATTCACGTTTGCACATATCTACATCAGCCAATTTTGCAACATATTCTTTCAGTAAACTATCTATCAATGGAATCTGCGCTTTTAGTTGATTGATTGTATCTTTCCTCCATAGGGGGAGTAACTCTATCAATTTTACTAAATTCATATCTGCATAACCGCGATCTAAATTGCGGGATAACGGAACATAACGAAATCGGCTTTCTTTTCGCTCATCTTCCAAAAAAGAAAAAAGATAATTCGTAATATAAGCAATTATCTTGCCGCTTTCGAGAATTTGATTTAATGCAATCTTGGAGAATTTATTTTCTGCAAAGCGCTTTAACTTTGAAATCGATTTATCAGAAAGTCCCAAGGCATAACCAATCTCATGGTTTTCTGCTTTTGCTGCATCGGACATACCCAATAAATAATCGGCAGAAACCTCACATCGTTCTGCAATTTTCTTCAAATCAACAGCGTTTGGAACTCGATTACCAGCAAGGTAAAATCCCATAGTAGCACGCGATATTCCTAATTTTTCGGCAAATTCGCTATAAGACATATCACCTCGCAACTTATCCAGCCTATCTCTAAAGATTGGCATTTTTGGTTTTTTATCTGCATTTGCACTCATAAACACGCACTCCGTTCTGCATTTGTGTATAACTGTGGAAATATTTCTGCATCAGTTGAACAATCTCGGTTTGTGTGGTATTATAATATCACAAACAACAAATGCAGTCAACAACAAAGGAGGTTATAAAAGTGAAAAATACTGACATTCGTTCTGAAATCAAAACCGCTGGGCTGTATCTATGGCAGATTGCGGATGCGCTCGGCATCAATGACGGCAATTTCAGTCGCAAGCTGCGGCATGAACTGCCGGACGAAGAAAAAGCACGCATCCGCACTATTATTGCGGAATTGTCTACGCAGAGGGAGGCGGTCTAATGGCCGCTCGCATGAGATTTCCAGCGCAGGCCTTGGAGGAATTGCGCAAAGCTGATCCTGAAACGCAGGTCAGCTTAAAGCTAATACGCCGCCTGATACATACCGGCGCTGTGCCGTCCGTTCCAGTCGGTAACGGAAACCGCCGTCTGGTCAATCTGGATGCGCTTATTAACTACTTGGAGAGGCCGCCAGAGGGCAAGCCCGAACAGGCGCAGGGCATCCGGCGCATCAACGAAAGGCGGGTGGTGTAATTTGAAGATTACAGACTATCTTCCTACGGGCAAGGAGAACGCCATCCCCAGCAAGACGCTTGCTGAAATACTCGGCTTTGACACTGTGCGCGAGCTTCAAAAAGCGATCGAGCGGGAGCGGCAGGCAGGCGCGGTTATCCTATCCACCTGTACAGAGGGCGGCGGCTATTTTTTGCCCGCCAACGAGACAGAGATCAGGGAGTTTATCCGCACCTTGTCGAACCGTGCCAAGAATACCCGCCGCTCTATGGAAAGCGCACTGGATGCACTGGACGGAATGACCGGACAAATGCGGCTGTAAGGCGGTGAGCGCACTTGTCAGACTACTACACAATTATTCCTGCGCAGGTGCGCACGGATAGCAGCCTATCACTACTGGCACGGCTGCTTTATGGCGACATAGCAGCACTCGCAAGCGATTCTGGTGAATGTTGGGCGAGTAACACATTTTTCGCAAACGAATATCGGAAAGACCGGACGCGAGTTATAGCGGCTATCAAAGAACTGATTTCGGCTGGGTATGTGCGAACGGAGTACCGCAAACCGGGGAATAATGGACGAGTTTTGATACCCTGTTGCGAAAACGCTACCACCAGTTGTGAAAATGCAACGGGCAGTAGTGAAAACGCAACAGACCCGTTGCAAAAACACAACGGGACCCGTCGTGAAAACGCGACACATAATAATAAAAAGACTAATAAGAATGAATACACATGCGCATTTGCGCAATTTTGGAAAGCGTACCCCAAGAAGCAGGATAAGGCCAAGGCACAAAAAGCATTTGACAAGCTCAGGCCAGACCAAGCCCTGCTTGACCAAATTCTTGCAGCGTTGGAGTGGCAAACGAGGTCGGCAGACTGGACGAAGGACGGCGGTCGGTTTATCCCGCTCGCCAGCACCTACATAAACGGCCGGCGCTGGGAGGATGAGCCGCCAGCTAACACTACGGCGACAAGGCCGAGTGTGCCGAAGCTGAAAACATTCATTGACGAGAATGGGAACGAGGTGGCGCAGTTTTGCTGAACGATAATTTTCTAACCGCCGAAAACGCGGTGATCGGGGCTTGTCTGGTTGACCCTGCCCTGTGGCGGGTGGTGCTGGACAAGCTGCACAGGGATGATCTGTATTCTGATTTCAACCGCGAAGCCTATGACATAGCGCGGCGGTTTGATCTGGACGGCAAGGAACCGCCTAACGCAGTAGAGATTGCAGACGCGGGCGTAGATCGTACCGCCTTGTTTGGCTGCATGGAAGTCGCATGCGCAGAGCGCGATTTAGACCGTTCTATCGAGCTTGTCAAGAAAGCAGCGCGCCGCCGCGAGCTGGCAACTATCGGCAAACTGCTGGAGGACGGCGCACTGAACGGCGATGAACCCGAAACGCTGATCGCGGAAACCGAAAAGCGGATCGCTGCGCTGGACGAGCGGGACAGCGGACAGCTTTTGACCGGACTTGATATTGCATCAGCTTTTTACGATTTCCGAGATCAGATAAGCGGGAAGATCGTCAAAACCGGCTTGCAGTCGATTGACGACACGTTAGGCGGCGGTATGCTTCCGAGCGGGTTTTATATATTGGCGGCGCGCCCTGGCTGTGGTAAGACGGCTTTAGCTTTGCAGATCGCGGGCAATGTTGCGGAGCACGGCGGCGCGGTGCTGTTCGTGTCATTGGAAATGGATGTTTCCCAGCTTCAAGCACGGCGGTTATCAAGCCGAACGGGAATATCCGCGACCCGACTGCTGTTGGACGAAAATCTATCTGCCGAGGAATGGCAGCGCGTACAGGCCGCAAACGTTGGACTGTCACGCCTGCCGCTGTATGCCAATGGCAAAGAGGGGTGTTCCGTGCTTGATGTGCGGTCTATGGCGCGCAAGGTCAAAGGGCTGTCGTTGGTCGTGGTCGATTATCTCGGCCTGCTGCGGCCTGAACGAAGCCGGTCAAGCCGGTATGAAGAAATCACCGCCATCTCGAACAGTCTGAAAACCCTTGCCCGTTCGCTCAAAGTACCGGTCCTATGCCTTGCGCAGCTTAACCGCGCCAGTGAACAGCGGGCGGATAAAACCCCCGGTCTTGCCGACCTGCGGGACAGCGGCGCGATAGAGCAGGATGCGGACGCGGTCTTGCTGATGCACCGGCCGGATATGTACGGCAAGGAAAGCGAACGCGGCGATCTGGTCTTTGTTTCAACACAGATCGCGAAAAACCGGCACGCGGGGACAGCGGCCTTTGAACTGGGCTTCAACCTACAGACAGGACGATTTATCCCAGTGAAAGGAGGGTATCAAGAATGACCTTTGAGGAATTGAAAAAGCGCGCCTACCACGATCACCCCATACCTGACGGCCTGAACAAGACCGAGCGCCTGCAATACATCGCCGCCCGCCGTATCTATGCAGGGTACAAGTCCGGCGAAATCGACAGGACGGAAGCCGAGCCGATGCTGGGCAAGGTGCAGGAATACCCGCGCCTGATGGCGGCAGAAAAGCGGGCGTTGCTGCGGTACTTGTTTGCCCTGCTTTGCGAGGATGCTGGATGCGGTATGCAAAGCGCGCTGGATGATTCTAAATTCGTTGCGAGGGTATACAGCTCAGAGAACTTGAAGGGATCGCTGGCCTGATCTGTTCGACTTAGTACAGATTACGCGCGCGAAATATCACAAAAAGTCACGAAATCTCACACATAAAAAAAGGAGCGATAGCAATGTTTTATCTAAAGCACAAAGAAGAAAAACTGAACATCGGCGATGATAATGTTTTCACCACTTGCCCAATATGCGGCAAGGAGCATGCCGTTGACCTGCATGAGCTTTTAGCTGGCGGTGAAGCTGACTTGTTCGGTACGGCTGTTTACTGCCCAGCTTGTGCAGAACGGCGGTTTCGGGACAGGAAAACAGCACAGAGCAGCAAACAGGAAATGGCGCGCCCGACCGGCCGTGTGCTCCCGTTCCGCTGATCGTGTGGACATTACACGCGCGCGAAATTTTGCAAAAAGCCGCGCGATCTCGCACATAAAAAAGCGGCAAGCCCCTGCACGGCCTGCCGCTCTCCCGCTCGATCTTGCTTTGTGGTCTTATTCTACCACGAGCGGGAGGTCATGCGCAATGACAAATGAAGAACTGGCCGCGCGTGCCAAGACAGGCGACAGGGACGCGCTGGCGCAGCTATGGGAGCAGAATCGCGGGGTGCTCGCATCCATATTCCGCGAACTGGCACGCAAGGCAGGCGCGAGGATGGCTGCTATGGGCGTAACATGGGAGGACGTGGAACAATCCTTCTTCCTTGCGGTCGCGCTCGCTGTGCGGCTGTACGAGCCGGAACGGGGCGTTCTGTTCGCGTCGTTTCTTAAGTATCCGGTCAGGCAGGTTTTCTTTGATATGGTCGGCTGGCGCACGGAGCGGCAGAAGCACGACCCGCTCGGGAAAAGCGTCAGCCTTGACGAGCCTGTACGCGGCGAGGATGGAAGCGAGACTGCCCGCGGCGAGCTTGTACCAGACCCAACGGACGCTTACGAGGATGCAGAGGAGCAGTTTTATATCGAGCAGCTTCACGCCGCTTTGGACAAGTGCCTTGATGCGCTCGAACAGGAACAGGCCGCAGCGATCCGGTATCGCTATTATGACGGACTGACACTGGCAGAAGCAGGGGACAGACTGGGATGTAATGCTGAGTATGCCCGCAAGCTGGAATACAAGGGCCTGCGCAGGCTGAGAAGCCCACAGAACATCCGCAGGCTGGAACAGTACAGGGAGCAGATCGTCAGCGAGGGCGCTTATCACGGTACGGGCTGGGCAGCGTGGAACAGCGGCGGCAGCGTCGAAGAGAGGACAATCATTCGCCTTGAAGGAAAGGGGCTACTGTGAGGTATCCGGAGATTTTGGAGGCTCTAAAAAGACTTGGGGAAACTTGTGTTATCGCAGGGAGTTGTGATAGCGCGAACACCCCCGTCGAAAAAACACCCCAGGTTCCACCGCCTGAACTCGGCACGGGGGGCAGGACAAAAGAGATATTTACGCGCGCACGGGAAAAGTAAATGAGATTGCTTTTGACCACAAGCGGGTGGAAAGAAAGGATATTCGTGCTGCTTGTGAAAACTTGAGTTTTTAACAGCCTGCTAAAACTGCATAAAATGTGAGAAAGTGAAACCATAAAAATGCCCCCCCTCCCTTGTGTGTGGCCGTTTGGGTTTTGATCGGTCGGCTGGGTAACTCTTTCCAACTCTATGGGAAATTACAGGGAAGGGGAGTATGCCGAGCCTTGAAAAGTGTCAAATGCTCTTCGTAGCCGCTGTCGCTTTGAGTGTCAGGATAAAAGAATATTTCATGCACACATGAGAAAAGGAACCTTACCCGTGCGGGTTTGGCTCCTTCTCCATCGGCACAATCATCCGGTATGCGTGTCCGTAGGCTTCGGCCGCGGCGCTGCACCGGTCAAAATGAGCGCTGTTTTGGGTGCGCTCTGCCTCGGCTAATAGCGCGTCCCGCCTGTTCTTGAGCGTTTCTGTGATATGTAGCAATCGTGGCGCTGTGACCTGTGCGGCCTCTATTGCCGCGTCGTGTAATGCGACTGCCCACGCAAAGCCGCCTGCGAAAGCTGCTTCCTGTATCTCGACTGCGGCGGCGTTTGCCATGTCGGTCAGGGTGGTATCATCGCCCAGAAGGTCATGCAGATGCCTTTCGGCTTCGCCTTCGACGGGGTATAGCTCTGATTGTGTCCACAACTCGTATTGTTCCTGTATCCGTTCATTCATCGGTGTGTACCTCCTGTTATAGTCCCAGTACAAGCGCCAGTATCGGGGCGTTGATAACGAACGCGAGCAGGCAGAAGCACGCTATGCTTTTTATGATCTGCACAGTATTCCCGCCTTTGCTGCATGGCTTGCCTCCTGTTCAATCACAGCGCAAAATCCAAGGCCGGAAATAAACGCATGCCGTTCCAGTGCGCCAGCATAATCCCCAATCAGACTTTCAGCCTGATTATACAAATCGGAGGGGAGCCGCTTCGCAAGGCATCCAAACAGCGCGTCAGTAGCCCTCTGCACCGACGGTACGGGCTGCTTGTCTATGCTTGACCACAAAAGGTATAATTCATCTGTTAACACTGTTTTCACGCTCCCTTGGTAAAGTTATTTCAACCATCTTACTTATTTTGTTTCGATTTGAACGTGGATTGTGATATTTTCCTCGCATGTACCGTACACTGCTGCAATAATCTGTTTGAGCAGCAATGAGTTATGCCGGGCATTGCCGATAAACTCGGTGATCGTCTGATCTTTCTCCACTTAGCTCTCACTCCTTTCTGAAAGCGATACAATCCTATGGTGGTTATTCTTGCAGGCTCCTTACCTTGCTTTGGTCGGCTGGGGTAAGGGGCTTTCTCATGCGAGTACAAACCGCCTTGTCTCAGCCGAGCGGGTGAACCGTTCGTAAAGGTCGGGCATGGCGACCTTAAAAGCCCTGCTGTCAAACCGTGCGGACTGCACCTGCTTCCATGTGGCTTTCCAGTCGTCACCGGCCAGCATGTCCACGCCCTGGGCGGTCATTTCCCGCTTGATCGTGTCGGTGATGGCCTCGATCTCGGCGGCGATCTCCTCCGACATGCGGCGCAGCTCGCGCAGGTCTTTGACCTTGCTGTTTAACTCGGTTTTGTCCATCGTGATTCCTCCTTTGGCTTTCGCCCAAAATAGCGCTGTGTGCGCTTTGGTGGCTTTGACGTGGTCTTTTGTGTCTATGCCTTGAAAATGGCATACAGCGCATTTTCGCGCCCGCTCGCGCCATCTTCGTGCCTATTGCCGTCCTCGGCTCACAGGTATATGGTTGCGAGCTTCAAGGGTTTTCGTTCCCTTTGGGCTGCTGCCCGTTTCGGTGGGCTGTTCCGGCGGTCATTATCGGTGCAAACCGCGTGCGGCAGGTAATGGGCTGCCTGCAACCTGTCTCAGGGAGTTGTGCCAGCCGCCCGCTTGCGTGTCTATTGCTCTCGCTCACAGGTACGCGGTGCGGCTCTTGGTCGGGTGGTCTTGCCCTCGGCGCTTGACTTTACGGCGGTGTGTGCTATAATGAAACCAACAAGGCGGCTGTCCCGCTGCAACGGGGCGGCTTCCTCATAATCTCGAGAACTTGTAAGGAAAGCCGCTCTTTTGCTAAGGGCGGTTATTTCTTTTTAAGGACGAGAACCGTTAAAAAGATGATGTACAATGCAAGTACGATCTCCACGGTATCACCTCCCACGGAGGAACAACCGTGCCGCCTGTTGGCTCCCAGCTCGGGAGTTTTTGTTTTCTCCTTTGCTGTGATTATATTATAATATATGGACGACAATATATCAATAGACATATCAAACAATATTGACGACAATATATTGTTTATATTTTATATGGACGACAATAGATAATTGCGCTATAATTATGGCATAATGGAGGAGGTGCGTTTTTATATGTCGACCAGCAAAGCACAACAGAAGGCTACTGCAAAGTATGTTAAGCAAAACTATGACCGCATAGAAGTAAAAGTCCCCAAAGGCCGTAAAACCGAGTTGCAAGCCCATGCAGCGAAGCGAGGGGAAAGCGTGAACGGATTTATCAACCGTGCCATAGATGAACAGGTCAAGCGGGATAAGACACCACACGAGCAAGGCGGTGACGCATGAGCCAGTTTGAAAAACTCCTGTATAGCATCTTGAGCGGCACGCAAGATAAAAGTATTGCATTTGATGATTTGTGCAAGGTTTTAGGCCGGTTTGGGTTTGTATGCCGCGTAAAAGGCGATCATTTCATATATACTAAAGGCGGTATAGAGGAAATTATCAATATCCAGCCGAAAGGGAAAATGGCGAAACCCTATCAGGTAAAGCAGGTTCGAGACTTGATTGTCAAATACCGCATGGGAGGTTTTGAGTAATGCACCAGTATGAAATTATTATTTATTACAGCCGTGAAGATGAAGCGTATATTGCTGAGGTTCCTGAACTGTCGGGGTGCATGGCTGATGGGGAAACAGCTCGGGAGGCTCTTGAGAATGTCGAGACCGTGATTGCAGAATGGATAGAGACCGCCCGCGAATTGGGGCGCTCTATTCCAGTGCCGCGTGGGAAATTGCAATACGCCTGAGTAAGGCCGCCGTGCGATAGATGAGCAGGTCAAGCGGGATAACGGCGAATAGGTGCGATTCTCGCGCCCGCATCGGGATGTCCGGCGCGGAGATGTCGCCAAATATGGCGATATGTAATATCTGCTGTACTCAATAACGAATTGTTATCTTACTTGCTGTCATGTTCGGGATACGGCGAAATATAGTACCCTGACAAAAGCGGTGAAATACCACCTTAGAGGGTGTCACGGAATAGGTGACCCCTTTCAAAAAGGGTGTCGTGAACCGCGACCCCCTCACCGCTACATCGGCATTATGCCGACCTTGCAATGAAGCTGTTTCATCCGAGCGGGCGCGTTCTGAGGGCAAAAGAAAACCGCCCTGCTGGACGGCTTGACAATCCCGCTCGGGGCGGGTATACTGAGTATAGAAAAGGGCGCTACCGGTAGACGGTTAGCCCCTATGCTTTGGTTGAGAAGTAACCGCATTCATTTGGACGTGATGGCGGTTACTTCTTTTTTATTGCGATTATGTACCCTGTAGCAACGATCAAAAGCAAGATCATAGCTTGATAGTCCATGCGCAAGCCCCCTTTCAGGGGCAAGACTTAACCGCCTACCGCTGGCTCGGTAGCGCCTGTACAAAGCATAACAGAAATCGACAGCACGCACAAGGGCGTATTCCCCCGAAATATCGGGGCAAGGCTGCAATACGGACGGTTGCTTTTTGTGGTGTTTGCTTGGTGTTTATTTGGTGTTTATGCACCTGAAAACAGCGGTTTTTAAGTGGTCGCAAAAGTATGTGATACATGACATAAAACGCTATATCTTGTGTTTTGATCGCATATATAGACGCAAACGAACACAAAATAAGTCGACTGGGGGTCAAGAGGCCGCAGGTTCAAGTCCTGTCACTCGGACCATATTTTGATTATCCGAACGGCAGTATTCGAGTGGATACTGCCGTTCGGATTTTTATTCTATCGAGAATATATGGCAGGTGAGGGAAGGGACAATATCCCTTCCCTTGTGTTTTTCTATTGTTCGATATAATGGGATGCAGGATGGGATTAGAGTGATTAGACAAATGCAGGAACGGGGAGGCGTGCAGCCCTGTGGAAATAAAGCAGTTGATTTTTTTGATCGCTATTGCAGTTGTTGACAAACTACTCGAAAAGAAATCCCCTCAATTTTATAAACGAATGGAATCGCCCTGTCTAATAGCAGCAAGTGGACTCGTGGTAATCTATTGTGTTTCCCTGCTTTGCGTTATTAATACACATACAAACGAAATGTCTGGCAGAGATAGAGCCTTTACTGTAATTTTTTTGTATCCATTATTGCCATCTGTATAGTTGGCATGGCGTTTCGGTGGAAGGACTGGATTAAAAAACGGAAAAACAACTAATGGCATTAAGCCCTCATTGGTGTGAGGCGACAGAAGAATTGTTTTAATCACTCCTGGCCATGCTTGCTTTTATTGTTTAATTTTTCTCTGCACTTTCCACTCGGCAAATTCCTGACATCCGTCCTTTTGCTTGAAAAACATCTGTATTTGCCGAAACAGGACACGGGTTCAAATTTTGATTTTGACACTTCGGCGCGGGGCATTGCCCCTGCGCTGAAATAGGGATATAATAATAAAGAAAATATTTCGTGACCGAGGGAAACCATAATGTATGTTGCAGACCTTCATATCCATTCACGTTTTTCGCGCGCAACCAGTCGGGATTGCGATGCGCCGCATCTGGACTGGTGGGCCAGACGCAAGGGCATTCGGCTGGTCGGCACGGGTGACTTTACCCATCCAGCATGGCGGTCTGAGCTGAAAGAGCAGCTTGTGCCTGCGGGCGACGGTGTGTATACCCTGCGGGAAGCGCTGCGCCTGCCGGACAGCATGCAGGGAGAGACGCCGTATTTTGTCGTGACCGGCGAGATCAGTTCGATCTACAAGCGGGGCGGCCGGACGAGGAAGGTACATAATGTGATTCTACTGCCAAGCCTGGAAGCGGCGGACGAGCTTGCCGCCCGCCTGGAGGCGATTGGCAACATTCGCTCGGACGGACGCCCGATCTTGGGGCTGGACAGCCGCGACCTGCTGGAGCTGACGCTGGAAGCCTGCCCTGACGCGGAGTTTATTCCAGCGCATATCTGGACGCCGCATTTTTCCATGTTCGGCGCTTTTTCCGGTTTTGACACGATGGAGGAATGCTTTGCGGATCTGACGCCGCATATCCATGCGGTCGAAACCGGCCTTTCATCCGATCCGCCGATGAATTGGCGCGTTTCCCAGTTGGATGGGCTGACGCTTGTTTCCCATTCGGACGCGCATTCCCCCTCCAAGCTGGGGCGCGAAGCCAATCTGCTGGAAACCGCGCTTTCGTATTCCGCGCTGACGCATGCAATCCGGACGGGCGAGGGGTTCCTGGGGACCGTGGAATTTTTTCCGGAGGAAGGGAAATACCATCTGGACGGACACCGGAACTGCGGCGTGTGCCTGACGCCTGCGGAAACCGCGGCGCGGGAGGGGCTTTGTCCGGTATGCGGGAAAAAGCTGACGATCGGCGTAGAGCATCGGGTGGAGGAGCTGGCCGATCGGCCGGAGGGCTTCCGGCCGGAAAACGCCAAGCCGTTTGAGAGCCTGGCACCGCTGCCCGAAGTCATTGCAGCCTCGACGGGCGCTTCCGCTGCCGGTAAAAAGGTCATGGAGCAGTATGAACGCCTGCTGCACGAGCTGGGGCCGGAATTCCATATTCTGCGGCAGTCGCCGATCGAAGAGATCGAGCGGCTGGCGGGACCTTGCGTGGCGGAGGGTGTCCGGCGCCTACGCAAGGGGCAGGTTGAGCGGCGCCCCGGCTTTGACGGGGAATACGGCACGATTTCCCTGCTCACTCCGGCGGAGATCGAGCAGTACAGCGGGCAGATGTCCCTGTTCGGCGCCGAACCGGTAAAGCGCAAACGCGGCGCGCGCAAAATACCGCTAAAACAGGCGGGAACGCCTCCGGACGCGCTGCCGGAGTCCAATCCCGAGACGCTCAATCCGGAGCAGCGGGAAGCGGTGGAGACAGACCGGCCTGTTGTGGCGGTCATCGCCGGCCCGGGAACGGGAAAGACCAAGACGCTGGTCGCGCGCATCGCATGGCTGGTGGAGGAGCGCGGCGTCAAACCGGATGAGATCACGGCGGTAACCTTTACGAACCAGGCTGCTGCTGAAATGCGTCAGCGCCTGGAAAAGCGGCTGGGCGGCAAGCGTGCGGTTCAGCGCATGACGATCGGCACGTTTCACTCGATCTGCCTGCGCCTTCTGGGGGAGGTTCGCCTGCTGGGACAGAGCGAGGCGCTGACCATTGCTGCGGAAACGCTGCGGACCTGCGGGCGGAAAGGCGGCGCGTGGGAGTTGCTGCAGGGTGTTTCCCGTCTCAAAAACGGTATAGCGGCGGACGCTGCCGGCATTGATCGGGAGCTGGCAGAGGCCTATAACGAACGACTGCGCGCGCTGGGCGTGCTGGATTTTGACGATCTGCTGGCCGAGGCGCTGCGGCTGGATACGGCTGGCCGAAAATGCTTCCGTTATTTGCTGGTGGACGAGTTTCAGGATATCAATGACGTGCAGTACGAGTTGGTGCGCGCATGGAGCAGAGGCGGCGCGGGACTGTTCGTCATCGGGGATCCCGACCAGTCGATCTATGGGTTCCGCGGCGCAGGCGGGCGCTGCTTCGGACGCTTACAGGAGGAGCGGCCGGATACACGAGTGATCCGGCTCAAGCGCAATTATCGCTCCACGCCGGAGATCCTACAGGCCGCGCTGCCGGTGATTGACCGGAATCCAGGCGGCCCGCGCGTGCTGGAGCCGAGCCGTCCGGCAGGGGGTGCGGTGCGGCTGGTCACGGCGGCGGACGACTTTGCGGAGGCCGTGTTCGTCGCCAAGGAAGTAGGGCGCATTGCCGGAGGCGTGGATATGCTGGAAGCACAAAAGCATGGGCAGGAGCGCGCCGTCCGTGCGTTTTCTGATATTGCGGTGCTTTGCCGCACCCACCGTCAGCTCGAGCTGGTGGAAAAGTGCCTACGGCACGACGACATCCCCTGCGTCATCAGCGGGCGCGAGGACTTTTTAGACGCGGACGAGGTGCGCGGGGTACTGTCCTTTTTCCGTTTCCTGCGTGTGCCGGAAGATCAAACCGCGTTGGAAACAGCGCTCCGGTTGGTATGGGACTGCCCGGCGGATCTGGTGCAGAAAGCGCGTCAGGCTTGTGCGGAACAGGGGGGCTTCCAACCTGAGGTGTGGGAACCGGTCGTGCGGGGATACGGCTTTCTGGAGGCGTGGCTGGAGCGGGCAGCCGAGTGGCAGCCGCTTGTGGACAGGGAAAAACCGCGCGCACTGGTCGAACGATGGGAGCAGGCCTATGGCAGCTCGCCCGCGCTGGAACGCCTGCGCAACACGGCTGTTTTTTACGAGGATTTCGACAGCCTCTGGTATGCGCTGACGATAGGGCAGGAGGCGGATCTAAACCGCGCCGCGGGAAAAGGCTGGGAGTCCGGCGCGGTGCGTCTGATGACGCTGCACGGCTCCAAGGGGCTGGAGTTTCCGGCGGTCATTCTGGCGGGAGTAACGTCCGGCATGCTGCCGCTGGTGTCGCAAAAGCATCCGACCGATACCGAGGAGGAACGGCGGCTGTTCTATGTGGGTATGACGCGGGCGCGGGAGGAGCTGATCCTCACAACGACAAAAGAAGCTTCTCCATTCCTGTGCGATCTGCCGGAGGCAGTACAGCGGGAAAGCACGGGACGGCGCCGGCAGACGGAGGAGCAAATCAGCTTCTTTTAAGAGCCTGAGCTTGACGGCACGAGGGCTCCGGATGCGAAACAGCCCCTCTTGCTTACTCCGGCATGGCATGACTGCGGTCATCCCGCTTTGCGCCGGGGATAAAACCAAATCCGGCCGTCAGCGGCGGGCGCGTACCGGCTTGGGGTATGCGCCCGCTGTTTTTGGACAAAACGGGGCGCAGAAAAGAGACAAAATGATTAGACATTTAACCGGCGATATGATATACTATCTTTGTAAACGTATTCGGGAAAAGGGCAGTTAGCAGGGAAGAATAAATTGATATTAAATATCAATTAAAAAAATATATTTATTTCTATAAAAACCTATTGACTTTTTTGCTGAACAATACTATACTAAAGGTGTTCCAAATAGAGAAAGGGAGGAACGATTTGAGAATCACACATGAAGCGGACTATGCGATTCGTGTGACCTACTGTCTGGCGCTGGCAGGGGGGAAGCAATGCGCAAAGGACATTTCTGAAACCACAGGGGTAACGCTTCGGTTTGCGCTGAAGATTCTGCGCAAGCTGACGCAGTCCGGCATTACAAAATCCTATAAAGGCGTCGCCGGCGGGTATGAGCTCAATCGAAGCCCTTCCGAGATCAGTCTGGGCGAAATCATTGAATGCATCGACGGGCCGATTGCAATCAATCACTGCCTTGCCAATGAATTCCAGTGTACGCGCGTGGGCTGCCGGAAAGAATGCGATTTTCATCATGTGTTTGGCGAAATCAACAAATCCCTGCGGGAGCAGTTGTTTTCCATTACCATGGAGCGGTTCCTTCCACCCGTGAAAAAGTAAAAAATATTTTTTAGGAGGAAAAAATCATGAAAAAGTTTGTTTGTTCCGTATGCGGTTATGTTCATGAGGGCGAGGCGGCTCCGGCCGAGTGTCCGATCTGCCATGCTCCGGCTGAGAAGTTCAAGGAGCAGTCCGGCGAGAAGACTTGGGCGGCCGAGCATGTGGTAGGCGTGGCGCAGGGCGCACCGGAAGACATCATGAAGGATCTGCGCGCGAACTTCGAGGGCGAGTGCTCCGAGGTCGGCATGTACCTGGCGATGGCTCGTGTTGCGCACCGTGAAGGCTATCCGGAAATCGGCCTGTACTGGGAGAAGGCGGCTTACGAGGAAGCCGAGCACGCCGCCAAGTTCGCCGAGCTGTTGGGCGAGGTCGTGACCGACTCCACCAAGAAGAACCTTGAGATGCGTGTTGACGCGGAGAACGGAGCAACCGCCGGCAAGTTCGATCTGGCAAAGCGTGCTAAGGCGCTCAACCTTGACGCCATCCACGATACCGTACATGAAATGGCCCGCGACGAGGCCCGCCACGGCAAGGCTTTCGAGGGTCTGCTGGCTCGTTACTTCGGCTAAGCCTGTTTGTTGAGAAATGGAAAGAGGACGGATTGATTCCGTCCTCTTTTTCTTACGATGTTGGTCATAGTCGATGGGCTTCCACTCGCTGCTCCGAACGCCGGCAAAGGTGCATTTCTTTCAGATCGATAAGAGCAGGGAACCGACCGATACGATCAAAGCAGTCAGCAGCCCGGCAATACCGATCGCAAGCCCGCTCATTGCGCCCTCGGTTTCCCCCAGCTCGATAGCGCGCGAGGTGCCGACCGCATGCGCGGCGGTGCCGATGGAAAGCCCCATCTGCACCTCGTTGCGCACGCCGATGCACTTGAGGAACACCGGCAGCAGCATCGCGCCAACAATACCGGTGAACACCACCGCGATCGTGGTGACCGGCGCAAGCCCGCCCAGCATTTCAGAAAGGGAAACTGCGATAGGCGTGGTCACGGATTTGGGGATGAGCGAGCGCATGGTCGTGTCCGAAAGACCGAACAGGCGGGAAAAAAGAATCACGCTTGCAATGGAAACCACGGAGCCGACGAGCGCGCCGGCAAGGATGGGAAACAGGTTTTGCCGGAGCACGTCCAGCTTGCGGTAGATCGGTACGGCAAGGGCAACAGTAGCGGGGGTCAGGAAAAAAGAGATAAGCCGGCCGGACTGGTTATAAGTCTCGTAGCTGGTGCCAGTACACACCAGCAGCAAGCCAACCAGAACGGAAGCAATCAGCAACGGATTGAAGAGCGCGGAGCCGGTCCGGCGCTGTACCTTTTGTCCGAACGCATAGCATGCGATCGAAACGCATATCCAAAACGGTGCGCTGGAGAGCAGAGCGGTCATGGGCGGACGCCTCCCCTGTCTTTTTTACGCTGCAGCCGCAGCGCGATATGCACGGTGAATGCGGTAGCGGCCGCGGTGCAGAAGGTGGTCAAAACGCATACCGCCAGAAGAGCGAACACCTCGCTTTTGATCTCTGCAAAAATCTCAAGCACGCCCAGACAGGCGGGCAGAAAGAAAAACGCCATGTTGTGCAGCAGAAAGTCGGCCGTATCCTCGATATGGCCGAGCCTGACCGGACCGTATGCGAGCAGAAGCAGCAGCAGCGTCAGGCCGAGTACATTGCCGGGCAGCCGGCCGCGCAGGAGAATGGAAAAGGCGTCGCCTGCGACAGCGCACGCAAGCAGAACGCCCAATTGCTTCATATATTTCAAGTGGCATCTTCTTCTTTCCTGGTTTCATAATTGGCGGTCATGGCGGAGAGCAAGGTCTGGTAGATTGCTTCGGCGTTGGATTTGAATGTGCGCTCGAGCAGCGCGGCCTGCGAGCGGTTGACAACATCCATCTCGATCGCAAACACCTGATCCATCTCCATGCGGACCGTCAGGTCGTGCTCCGAGCGTTCGCTCACACGAGTGCGGATCGCCGCGTCCCGTCGGATCTGCCGCACGACACGGAGCGCGGAGCGCTGCGCCGCCTCACGGACCGGATACGGGAGCTGCTTTTCAAAAATGCGGGTCGTCTCGCGCCCTTTTTCCGTGATGCGGTACAGCGTTTCGACGCTGTCCGCGACCTCTTCGATATGTCCGGTCGGGAGCATTTCGTAAAAGGCCTCGCTGAGCTCGAAATAGCCGAACCCCTCGTCGCACCAGGTCGTCAGATCAACGATGGCGTTGAAGGAAACCGGAAAGGGAAGCAAATCCATCGCAAAAAGAACGAGGAATTTGATATCCTCTTTGGAGTGGATAAAGCCATAGCGAACCATACAGCGCAGACCTCCTCTTTCAAAAAATCGCTCCTTTAGTATATCCTAAAACGCCCGAAAAAGCAACCGGTCCGGCCGGGCAATTATTTGCCGCCCAGCGGAGGGTCGGTGGCAGCACGTCCGCTTTTGCCGAAAAAACGCACAAATGAAAGGCGAACGGATGTACGATTTTTGGAAGCGGAAATGGGAAAAAGCTGTTGAAGAACAGAGAGCAGCGCGGTATAATAAAGTGTCAGATTTTTATGAAACCGAGGGGAAACCGCATGTCGGAAGTTGTTTTGCGCGTTGCGGGCGAGGCGGATGCGCCGGCCATGCTCGCGCTGTATGCGCCCTATGTCATCCAGACCACGGTGTCGAGCGAATACACGCCGCCATCGCTGGAGGAATTCGTGGGCAGGATGCGCACCTATATGGCAAGGCTGCCGTGGCTGGTCTGTCTGGTTGATGGCGAGGTGGCCGGTTACGGCTATGCTTCGCCGCACCGCACGCGCGCGGCCTATCAGTGGTCGGTGGAGACGTCGATCTATGTTGCGGAGGAATGGCACCGCCATGGGATCGCCGGGGCAATCTACGCCGCCCTGTTTGAACTGCTCACCATGCAGGGATACTATAACATCTATGTCGGCATCACCTCACCGAACGAACGTTCCATGAAATTCCACAAGTCCATGGGCTTTATCATTTCGGGCGCGTACCAGGAGAGCATGTACAAATTCGGCCAGTGGCGCGACGTGCTGTGGATGGGCAAAAGCCTGCGCCCGCATGAGGGGGAACCGCAGCCCGCCGTACCGTTTCCGGAGATACAGGACAGTCCGCTGGTGGACCGCGTGCTGCGGCAGGCTGAGCAGCGGATCCACCTGTGAAGCTGCGGGACGGGGAAAAAGGAGGCCGCCATGGAACCCAATCTGCATGAAAACCACCGCCAGCGCGTATGGGAAAAATTCCGCCGGTTTGGTCTGCAGGTGTTTGCCGACCATGAGGTGCTGGAATTACTGTTGTTTTTCGCGATCCGGCGCGGCGATACCAACCCGACCGCGCACGCGTTGCTCAAGCGTTTTGGCTCGCTGCACGCGGTGCTGGAGGCGCCACCGGAAGAGCTTCAGAAGGTGAAGGGCGTCGGGCCGCATACCGCGTCGCTGATCAAGGTGGCTTTCGCGCTGGTCGGCCGGTATCAGGCCGATGTGGCGAAAATGGAGGCGAATGGGGACAAGCTTAACAGCAGCGAACGGATCGGCGCGTTTTTCGTGCCGCAGTTTATGGGGGAGAGCGAGGAGGTTCTGATCGCCGCCTATGTCGACGGTGCCGGCAGGGTGATCAAATGCGAGGAAGCCGGCCGCGGCGGGCGCGCGCAGGTCCGCGTGGACTGCGGCAAGATATGCCGCAACGCGCTGCTGAGCGAGGCGGCCGGCGTGGCGATTGCCCATAACCATCCGAATGGGAGAGCGCTCCCGTCGCACGAGGATATCGAGGTGACGCGCATGCTGGAACGCTACCTGAATGATATGGACATCGAGTTGCTCGACCACTGTATTGTCGCGCGGGGAAAGTATTACTCCATGCGGAAGCAGCTGCTGATCGGGCAGGAAAGGAGATAGGGAATGCCGGATTTTCAAATCGTAAGCCCTTACAAAATGGCGGGCGACCAGCCGGAGGCGGTCGCCAAGCTGGTTGAGGGCATCCAGAACGGCCTGACCGAGCAGACCCTGATGGGCGTGACCGGCTCGGGCAAGACCTTCACCATGGCCAATATTATCGAGCAGACCCAGCGGCCGACGCTGGTGCTCGCGCACAATAAGACGCTGGCCGCGCAACTCTGCACCGAGCTGCGGGAGTTCTTCCCGCACAACGCGGTCGAGTATTTCGTGTCCTATTACGACTATTACCAGCCCGAGGCCTATATCGCTTCGACCGACACTTATATCGAAAAGGACTCGGCCATCAACGACGAGATCGACCGCCTGCGCCACTCGGCTACCTCGGCGCTTTCCGAGCGGCGGGACGTGATCATCGTCTCCTCTGTGTCCTGCATCTATTCGCTGGGCGACCCAATCGACTACAAGAAGATGGTCGTTTCCCTGCGTCCAGGTACGGAGATCAGCCGCGAGCAGCTTATTCACCGCCTGATCGACATCCAGTACGAGCGCAACGACATCGCGTTCGAGCGCAACCGCTTCCGCGTACGCGGGGACACGGTCGAGGTCTGGCCGGTCTATTCGGACGAGGACGTGGTGCGCATCGAGTTCTTCGGGGACGAGATCGACCGCATCAGCCGCATCAACCCGTTGACCGGCGTGGTGCTGGGCGAGCTGGGACACACCGCGATCTTCCCCGCGAGCCATTACGTCACGCCCAAGGACAAGCTGCAGGCCGCGATTCGAGATCTGGAGGACGAGCTGGAGGCCCGCGTCAAATTCTTTGAGCAAAACGGCAAGTTGATAGAGGCGCAACGCATCGCGCAGCGCACGCGGTACGATATTGAAATGCTGCAGGAGATCGGCTTTTGCAGCGGCATCGAGAACTACTCGCGCGTGCTCTCGCGCCGCGCGCCGGGTTCGGCGCCGTTTACGCTGATCGACTATTTCCCCAGGGACTTCCTGCTGATTGTGGACGAGAGCCACGTCACCCTGCCGCAGGTGCGCGCCATGTACCACGGTGACCGCGCGCGCAAGGAGAGTCTGGTCGAGAACGGCTTCCGCCTGCCCTCGGCCTACGATAACCGCCCGCTGAACTTCGATGAGTTCAACGAGCGCCTTAACCAGATCGTATATGTGTCCGCGACGCCGGCGGAGTATGAGTTGTCCCGCTCCGGACAGGTGGTTGAGCAGGTCATCCGCCCGACCGGCCTGCTCGATCCAGAGGTGGTCGTGCGTCCGGTCGAGGGGCAGATCGACGACCTGATCGGCGAGATCAACGCGCGTACCGCCAAGGACGAGCGCATTCTGGTGACGACGCTGACTAAAAAGATGGCCGAGGATCTGACCGCCTATCTGGAAAACGCGGGCATCAAGGTGCGCTACATGCACCACGATATCAAGACCATCGAGCGGCAGGAGCTGGTGCGCGACCTGCGCCTGGGCGTGTTCGACGTGCTGGTGGGCATCAACCTGCTGCGCGAGGGTCTGGATATCCCCGAGGTGTCGCTGGTGGCGATATTGGACGCGGATAAGGAGGGCTTTCTCCGCTCGGAAACCTCGCTCATCCAGACCATCGGCCGTGCCGCGCGCAACGAGAGGGGCATGGTCGTGCTGTATGCGGACAGCATCACGCCCTCTATGCGCCGTGCGATGGACGAGACCGAACGCCGACGCACCCTTCAGGATGCGTTCAACAAGGCACATGGCATTACGCCCCAGTCGGTGAAAAAGAAGGTGCAGGACGTGATCGAAATCACCTCCAACGTGCCGACGAGCAGCAAGAAAAAGCTGCGCACCAAGGGCGAGCGTCAGCAGGAGATCGCCCGCCTGACCCGCCAGATGAAAGAGGCGGCCAAGATGCTCGAGTTCGAGATCGCCGCCCAGCTGCGCGACCAGATCAAGGCATTGGAGGAAGGCAGATGAGGATTGTCACCCTGATGGAGGACACCGCGTGCGCGCCGGCGTTTGCCTGCGAGCATGGCCTGAGCTTTTATATCGAGACGAACGGGAAAAGGCTGCTGTTCGACATGGGTCAGACCGGCCTGTTCGTGTGCAACGCGGCGCGGCTGGGCGCCGACCTGGGAGCGGTGGATATCGCCTTTCTCTCGCACGGGCATTACGACCACGGCGGGGGATTGGCGGCGTTCCTGAGCGTTAACAGCCACGCGCCGGTCTATGTGCATGAGCGGGCGTTCGAGCCGCATTTTTCGCACAAGCCGGAGGGTATCAGGGAGATTGGGCTGGACAGCGCGCTCGCACACAGCCCGCGCCTGCGGCGGGTGGATGGCGTGGCGCGGATAGACGACACCCTGACCCTGTTCTCCGATGTCACGGGCGCAGACTGCGTGCCGCAGGGCAACCGCACGCTGTGCGAGCGGGCGGACGGGCAATATTTCCCCGACCGCTTCCTGCATGAGCAGAGCCTGCTCGTGCGCGAGGGGGATAAGACGGTGCTTTTTACTGGCTGCGCCCATCGGGGCGTGGTGAATATCTGCGCCCGCGCCGGAGAGCTTCTCGGCCGCGCGCCGGACGCTGTCGTCGGCGGGATGCACCTGTTCAGCCCGTCCACCGGCAAAAGCGAGCCGGATGAGGCGATCCGCGCGGTCGCGGCGCGGCTCGCGCACACGAGCAGCCGTTACTACACCGGCCACTGTACCGGCGCGCATGCGTTCGAGGTGCTGCGCGAAACGTTTGGGGAGCGGATTTCGCTCCTTGCGGCGGGCAGCGTGATCGAGCTGTAATAAAACCAGAAAAGAGATACTGCATTTTTGGAATAAGGATAGGTGAACATGCAGGAATTTATCCACGTAAAGGGTGCGCGCGAGCACAACCTGAAAAATATCGATATCAAGATCCCGCGCGACAAGCTGGTCGTGCTGACCGGACTGTCCGGCTCGGGCAAGTCGTCGCTGGCGTTTGACACGATTTATGCCGAGGGACAGCGACGCTATGTCGAGTCGCTGTCCAGCTACGCGCGGCAGTTTTTGGGGCAGATGGACAAGCCGGACGTGGACTACATCGACGGCCTTTCGCCCGCGATTTCGATTGACCAGAAGACCACCTCGCAGAATCCGCGCTCGACGGTCGGCACGGTCACCGAAATCTACGACTACCTGCGCCTTTTGTGGGCGAACATCGGCACGCCGCACTGCCCCAAGTGCGGCAAGGAAATCCACCAGCAGACCATCGACCAGATCATCGACCGGCTGATGGCGCTGGAGGAAAAAACGCGCGTCCAGATCCTCGCGCCGGTTATCCGTGGCAAAAAGGGCGAGCACGTCAAGGTACTCGAGGACGCGCGCAAGGCGGGCTACGTCCGTGTGCGCGTGGACGGCGAAGTGCGCGACCTGTCCGATGATATCAAGCTGGCCAAGACCCACAAGCACAACATCGAGATTGTGGTCGACCGCGTGGTCATCCGGCCGGACGCGCGCGGCCGCATCACGGACTCGGTCGAGACTGCGTCCGCGCTCTCGGGGGGGCTGGTCATCGCGGACGTAGTCGGCGGCGAGCCGATCGCGTTCTCGCAGAACTATGCGTGCGACGACTGCGGCATCTCGATTGAGGAGCTGACACCGCGTATGTTCTCGTTCAACAACCCGTACGGCGCGTGTCCGGTGTGTACCGGCCTCGGCATGCAGATGCGTGTCGATCCGGACCGCATCATCCCCAACAAAAAGCTGTCCATCAAACAGGGCGCGATCCGCGCGTCCGGCTGGGGCAGCGCCGAGCCGGGGACGATCGCGGGCATGTACTTCACCGCGCTCGGCAAAAAGCACGGCTTCACGCTGGATACCCCGATCGAGGACTTTTCGGACAAGGCGCTGCACGAGCTGCTGTACGGCACTGGAGACGAGCCGCTCGAGCTGTCGGTCAGCCGCGTGTCGGGCGGCGTGATGCGCCAGCCGTTCGAGGGCATCGTCGTGAACCTCGAGCGCCGCTATAAGGAAACGTCCAGCGACTATTCGCGCGCCGAGATCGAGGAGTGCATGAGCGAGATCCCCTGCCCCGCGTGCCACGGCCGCCGCCTGCGGCCCGAGGTGCTCGCGGTCACGATTGGCGGGCTGAACATCGCCGAATTTTCGGAAAAGTCGGTCGTCAAAGCGATGGAGTTTTTACAGACCCTGCAGCTGACCGAGATGCAGCACAAGATTGGCGACCGCGTTATCAAGGAGATCAAGGACCGGCTGGGCTTCCTGCAGTCGGTCGGCCTGGAATACCTGACCTTGTCGCGCGCCTCCGGCACGCTGTCCGGCGGCGAGAGCCAGCGCATCCGGCTGGCGACGCAGATCGGCTCGTCGCTCATGGGGGTGCTGTATATCCTGGATGAGCCGTCCATCGGCCTGCATCAACGCGACAACGACAAGCTGCTGGCGACCCTTAAACGCCTGCGCGACTTGGGCAATACACTGATCGTGGTCGAGCACGATGAGGATACCATGTTCGCCGCCGATCATATCGTGGATATCGGCCCGGGCGCGGGCCGGAACGGCGGCGCGGTCGTGTTTGAAGGCACGGTGGACGAGCTGCTGCAAAGCGAGCAGTCCATCACCGGACAGTACCTGTCCGGCCGCAAGTGCATCCCCGTGCCTGCGGTGCGCCGCAAGGGCAACGGCAAAAAGCTGACCGTCAAGGGCTGCGCGGTGAACAACCTCAAGCACACGGATTTCACCATTCCGCTGGGTACGCTCACCTGCGTGACCGGTGTGTCCGGCTCGGGCAAGTCCTCGTTCGTCAACGAGATCCTGTACAAAAAGCTCGCCGCCGAGCTGAACGGCGCCAAGACGCGCGCGGGCGCGCACGATAAGTTCGTCGGCCTGTCCTATCTGGACAAGGTGATCGATATCGACCAGTCGCCCATCGGGCGCACGCCGCGCTCCAACCCCGCGACCTATACCGGCGTGTTCAACGATATCCGAGACCTGTTCGCCAAGACCGCGGACGCAAAGGCGCGCGGCTACGGGCCGAGCAGGTTCTCTTTCAACGTCAAGGGCGGCCGTTGCGAGGCCTGCGCGGGCGACGGCCTTTTGAAAATCGAGATGCACTTCCTGCCGGACGTATATGTGCCCTGCGACGTGTGCAAGGGCAAGCGCTACAACAAGGAAACGCTCGAGGTGCGCTACAAAGGCAAAAATATCTACGAGGTGCTCGACATGACTGTGGACGAGGCGTGCGAGTTCTTCGCCAACGTGCCTAAGATCGCCCGGCGGCTGGGAACCATGCGCGAGGTCGGGCTGGGGTACGTCAAGCTCGGGCAGTCGTCCACCACGCTGTCCGGCGGCGAGGCGCAGCGCGCCAAGCTCGCCACCGAGCTGTCCAAGCGCTCGACCGGCAAGACCATCTATATCCTGGACGAGCCAACCACCGGCCTGCACGTCGCAGACGTACACCGCCTGGTGGACGTGCTGCAGAAACTGGTGGACGCGGGCAACACCGTGGTCGTCATCGAGCACAACCTGGACGTGATTAAGACCGCGGACTATATCCTCGACCTCGGTCCCGAGGGCGGGGACGGCGGCGGCCGCTTGGTGGCCGCGGGCACGCCGGAGGAGGTCGCCGCGTGCGAAGGCTCCTATACCGGTCAATATCTGAAGCCGGTGCTTGAACGCGGCAGACAGCGCGAGGAGAAGCGGTAAAGAAACACCCCCGACACCGTCGGGGGTGTTTTGCATGGCAAAGGGATATCCGGCGGGGGGCGGCAACCCAAATGCGCGCCGCCAGGCAAGTTTTTTGCGAAGTGGTTTGGCAGTTTGCCGGATGGATGATAAAATTTTGTGCGAGTTTTGTGACATTTTTGTATACTCCCTTGTCCCATATCAATAATTTTGGTATAATAATGATAATCGAAAATAAATGAGGGAGTTTTATGAAAACCAAACATTGGGTGATTGCCGCGCTGGACGAGCCGCGTGTGCGCATGCTCGCCCACGATTGCGCCTGCGCGCCGTTGACCGCCGCGGTCCTTTCCGCGCGCGGGATCGATACGGCGCAGGCCGCGGAGCGTTATCTGAGCTGCGACTCCAAAGGGCTGCACGACCCGTTCCTGATGGCCGATATGGACAGGGCAGTCCAGACCGTCCGCCGCGCGCTTGAGAATAACGAGCATATCGTCGTTTACGGTGATTATGATGTGGACGGTATCACGGCGACCTGCATCATGGTGGATTATCTACGCAGCAAAGGCGCGGTCTGCGAATATTATATCCCGAACCGTCTGAACGAAGGCTACGGCCTTTCGCGCGCGGCTATGGAGCGGCTGTATGGCCAGGGGACGCGCCTGCTGATCACGGTCGATTCCGGCATTACGGCGGACGAGGAAATCGCCGCAGCCCGCGCGCTCGGTATGAAGGTCGTGATTACCGACCACCACGAATGCCACGACAGCCTGCCCGAAGCGGACGCCGTCGTGGACTGCAAGCGCGCGGACTGCGATTATCCGTTCGGCAGCTTGGCGGGCGTGGGCGTGGCGTTCAAGCTGATCTGCGCGCTCGAGGGCGATGCCGGAACCGTGCTCGCCCGTTACGCCGATCTGCTGGCGCTCGGCACGGTAGCGGATGTGATGCCGATTGTCGGGGAGAACCGCATTATCGTCGCGGCGGGGCTGAAAAAGATGGCCGAAACCAGCAACATCGGGTTGGAAATGCTGCTGCGCGAGGCCGGCATGAAGCATAAGCGCCTGACCTCCGCTGCGATCAGCTTTGTTCTGGCGCCCCGCATCAACGCCGCGGGCCGGATGGGACAGGCCGAACTGGCTGCCGAGCTGTTCCTGACGCGCGACCCCGTGCGCGCGCAGATGCTGGCCGCAGAGCTGTGCGAACAGAACAAGCGGCGGCAGAATGAGGAAAACCAGATATTGACGCAGGCGCTTGCCCGCCTGCGCATGGAATACAATCCGCTGGAGGATAAGATCATCGTGCTGGCGGGGGAAGGCTGGCATCACGGCGTGATCGGCATTGTGTGTTCCCGCCTGTGCGACCGGTATGGATGTCCGGTCGTGTTGATCGCGCTGGACGAGGACGGGACAGGCAAAGGCTCCGGTCGGTCGGTCAAGGGCTTCAACCTGTTCGAAGCCCTGACCTCGTGCGGGGATTTGCTGCAGCGCTACGGCGGGCATGAGCTTGCCGCAGGGCTGACGGTGGACGCGGCGCATATTGAGGCGCTGCGGGAACGGCTGCGCGCCTATGCAGAAAACCATGTTTCCATGGCCGATCTGATCCCGCAGCTGCCTATCGACTGCATGATCGAGCCGGAATGGATCACGCTGGAAAATATCCAAGCGCTTTCCGTGCTCGAACCATACGGCATGCAGAATGAAGAACCGGTATTCTGCATGAAGGATCTGACCGTGGAGGAGATCACGCCCATTTCAAGCGACCGCCATGTCCGGCTGACGCTGGTAAAGGACGGGAAGCGCTGGTCGGCCATGCTGTTCGGCACGGGCGTGGGCGGACTGGGCTTTGCGCAGGGGAATATGGTCGACGCGGCGTTCCACCTGGAGATCAACGAGTTTCGGGGCCGGCGCTCGGTGCAGCTGACGCTGTGCGACGTGCGGCTGAGCGAATGCGAAAACCTTGCCGACCAAAAGCTGCTCAACCTGTATAACACCTACATGGCGGATGGCCCGCTGACCGCGCGGGAGGCGCGCATCCTGCTGCCCGACCGCAGCGATCTGGTCGCGGTATGGCGGCATATCGTGTGCCGCGCGGAGGACGGCCGCCTTTCCGTACCATCCAACGCGCTCTCACGCCGTATCGCCTGGGAAAGCCGCAGGGAGATCAATATTGGCAAGCTGTTCGTGTGTCTCGACGTGTTTTCCGAGTCGAGCCTGATCAGCTACCATTTCAAAGAGGGGATGCTCAACATCCTGCTCAAGCCTTACGAGGGTAAGGCGGATATATCGGGCTCGGTCGTCCTTGCCACGCTGCAAAGCATGGCGGGATGACAGCCGAGGGGGAAATTATATGCAGAATAAACTGGATTTTTTGATCGAGCGCGTGCAGAAACAGAATCCGCAGGCGAATATTAAAAAAATCCGCGCAGCCTATGAGTGCGCCTCCGCGGCGCACGAGGGGCAAAAGCGGAAAAACGGCGAGCCGTATATCATCCATCCGGTCTCGGTGGCCGAGATCGTGGTTGAAATGGGGCTGGATACGGATTCGATCTGCGCCGCGCTGCTGCACGACTGCATCGAGGATACGCAATTCGGCTACAAGGAGATCGAAAACAAGTTTGGCACGCCTGTCGCGGAGCTGGTGGACGGCGTTACCCGCCTGGGCATGCTGCGCTATTCCAAGGAGCAGGAGCAGTTCGAGGACCTGCGCAAGATGTTCCTCGCCATGGCCAAGGATATCCGCGTCATCCTGATCAAGCTGGCCGACCGGCTGCATAACGCGCGCACGTTCCAGTTCCTGCCCGAGCGCAAGCAGCGCGACAAGGCGCTCGAAACCATGGAGATCTATGCGCCGATCGCGCACCGGCTGGGTATGAGCCGTATCAAATGGGAGCTGGAGGACCTGTGCCTCAAGGTGCTCGACCCGATCGGCTATAACGAGATCGTCGAGGGTCTCAGGGCGCAGAGCGAGCAGCACGAGGAATTCCTCAAGGGGATACAGGAGCGCATCAGCGAGAAGCTGGCGGAGGCGCATATCCATAATACGATTTCGGCGCGCGTCAAGCATATTTATTCCATTTACCGCAAAATGTACGCCCAGCATAAGACGATCGACGAGATCTATGATATCTGCGCGGTGCGCGTGATCGTGGATACGGTGGCGGACTGCTATAATGTACTCGGCTATGTGCATGACTTGTATAAGCCTATCCCCGGACGCTTCAAGGATTATATCTCCACGCCCAAGCCCAATGGCTACCAGTCCCTGCACACCACGGTCATCGGCCGCGCGGGCATCCCGTTCGAGATACAGATCCGCACGACCGAGATGCACAAGATGGCCGAATACGGCGTCGCGGCGCACTGGAAATACAAGCAGGGCTTGGATAAAAAGGGCAACGAGGAGGCTTTCGCCTGGATCCGCCAGCTGCTCGAGGCGCAGCAGGACACCGAGGCCGAGGACTTCATCAAAAATATCAAGGTGGATCTGTTCGCGGACGAGGTGTTCGTGTTCACGCCCAAGGGCGACGTGGTCAACATGCCCGCGGGCGCGACCCCGATCGACCTAGCCTACGCCATCCATTCCGCGGTCGGCAACCGGATGACCGGCGCCAAGATCAACGGCCGCATCGCGCCGATCGACAGCCAACTGAAAAACGGCGACATCGTGGAGATCCTGACCTCCAAGGAGGCGCATGGACCCAGCCGCGACTGGGTCAAGATTGTCAAAACCACCGAGGCGCGCAACAAGATCAAGCAGTGGTTCAAAAAGGAGTGCCGTGAGGAGAATATCATCAACGGCCGCGAGGATCTGGACCGCGAGCTGCGCGCCAACCTGCTGTACAACGGCTTTTACGAGAACGAGGAAGTACAGAAGAACACGCTTAACAAGTTCTCGTTCAACACGCTCGACGAGCTGTACGCCGCCATCGGCTACGGCGGCATCACGCTGACCAAGGTCATCAACAAGGTCAAGGACGACGTGGGAAGGCTGCGCCGCCAGCGGGAGATTGCGGAGCATCAGAATCACCCCCATGTCGAACAGCAGCGCCGCACGACGCGCAGCTCGACCGGCGTGGTGGTCGAGGGGATCGACAACTGCCTGGTCAAATTCGCGCGCTGCTGCACGCCGATCCCGGGCGACGAGATCATCGGCTTTGTCACGCGCGGCTACGGCGTGTCTATCCACCGTCGGGACTGTGTCAACGTCCATGTGGCGGAGGATCCGGATCGTTGGGTAAAAGCCTGGTGGGACGAGGATCAGGTCACCGCGGACCGTGCGGGCCGGTTCTCGACCGGCCTGCAGATATCGACCCGCAGCCGTATCGGGGTGCTGAACGACGTGACGACGATCTTCGCGGTCTGCAAGATCAATGTGCATGAGATTTCGGCAAGGGATCTTAACGACGGCTACGGCGTGATCAACGCGATGGTCGACGTCGCGGGCGTACACCAGCTGGATAACCTGATCAGCCGCCTGCGGTCGATCAAGGGTGTGGTGGATGTGACGCGTACAGTGGATACAAATTGAGTATTGGATTGCGGCGTGCAGCCGCGGCCGAGAGGGCGCGGAAAGGCTTCGGGAGGCGAAACATTTCCGCATTCAGGGGAATAAAAACTGTGATATGGGTTCGCGGTTTTTATGAAAAATGCCGCTCCGCGGCATTTTTCTGTTAGAAGCTGCACGAGGTGTGCGGAATGGAAACGGAGAATAAAAGCTATGAGAGCACTCATTCAGCGCGTGACGCGCGCATCGGTGACGATCGGCAGCGCGGTGCGCGGAGAGATTGGACAGGGCTTTCTGATCCTGCTGGGCATCACGGATGGAGACACGGTGGACGACGCGGTTTATCTGGCCGACAAGACGGTTAAGCTGCGGGTGTTCACGGATGAGAACGACAAGATGAACCGCTCGCTCGCGGATGTGGGCGGTGGCATCCTCGTGGTATCGCAGTTTACCCTGTACGGGGATTGCAAAAAGGGAAACAGGCCGAGCTTTACCGCCGCGGCGCGGCCCGAAACCGCGGTCCCGCTGTACGAGGCGTTCATCGCGCGCTGTCGGCAAAGCGGCCTGCCGGTCGAAACCGGCGAGTTCGGCGCGGATATGAAGGTCGACCTGTGCAACGACGGGCCGGTCACACTATGGATGGATACCGCACAGATGCGGTGAGGGAAAGGAGAACCAGCTTATGAAAATCATGCAGCTTTGCGTGGGCATGGTCGCCACGAACTGTTATATTGTATACGATGAAAAGAGCCGCGAGGCCGCGGTGATCGACCCAGGCGACAACGCCACCTCTATCCTGAGCGCGGCGAAAAAGGAAAAGCTGGATATCAAATATGTTCTGCTGACGCACGCGCATTTTGACCATATCCTTGCCGCGCACGAGGTGCTGGCGGCAACCCATGCGCAGTATGTCGTACCCGAGGGGGATCTGTGGCTGCTCAAGCGGGAGAATATGGGTCAGTTCCGCTCGTTGGCCAGCGCCTATGTGGAGGATAAGCCGGATCTTTTGGCGAACGAGGGGACACAAGTGACGTTCGGCGGGATGACGGCGACGTATATGAACACCCCTGGCCATACGCCCGGCTCGTCGGTCATCCGGATTGGCGACTGCCTGTTCACGGGCGACACGCTGTTCCGGCATGAATGCGGCCGGTGCGACCTGGAGGGCGGTGATTTCGGGCAGATGCTGCGGTCGCTGCGGCGTCTGCACGACCTGGAGGGGGATTACAAGGTGTTGCCCGGGCATGAGGGCATCTCCTCCCTGTCCGAGGAGCGCGCGGCCAATCCCTATATGGCGCAGGCGGTTGGCAGACGATGATTTATACGCTGGAGGGACACGCGCTCAAGCATGCGGTGGAGGAAATGCTGTTCCATCTGCTCCCCACGGCGGCGCTTGCGCGGGCGGATGCCGTGGATGCGGCGGACGGGACGGGGGACTATTGCCGGAGCGTCCTGACCGAAGTGGACGGCAGGGCGCGGGCTTGCGCCGACGTCCGCATCGGCGGCGTAACGCGTCGCAGCGAGCGGTGCGCGTCGGTTCAGGGGCTTGCGCCGATTGCTTATAAACGCACGGTCACCGAGCTGGTCAAGACGACCGTGTACGAGGCTGTGGTGCCGTCGCTTGCCCAGCCGCCCGTATGGGGCAGCCTGACCGGCGTGCGCCCCGCCAAGCTCGCGCGCGGGCTGATCGAGCGGGGGATGGCGCGCGGCGAGGCGGCAGAGTACCTGCGGGAGCACTTCCATGTTTCGCCGGAGCGCACGGCGCTGACCATACGCGCGGCCGCAACGGCGATAGAGATGGATAAGCGGATGGGCGAAAAGGATATTTCCCTTTATGTCGGTATCCCGTTTTGCCCGTCGCGGTGCTATTACTGCTCGTTTGTATCCTCCGCGACCGCGCAGTCCGGCCACCTGATCGAGCCGTACCTGGAAACGCTGTGCCGTGAGATCAGAGAGACCGCCGCGCTGGTGCGCGAGGCGGGCCGGCGGGTGCAGAGCGTGTATATCGGCGGCGGCACGCCGACCACGCTGGACGAGAACCAGCTCTCGCGCCTGCTTGACACACTTGAACAAAGCTTTGATTTTTCCGGACTTTGTGAATATACTGTGGAAGCGGGGCGTCCGGATACGATCACACAGGGCAAGCTGCGCGTGTTGCGCGCGGCGGGCGTGGGACGGGTCAGCATCAACCCGCAGTCCATGGACGACGCGGTGCTGGCCGCGATCGGGCGCAGGCACGTGGCGTGCGATGTGCTGCGCGCCTATGACGAGGCGCGGCGGGCGGGCTTTGCTGGCATCAACATGGATGTGATCGCGGGGCTGTCCGGCGATACGCCGGACAGCTTCGCCCGAACGGTGGATACCTTGATCGGCCTTGCGCCGGAGAATATCACGGTACATACGCTGGCCATCAAGCGAGGGGCGGATCTGACGGATAAGCAGGCCGCCGCCGCACAGCGCGAGGCGGTGGCGCGTATGCTGGACGGCGCCTCGCGCGCGCTGCAGGGCGCGGGCTACGGCCCGTATTACCTGTACCGGCAGAAATTCACCACCGGCGGCTTTGAGAATGTCGGCTGGTGTCGGCCGGGGACCGAATGCTTCTACAATGTGGCCATGATGGAGGAGCTGCAAACCATTTTGTCGCTCGGCGCGGGCGGCGTTTCCAAGCGCGTCGAGCGGGACACGGGCTGGATCGAGCGAACGAACAACCCCAAGTATCCGCTCGAATACATTCGGGCGGCGGACCGGCTCGCCGGTGGTAAGCGTAAATTGCTTTTCCCAAAGCAGTAAGGAGGAACACGGCTATGGCGGAATACACACTCAAATATATCAACCACCGCGCGCGGTACGATGCGGCC
This sequence comes from Agathobaculum faecis, assembly GCF_014287995.1. Classification (NCBI taxonomy): domain Bacteria; kingdom Bacillati; phylum Bacillota; class Clostridia; order Eubacteriales; family Butyricicoccaceae; genus Agathobaculum; species Agathobaculum faecis. Next base: position 97,266 of record NZ_JACOPL010000009.1, read on the forward strand.
GACTTTATCGCGGAATGTGAACGGACGTACCATGCGCAGGTGGATCAGGTGGCGGAGGAAATCGCGGAAAACAGCCGTCAGAAGCCGATCGTGCTGATCAACGGCCCCTCCTCGTCCGGAAAGACCACGACCAACGACCGGATCGGCCGCGCGCTGGAAAAACGCGGCATCCATGCGGAGATGATCTCGATGGACGATTATTACCGCACGGTCGGCAGCTATGACATCCCGCCGGACACGGAAAACGGCGTGCCTGACCTGGAAAGTCCGGAATGTATGGATCTGCCGCTGCTGAGCCAGCATTTGACCCAGCTGGTCGCAGGAGAGGAAATCGACCTGCCCCGTTTTGATTTTGAAACGCGTACTTCAATCCCGCACGCGCGTTCGCTGCGTCTGGATCCGGACGAGGTCGTGCTGATCGAGGGGATCCACTCGTTCAATCCGGTCATCATGGGGGATCTCGCGCACGCGGCGACCGGCGTTTACCTGTCCGTGGCAAGCGCGGTCGTCCCCAAGGAGGGGGCGCGGGTCGAGCCGTATATGCTCCGCTTCCTGCGGCGGGCTATGCGGGACAGCCTGTTCCGCAATTCGCCAGTCGAGGACACGCTGCGCCAGTGGAACTCAGTGCGGCGCGGAGAAAAGCTGTATATCGCGCCGCATCGCGGGCAGGCCAACCTGACGGTGGACACCTTCCTGCCGTATGAGCTCAATATACTCATGCAGTATTTGGCGCCCAAGCTCCGCCTGCATCGGGAGGAGCTTGGCAGGGCGGGTCTCGTGCCGGTCGGCGCGGTGCTTGATCAGGTAGCGCCGATCGATTATACGGATTTTATCCCCGAGGATTCGGTATTGCACGAGTTTATTGGGTAAAATACAGGCGCGCTTGCTTTTTATAGGGCTATGCAGTATAATAAAATGCAATATAGCGGGGCGGACAGTCCCGTTGGAAGGAGCGAGGACCCATGGATGCAAAAATGCAGACGTTTTTGGAAAAGGTCAAGGTAATGGCGGATAAGACCAGCAAAGCGGCTGGCCGCGCGGCGGATGCCGCCGGAAAGAAAGCGACCGAGCTTGCCAGCGCGACGCGGATCAACCTCCAGATTTTTGATCTGAATACCGAATGCGAGGTGCTGTTCAAAGAGATCGGCAGAATGGTGTATGAGCTGCATCGGGGAACAGAGGTCTCTAACGAGGAAATGGATCAGAAGATCGATTTGGTGGATGAGAAGCAGGCCAGGATTGCCGCGCTGCGCGAGGAGCTTGCAGGCATGAAGTCGGTCGTGACCTGCCCGCACTGCGGGCGTCCGTGCAGCAGGGAGGATGCGTTTTGCTCCGGCTGCGGCGGCGCGCTGTGAGCGCATATTTTAGAGCGCCCTGCCATACCGTACAATAAGAAAAGACAAAGGGCGTGTAGCGTTTGCAGCGAAAAAAACAGAATTTTGTGCAGGGCGCGGTCATCCTGATGGCGGCGAGCCTGATCGTCAAGGTGATCGGCGCGTTTTTCCAGATACCGCTCCAAAACCTGATCGGCGGGGAGGAATCCCCAGCGTTTGGCATGTTCAGCGCGGCTTACCGGATATACACCGCGATGCTGATGATTTCGACGGTCGGCCTGCCGGCGGCGCTGTCCAAGATGGTGGCGGAGGCTACGGCCTGCGGGCGCGAGCATGAGGTGCGGCGTATCGTTCGCGTCGCGGGTAGCATTTTTGTGCCGGTCGGCGCGCTGTGTTCGGTCGCGCTGTTTTTTGGCGCGGGTACGTTTGCGGAATGGATCAAAAGCGCAGATGCGCGGCTTGCCGTTATGGCGATCGCGCCGAGCGTGCTGATGGTGGCCATCCTTTCCGTGTTTCGCGGTTATTACCAGGGGCGGTCCAATATGGTGCCGACAGCGGTTTCCCAAGTCATTGAGGCGATGGGTAAGCTGTTTGTTGGCCTTGGCCTTGCCTACTATGCGATGGGGCAGGGCTACAGCGATCCGGTGGTAGCGGCAATGACCGTGCTGGGCGTAACGCTGGGCGAGGTCGTGGCGGCGGCGTATATGCTGGCGCAGGCGGCGGTAACGCGCCGCAGAGCGACGCCCGTGCGCATTTTGAACGATGCGGTGCGTCCTGCGGGGGAACTGGCGAAGGTTTTGCTTTCCCTGTCCATCCCCATTACGATCAGTTCGGCGGTCATGAGCCTGACCGACCTGATCGACGTTGCGCTGATTTCCGCGCGGCTGCAAAGCCCAGCGGTGGGGATGACGGCCAAGCAGGCGATGGCGACCTACGGCATTTACACCGGCCAGGCCATCAATTTCTTCAACCTGCCGCAGACGCTGATCACGGCGCTGGCGGTCAGCGTGCTGCCGACGATTGCCAGCGCGCGCGCGGCGCAGAATTTTACCAAAGTGTCCAAAACGCTTTCCACTTCGCTGCGGCTGACCATGATCATCACTTTGCCGGCAGGCACAGGGTTCCTCGTTCTATCCGAGCCGATCCTGCGGCTGCTCTACCATTCGGGGACGGAAACCGGAGGCCGGCTGATGGCGATTTTAGGCTTTGCCGTACCCGCTGTGGCGCTGGTCGCGATCACAAACGCTACCCTGCAGGCGTTCGGGCGGATTGACCTGCCGCTGGTTTCGATGTTCCTCGGCGCGCTGGTCAAAATGTTCGGGGATTATTATCTGATCGGGGATCCGCGGTTCGGTATCGCGGGAGCGCCGATCAGTACGGCCGTGTGCTACTGGCTGATTGCGCTGCTGAATCTGTTCCACATCGCAAGGCTGTCCCATGCGCTGCCCCCGCTGGGCAAAACCGTGGGCAGGCCGCTTGCCGCAACGGCTGGCATGGGGGCGGCGACTTATATCTGCTTTACCGTGCTGACGCGGGTGCTTGGCGCGGCGCCGGGTTCGGCAGTGGATAAGCTGAGCACGCTCGTGTCGATCCTTGTAGCGGTGGCGGTATACGGCGTTTTGCTGCTGGCGTTGCACGCGGTTGACCGCGAGGATGTGCAGCTTCTGCCAAAAGGGGAAAAAATTGCCAACCTTTTGCGTTTAAAATGACAGGAAGTGTAGAAAATGGTTGATTTTCAAAAGAAAGAGCAGTATAATTTTAACGATCTGTTGCGGATCATGGAAATACTCCGCGCGCCGGACGGATGCATGTGGGATCGGGAACAGGATCACCGGTCGATCCGCCGCAATTTTATTGAGGAGACCTATGAGGTCTGTGAGGCGATCGACGAGGAGGATACCGAACACCTGAAGGAAGAGCTGGGCGACGTATTGCTGCAGGTCGTTTTTCACACGCAGATGGAAAAGGAAAAGGGCGTGTTTGACATCAATGATGTGGCGGACGGCATCTGCAAAAAGCTGATTTACCGCCATCCGCATATTTTCGGTGATGTCAAGGTGGGCTCCTCGGAGGAGATCCTGAGCAATTGGGACGACCTCAAGCGCAAGGAGAAGCACCAGGAAACCGATACCTCCGCGCTTGCCAGCGTGGCCAAAAGCCTGCCGGGTCTGATCCGCGCGGAAAAAATCCAGAAGAAGGCCGCTAAGGTGGGGTTCGACTGGGATGGGGCGGACGGAGCGCTGGAAAAGGTCGAGGAGGAGCTTGCCGAGGTGCGGCGGGCGCTCGCAGGCGACGGCGATATCGAGGAGGAACTGGGCGACCTGCTGTTCGCGGTCGTCAATGTGGCGCGCCATAAAAAGGTGGACGCCGAGCGCGCGGTGGAAAAGACCTGCGACAAGTTCATTCATCGGTTCGGTTTTATGGAACGGCAGGCAAAAGAAGAGAACAAAGTGCTGTCCGACTTGTCGCTGGCAGAAATGGACTCGCTTTGGAATAGATCAAAAGAAAAGGTATAAACGGAGGTATAAGCATGAAAAAAAGCGAATTCGTCACGCTGGTTGCGGAAAAAACCGGCCTCTCCAAAAAGGATACAGAAAAGACGATCGACGCTGTCTTCGCCGCGATGGGCGATGTGATGGCGCAGGGAGATAAGCTGCAGATGAGCGGCTTCGGTACGTTTGAGACCAAGGTGCGCGCTGCGCGCACGGGTCACAACCCGCGCACCGGCGAGGCGATCGAAATCGCGGCCGCGACCATTCCGGTATTCAAGCCCGGCAAGGCGCTCAAGGATAAGGTGGACACGAAGTAACCGTGAGGCTGGATAAATATCTCAAGGTTTCCCGACTGATCAAGCGCCGAACGGTAGCGAACGACGCCTGCGACGCGGCGCGGATCACAGTGAACGGCAAACCGGCAAAGGCATCCTACCAGGTGAAAACAGGCGATGTTATCGAGATTGCGTTCGGACAGCGCACGATGAAAGTCGAAGTACTCGAGATCGCGGAGCACGCGCTGAAAGCGGATGCGGCCGCGATGTATCGGGAAATCCCGTAATAAAAACATCCCGCCCCTTCATATAGTGAAGGGAGCGGGATGTTTTTTATGAGAGGGAGGGACTGCATATGGCAGCCGACGAACGCAACAGGGAAATGCCGCATACCGTTATTCTGGAGGGCAGGGAGAAGCTTTCGATCTCCGGCGTGGTGGATGTGCAGAGCTTTGACGAGGACCAGGTATTGCTGGAGACCGTGCGCGGGATGCTGGTCGTGCGGGGGCAGGGCCTGCATGTCGAGCGGTTGCAGCTGGAAGCAGGCGAGCTGATTGTGGAGGGCGAGGTTGGCTGCCTGGAATATGACGACAGCGTACAGCCGCGCGGCGGTTTTTTCAGCCGTCTGTTCGGCGGGTGAACGCGGCATGACGGTACCGATGCAGGCACAGTTCCTGCTGGGGCTGCAAAGTATTTTACTGGGCGCGTCCCTGGGGCTTTTTTATGATATTCTGCGGGCGTTTCGGGTGTATTTCTCGGCCGGGCGCCTGGCTACCGCATTGTATGACCTTGTGTTCTGGCTGGTCCTGCTGGCGGCTTTTTTCGAATTCAGCCTGGTTTTTGCGATGGGGCAGAGCCGCTGGTATGTACTTGCGGGGGCGTGCGTCGGCGCGGGAATATATTTTTTTCTGCTCAGCGGGCTGGTGCAGGGGGCGCTGCGGCTTGTGCTGGATTTGGCCGCGCGGCTGTGCGGCCTGTTCGTCACAGCGGGGGAAAAGGCGCGCGGGCTTGCGGGTAAAGCTGGTTTACCGGAAAAAATTCGCTCTTTTACAAAAAAGTTTGCGAAACCCTCTTCCATTTTTCGCAGGAAAGGTATAAAATAAAACTCGAATTAGTCTGGGCCAAGGGAAGATGGAGCGAGGTGTCCGAATGTCCAAGCGCAAAGCGCCGGTCTGGGTCAAAATCCTGATGCTGGCCTTTTTGCTGTATGCCGTGGTGACAATCATCAGCCTGCATGCACAAATTGCGGATAAACGTGCGGAGCTGGATTCGCTCAATATGCGTGTCGAGGAATACGAGGCTGCAAATGAAGCGCTCCGGCAGGAGATGCAGAACGGCATTTCGGAAGCAGACATCAGCGAGATCGCCCGTACCGAGCTCAGCTATGCAGAACCGGGAGAACGTGTCTTTGTGGACACATCCAGCAGGTAAAAGGGAAACAAATAACGGAGGCAAAACAATTTATATGGATTTGGCAGTGGGAGCGATCGTAGAGGGTAAAGTGACCGGTATCACGAAGTTCGGCGCGTTTGTCGCCCTGCCCGAAGGGAAGTCGGGCATGGTGCATATCTCCGAGGTTGCGGCGAGCTTTGTCAGCGACATCAAGGACTTTCTGCAGGAAGGCCAGCAGGTCAAGGTGAAAATCATTAATATCGACCAGGCGGGCCGCATCAATTTGTCCATCAAAAAGGCACAGCCGCAGGAGTCACGTCCGGAACGCGCCGGCGGCGCCGCGCCACGGCAGCCGCGGTTCCAGCAGCGTTCCAGCCAGGCGCCGCGCGGCAGAACGCCGCAGCCGCCCAAGGACCCCGCGACCATGAGCTTTGAGGATAAGCTCAAGGCGTTCATGTCCGACAGCGAGAGCCGGCAGGCCGACGTGCGCCATGCGACCGACCGCAAAAACGGATCGCGCCGCCGCCGATAAACACATAAAACCGAGGGCGACCTCGGTTTTGTTTTTATTCCGCAGGGCAAAAAAACGCGCCCTTTCCTGCGAAAGGGCGCCAAAAGTAGGATTGTGGGGATAAAGATATGAACGGTGCATGGCAGTTCTCTCAACTGCCATAATCAATATAGCATAATTTACAATAAATGTCAATTGCTTTTTTGAGGGAAAGGACGGAAATGGAAGAAATACTTCTGAAAAACTGCACGTTTCTGACGATGGATGAATCGAATCCGCGTTTTTTCGGATGGATTTGGATGAAAAACGGGAAGATTGTGTCGATGGGAACGGACGAGCCGCCCGCCTGCGGTCAGGTGGTTGACGGGCGCGGCGGCGTGGTGACACCCGGTCTGATCGACATTCATTCCCACCTCGGTCTGTATGAAGACGGGCTGGGCTTTGAGGGCGCGGACGGGAACGAGGATACCGACCCCGTTACGCCGCACCTGCGCGCGATTGATGGGGTAAACCCATTGGACCGTGGCTTCCGCGAAGCTGTCGAGGCGGGGGTGACAACGGTCGCGGTCAGCCCAGGCAGCGCCAACCCGATCGGCGGGCAGATCGCGCTGCTCAAGACGGCCGGCCGGCGCATCGACGATATGGTGCTCAAAGCGCCGCTCGCGATCAAGTTTGCGCTGGGTGAGAACCCCAAGTCGGTCTATCACGACAAGGATGAAGCGCCGGTTACCCGCATGGCGACCGCGGCGCTCATCCGCGAGCAGCTTTACAAAGCAAGGGAATACCTGTTGCGGATGGAGCGCGCGGAAAAAGAGCCGGAGGAGGACAAGCCGGACTACGATATCAAGCTGGAGGCGTTGCTGCCGCTGCTGCGGGGCGAAGCGGAGGCGCACTTCCATGCGCACCGCGCGGACGATATTTTTACCGCGCTGCGGATTGCCGGGGAGTTCGGCCTGAAAGCCGTGATTATCCACGGTACGGAGGCGCATCTGGTCGCCGACCTTTTGGCAGGGGAGCAGGTGCCGGTCGTTTGCGGGCCGTATATGACCGACCGCTCCAAGCCCGAGCTCAGGAACCTGACGGACGAGGCGCCGGCCCTGCTGTGCAGGGCGGGGATTGAGACTGCGATTACCGTGGACCATCCCGAGATACCTCTCCGCCTGCTGCGCGTGGCGCTGTTGCTGGCGGTGCGGGAGGGGATGGACAGGACGGACGCGCTCCGCGCGGTGACAACCGTTCCGGCGCGCATTGCGGGCATGGAGCAACGGATCGGAATGCTCCGCACGGGGATGGACGCGGACTGCGTCCTGTGGAGCGGGGAACCGCTGGATTTTACAAGCCAGGTGCAGGCCGTGTTCATCAACGGCGCGCCGGAATACAGGAGGACGGTATGAGAACGATCGATGTTTCGGAAGTCACGTGGCTGGTGCGTCGGCTCTGCATGGAAGCGAATTACTATCTGCCCGCGGATCTGCGGCAGGCTTTCGTCCGTGGGCAGAAAGCGGAACAGTCCCCGCTGGGGAAAGAAATTTTCGGGGAGATGCTCGCAAACTGCGATCTGGCAAGGCGGAATGATGTGCCGGTCTGCCAGGACACTGGCATGGCGATTGTGTTCGCGGAGGTGGGACAGGAAGTACACCTGACCGGCGGGGCGTTTGAGGACGCGGTCACGGAGGGGGTGCGCCGTGGGTATATCGACGGGTATCTGCGGCTTTCCGTGGTCGGCGACCCGCTGCGGCGCGAGAATACCAACGATAATACCCCCTGTGTGCTGTATACTTCGATCGTGGCGGGGGATAAGATCAAGATCACGGTCGCCCCGAAGGGCTTTGGATCGGAGAATATGAGCGCGATGAAAATGTTTACGCCGGCCGCGACCAGGGAGCAGATTGTGGATTTTATCGCGGACGCATGCATCCGCGCAGGGTCCAACCCCTGCCCGCCGATCGTAATCGGCGTGGGGCTGGGCGGCACCTCGGACAAGGCGGCGTACTTGGCAAAGCGCGCCCTGCTCCGGCCGGTGGACCGGCGGAACGAAGACCCGATGTACGCGGAAATGGAGCGGGCAGTGCTGGATAAGGTCAATGCGTCCGGCGTGGGTCCCCAGGGGCTTGGCGGAACGGTGACCGCGCTTTCCTGCGCGATCGAGCCGTTCGGCACGCATATCGCGGGCCTGCCCTGCGTGGTGAACATTTCCTGCCATGTGACCCGACACGCGGAAGGGGAATTGTGACCGCGTTGGGGAAAATGCTGAACAGTTTGTGAATTTGTGTAAAATCTATTGGACAATTTCACCTAAGACGTGGTATACTAATTATAGCAAATTCCCATAAGTATCTTGGGCAACCCGCCCGATAGGAGATGATGTTATGAAGTTCACCATCGTCGAGAGAAAAATGAAAATCGATGACGACCTGCGCCAGTATGCGCTGCGCAAAGTCGAGAAGCTGGATCGGTACTTCCATCAGGATTCAGATACCACGCTGACTTTCAGCGAGCTGCGCGGCAAACAGACGGTAGAAATTACGGTGCGCCAGACAGGTCTGGTCGTCCGCGCCGAGGAGACGACAACCGATATGTTCGCCTCGGTCGACGGTGCGGTCAGCAGCATTGAGCGGCAGATCCGCAAGCATAAGACCCGCCTGGAAAAGCGCCTGCGCGAGGGTGCGTTCGATAAGATCGCCGAGCAGCAGGCTGCGCTTTCCGAGGAGGATTTCGATATCGTGCGCCGCAAGCGCTTTGAGGTCAAGCCCATGAGCGTGGACGAGGCGATCCTGCAGATGAACCTGCTCGACCATCAGTTTTATTTTTTCCGCAATGCGGATAACGATAATATCCATGCGGTCGTATACAAGCGCGCCGCAGGCGGTTATGGCCTGATCGAGGGTGAGGAATAAGCTGCTTAAAAAGGGCAGTTTGAAATGAATTGAGACATTAAAAATAAAAAAGCCGGCGGCGTTCTGCCGTCGGCCTTTTTGTTGGACGGAGTGATAAAATGAGAATCATGGAGCCTGAAAGCCGACCGCAGGCGCTGATAAGGCAGCTTTTAACGGTGTGGGAAGGTGCGGTCAAACAGACCCATTTGTTTTTGTCCGCTGAGGAAATTGAGAAGATCAAACAATATGTTCCACAAGCACTGCGGGTGGTTCCACATTTAGTCGTTTTGGAAAACAGGGATGGCGTGCCTGTTGCGTTTATGGGCATAGAGGAACGAAATCTGGAAATGCTGTTCGTTGCACCAGAGCAAAGGGGACAAGGCTGGGGGAAAAGCTTGATAGAGTATGGGGTGGAGCGGTATGGTATTGAAACGGTAGGAGTAAACGAGCAGAATCCACAGGCAAGGGGATTTTACGAGCATCTGGGCTTTGTGGTCTATGAGCGGAAGAACCACGACGAGCAGGGGAATCCCTATCCGATTTTATATATGAGGCGCTCCAGCGCTGCTGAAAGCGGCTGGGAAACGGGAATAGCGCAGGAATAACAGATAGTGGGGTGTGCGCAATGAACCTTTGTGACATTGATACCATACGGGCGGTTTTGGGACGGCATGGCTTCCGCTTTTCCAAGTCGCTGGGACAAAACTTCCTGACGGATGAAACCGTGCCGCGCCGGATTGCGGAAATGAGCGGTGCGGGGGAAACGGGGAACGCGGTCGAAATTGGCCCGGGCATGGGCTGTCTGACCGCCGAGCTGTGCCGCAGGGCGGACAGAGTGGTCGCGGTCGAGCTTGACCGCGCGCTGCTGCCCGTGTTGGGGGAGACGCTGGCGGGATATGATAATTTCGAGGTCGTGCAGGGCGATGTGCTTCAGATTGACCTGGCCGCGCTGTGTCGGGAAAAATTTGGCGAGGCTCAGGCAGTGGCCTGCGCCAATCTGCCATATTACATCACTACGCCGGCCATCACAGCCCTGCTGGAAAGCGGAGCCTTCCAAAAGATCACCGTCATGGTACAGAAAGAGGTTGCGCAGCGCATCTGCGCCGCGCCGGGTACGGCGGCGTATTCTGCGTTTTCCATTTATGTGCAGTATCATGCGGAGGCCGCGCTGCTGTTCGACGTGCCGGCGGATTGTTTCGTGCCGAAGCCCAAGGTGGATTCCGCAGTAATACAACTAACGCCGCGCACCCAGCCGCCGGTCGCAGTGCGCAATGAAAAGCTGTATTTCGCACTTGTGCGGGCGGCGTTCAACATGCGCCGGAAAACGCTGGTCAACGCGCTGGGACCGGTGCTCGGCAGCGCAATGGGCAAGGAGGAGATCACAGAGCTGATCCAATCGGTAGGGCTGGACGCGCGTGTGCGCGGCGAGCGGCTCAGCCTTGCGGAATACGCCGCGCTGTCCAACGCCGCGGAGGGACGCCTGAAAGGGAGATAACATGGCATCCAGCCTGGAATTTGTAAATTATGTATGCGACCAGCTTTCCGGTGCGGGGACGATCACCTGGAAGCGTATGTTCGGTGAATTCGGCCTGTGGTGCGACGGAAAGTTTTTCGCCACGGTCGAGGACGATATGCTGTGCCTGAAAATCACGGACGCGGGGCGGGCATTGCTGCCCGAAGCGCGTATCGTGGAGCCGCACGAGGGCGCGCGCCTCCTCTATGTCGAGGAGCTGGACGACCGCGCGCGCATGGCCGAGTTGGTGCGGCAGACCTGTGCGGCGCTGCCGGAGCCAAAGCCGCGCAGGAAAAAGGGTATCTGACCTATGTGTCAGATACCCAGGATAAGCAGGGCGCCGATCAGGAGAAGCTGCTCCCAATCGATCTCCTCTCCGTCTTTCAAAAGGAACCAGACGATGACGAGTACGATGATGGTGTCCATGTCGAGCTTGATGTTTTGCAGGCGTCCGGACAGGCCGCGCGACAGGTCGGTAAACACGGACGCCGTCTGCGAACTGGCTCCGCTGCGGCTCCGGTCTGCGGGGGTCTGACCGGACGGCGGCTCTTTATGTAGCGGCGGGGCGTCGTCGGCTTCCGCAGCGGCGAGATAGCGGTTATACAAGCGGCTTCGCTTCCTTTCTGGTTCAGAGTGATTGAGTGCCGTCGTCGGAGGAGGTGCCGCCGGATTGGCCCAGCTGTCCCAGCACAGTGCGCGCGATGCGCGCTATGCTGACCAGCCGCATCGCATGGTCGAACTGCCCGGCAACCTCGTCCGTGACAAAGGGCTTTACCGCGTTGAGCAGGACGCGCTTTTCCGGTTTGACCGCGCCCTGCCCGCTTTGGAGGATGGTGCTGATGACCGGCAGCGCGCGCTCCATCAGCTCCGCGGAGGGGTCGTAATCCTTGCTGGCAGGGGCGCCGGCCGGCTGCTGGGGGCTTCCCAGCATATCGGAAACGGTTTTCATTGCGTTCTGTAGCGCATCAGGATCGTTCAGCAGGGAGGACAGCATATCGTTGTCCATGCGGGTACCTCCTTATTTCTGGAACAGCTTTTTGAGCTGCGCCGCGAGCGTAGTACCCTCATGCGACTGCATGAGCTTTTGCGCGAGCATCGCCGCCTCCCGCATATCGCCGCGCTGCGCGGCCTGCGCGGCGCGCTCCAGATCGGCCGCGTGCTGGGCGGAAATGATCTGCGCGGCCTTCTTTCCGTCCGGCGTGTTCAGCGCCGTGCGGAGCTGATCGACCGCCTGGGGGTTGCCGGCTTGCTCTGCAAGGCGGCGTAAAATTTCATTTTGATCGGGCATAGTTCCCATCCCTTTCCTGGTTTCGTTACTGCCAGTATATGCGGCAAATGGAAAAATGTGATGCAGTGGGTTTACAAGTGGGCCGCGCCGGTGTAAAATACTGCTATATGTGTCGCGGCGAAAGGGGCGAAAACACGTTGAATATATTGGTTTTTGCCGATTCACATGGACGGAATATCGCTATGGCCGCAGCGGTCGAGCGGGAGAAGCCGGACGCGGTCATCCACCTGGGCGACTATGCGGACGACGCGCGGGAGCTGGAGCGGCTTTTCCCGATGCTGCCGGTCTATCGGGTGCGCGGCAATAACGATTATAAGCCGGACGTTGCGCAGTATGCGGTAATCACGCCGGACAACCTGCCAATCTATATCACGCACGGGCATAAGGAGCGGGTATCCATGCTGGCCTGCGGCATCCTGCCGCAGCGGGCACGGGAAGAGGGCTGTTTGGTGGCGCTATACGGTCACACCCACCGCATGCTGCTGGAGCGGATAGACGGTGTGCTGGTCTGCAACCCAGGCAGCATCAGCCTGCCGCGCGGCGGTCCGGCAAGTTATGCGCGCCTGACGATTGAAAATGCACAGCTTCGCGCAGTTACGCTGCTCGATGAGGACGGCGGGCTGATCCGGCGCGATAAATTCAGACAATAAGGGGAAACGGTATGCTTTTGACCATTGACGTAGGCAACACCAATATGGTGTTTGGATTATATGACGGGGACAGGCTGCGGGGTTCGTTCCGCATCTCCACCAACGCGGAGCGGACATCGGACGAGCTTGGCATGCAGATTTCCCAATATTATCATTTTCACGGGCTGGACCGCACCCAGACCGATGCAGTCATCATCGCCTCGGTCGTGCCGCCGGTGATGTATACGCTGATCAACGCCATCCGCAAATATCTGCATGTGCAGCCGGTCATCGCCGGGCGGGATGTGGATATCGGGATTGAGAACCGCTACACCAATCCGCGCGAGGTAGGCGCGGACCGCCTGGTCAATGCGGTGTCCGCGGTCAGAAAGTACGGGAAGCCGCTGATCATCGTGGATATCGGCACCGCGACCACCTTTGACGCGATCGACGGGAACGGCGCATATCAGGGCGGCGCGATTTTCCCCGGCATCAAGGTGGCGATGGAAGCGCTGTTTCTCAAGGCGTCCAAGCTGCCGCGCGTGGATATCGAGCGGCCGGAAAAGGCGATCGGGAAAACCACGGTGCAGTCCATGCAGTCGGGCGCGGTGCGCGGATATGTGGGCGCGCTGGCCGGCATCATTACAGATATCCAAGAGGAGCTGGGTGGTAATGCGCGCGTGGTTGCGACCGGCGGCATGGGCCGCATGATGGCGGAATACTGCGGCCTGATCGACGAGGTGGACCCCAACCTGACGCTGGAGGGGCTGCGCCTGATCTACGAGAACAACAAAGACTGCTTTGCGGGCCGCCAGCTTGACAGCGAGACGTGCCTGCTGGAAGCGGTGGAGGAAGGCGCCTGGAGCGCGGAGAAATGAGTGCGGCGGTGCCTGACGCTGCGGCCGGCGCTGCCTGCGGCAAGACAATAGCATTAAAAAGAGAAGCTGCCCCCTGTGGAGCAGCTTCTTCCTTATTTTGTGACCGGATAAGAGGGGCAGACCGCGCCGAGCGGGCAGCCGGAGCATTTGGGGCTGCGCGCGGTGCAGTGCTCGCGCCCGAACAAAACAAGCCGGTGGCAAAAGTCCGAGGATTCCGCAGGGGAGATCAGCTTGCGCAGCGCGTTCTCCACCTTGACGGGGTCCTTTTCGTTTTTGACAAAGCCGAGCCGGTTGGACAAACGGATACAATGCGTATCGGCCACGATAGCGGGCTTGCCGAAGATATCGCCGAGAATCAGGTTGGCGGTCTTGCGCCCCACGCCGGGGAGACGAAGCAAATCTTCCATGTTATCTGGCACTTTGCCGTCATATTCGCTCAGCAACATGATGGCGCAGGCTTTCAGGTCACGCGCCTTGGTGCGGAACAGGCCGCAGGTTTTGATCGCCTCCGCGATCTCCTCCTCCGGCGCTTCGGAGAAGCTCTGCAGGGTGGGGAACTGTCGGAACAGAGTTTCGGTCACGATATTGACGCGGGCGTCCGTACATTGGGCGGACAGGCGTGTGGCGAACAGCAGCTCGTAATCATGGGTATAGTGCAGCGCGCAGACAGCGTCCGGATAAACCTCCTTGAGCAGCTCGGTCACCGCGGCGGCGCGTTCTTTTTTTGTCATGTCTTTCTCTCCTGACGACGTAAGTATTAATATCATAGCATATTTGTACGAAAAAGCAAGAGTTTTGTCGGCATTTTACATTTTTAACATAAAAAAGTGCTAAAACAGGGCAAAATCTATCTGTTTGCCAGTAGCCGTAAGATGAAAAATGTGGTTTAATGGAGATACAGAATTTATAGCACGTTGATGGAGGTTGAAATATGGTTCGCGAGGCAATGGAATTTGTGAAAGCGTATGATCCTGAGCTGGGCAAGATGATGCAGGCGGAATACGACCGTCAGGCACGCAATATCGAGCTGATCGCTTCGGAGAATATTGTCAGTGAGGCTGTTATGGCCGCGATGGGCTCGGTGCTGACCAACAAATATGCGGAGGGCTACCCAGGCAAGCGATATTACGGCGGCTGCGAATGTGTGGACGAGGTTGAAAACCTTGCGATCAAACGTGTTTGTGAAATTTTCGGCGCGAAGTACGCTAACGTGCAGCCCCATTCGGGCGCGCAGGCGAATATGGCGGTTTATCAGGCGCTGTGCCAGCCGGGCGACACCGTGCTGGGCATGAGCTTGGACAACGGCGGCCACCTGACCCATGGCTCGCCGGTGAACCAGTCCGGCCTGCTGTACCATATCGTGCCGTATGGCGTGGATGAAAACGGTTATATCGATTACGATGCGCTGCGCGACCTGGCCAAAAAGGAAAAGCCCAAGATGATTATTGCGGGCGCCTCGGCCTATCCGCGCGCGATCGACTTTGCCAAGTTTGCGGAGATCGCGCATGAAGTAGGCGCATACCTCTTTGTAGATATGGCACACATCGCGGGCCTGGTGGCGGCCGGCCTGCATATGAACCCGCTGCCGTACGCGGACGTGGTCACCACCACGACCCATAAGACGCTGCGTGGGCCGCGCGGCGGCGTCATCCTCTCAAACAATGAGGAGCTGGGCAAGAAATTCAACAAGGCGATTTTCCCGGGTACGCAGGGCGGCCCGCTGGAGCATGTGATCGCAGCCAAGGCGGTTTGCTTCGGCGAAGCGCTCAAGCCGGAATTTAAGGCGTATCAGAAGCGCGTTGTTACCAACGCCAGGGTGCTGGCGGACGCGCTGATGAAGCAGGGCTTTGACTTGGTTTCCGGCGGTACGGACAATCACCTCATGCTGATCGACCTGCGCAAGACCGGCGTGACCGGCAAGGAGCTACAGCACCGTCTGGACGAGGTATATATCACCGCGAACAAGAACGCCATCCCGAACGATCCAGAAAGCCCGTTCGTTACCTCCGGCCAGCGCGTGGGTACGCCGGCGGTCACCTCCCGCGGCTTTGGCGAGCCGGAAATGCTCCACATCGCGGAGTTCATCTGGCAGACTGCCACTGATTTTGAAAATAAGGCGAATGAGATTCGCCGCAACGTATGCGATATTTGCGCCAATTTCCCGATTTATTAATTGCAAAAGCCGTTCCTCTTTTCAGGGAACGGCTTTTCTGCGGCTGCATGGCGGGAATGGTGGGGAAAATGTTGCATGAAATTGCTCGAAGGGACAAAATATTTGTAGAATATTAACAAAAACCTTGCCAGGCGCTGAGATTATTGGTATACTATTGGAAAAGGGTTATAATGAACCGGAAAGGGAAATGAATCATGGCAATGGAACTCAAGCTGACAGGGCTGAAAGGCTTCGTGGGAGAGGAAGAGATTTCGCAGATGACCCCGCTGGTGCAGGCGGCGCAGGATGTGCTGCATGCCGGCTCGGGCGCAGGAAATGATTTTCTGGGCTGGGTTGATCTGCCCGAGGCCTATGATAAAGAGGAATTCGCGCGCATCAAGCAGGCTGCGAAAAAGATCCAGCAGACCTGCGAGGTGCTGGTCGTAATCGGTATCGGCGGCTCTTACCTGGGCGCGCGCGCGGCGATCGAATTTGTGAACGGGCAGATGTACAACGGTGTGCGTCCGGAGGGGATACCGGAGGTATACTTTGTCGGCAATAACATTTCCTCCTCCTACCTGAACGATATTGTCAAAATCATCGGAAACCGCGATTTTGGGATCAACGTGATCTCCAAATCCGGCACGACGACCGAGCCTGCGATCGCGTTCCGTATTTTCAAAAAGCTGATTGAGGAGAAGTACGGCAGGGAAGGCGCGAAGGAGCGCATCTTTGCCACAACGGACAAGGCGCGCGGCGCGCTGAAAAAGCTGGCGGACGACGAAGGGTATGAGACCTTTGTTGTGCCGGACGATGTCGGCGGCCGTTTCTCTGTGCTGACGGCGGTTGGCCTGTTGCCGATGGCCGCCGCGGGCGTGGATATCGACGCGGCGATGGCCGGCGCGGCCGAGGCGCGCCGTAATTTTGCGGATGGCACGGAGCATGCCTGCGCGCAATACGCGGCGCTGCGCAGCATCCTGCATCAGAAAGGCAAAAGCATGGAGATTTTGGTCAACTACGAGCCCGCGCTTGTCATGCTCGGCGAATGGTTCAAGCAGCTGTTCGATGAGTCCGAAGGCAAGGACCACAAGGGCCTGTTCGCAACGTCGGCCAACTTCTCGACCGATCTGCACTCGATCGGCCAGTTCATTCAGGACGGCGCGCGCATGATGTTTGAAACGGTTGTCTGGGTGCGCGAGCCGCGCTCGGAAAGCTATATTGAGGAAACGGCGGAGGATATCGACGGGCTGAATTACTTGGCGGGCAAGAGCGTGCAGTTCGTCAACTCCAAGGCCTATCAGGGTACGCTGATGGCGCATATGGATGGCGGCACGCCGAATATCATCGTTGAGATCGATCGGGCGGACGCATGGCATTTCGGTTATCTGGTCTATTTCTTTGAAAAGGCGTGCGGTATTTCCGGTTACCTGCTTGGCGTCAACCCGTTCAATCAGCCGGGCGTTGAGGCGTATAAGAAAAATATGTTCGCCCTGCTTGGTAAGCCGGGCTTTGAGGAGCGCCGCAAGGAGCTGGAAGCGAGACTGTAACAAACGACAGGAAGGGATGCCGCGGAGATGGCATCCCTTTTTTGTGTGCAACGCATAACAGGGAGGGCATGCAAATATGAAAAAGATATATCTTGCCGGTTTTGATGTTTTTGCGCCGGATGCAAGACAGCGCGGCGCAAAAATGAAAATGATGTGTGCGGAAAAGGGCTTCGCAGGGCTGTACCCGTTTGACAACGAGGCGGATAACGCGCAGGATATTTTTGCCGGCAACTGCGGGCTGATCGATCAGGCCGACATCGTGATCGCGAACCTGAACCCGTTCCGTGGTGCCGAGCCGGACAGCGGCACCTGCTTTGAGGTCGGCTACGCCCATGCAAAGGGAAAACAGATTTACGGGTATGTGTCCGATGGGCGCGCGATGCGGGAGAAAATCGGGGAAAAAGATGCGGAGGGCTTTGCGGTGGAAAATTTTGGTCTGCCGCTCAATCTGATGCTGTGCGGCGCGGCCAGGATCGTTGCCGGAAATTTTGCCGCGGCGCTGGCGGTTTGTGCGTCCGAGCAGGCATAACGGCGTCGGGATATGACATAATAAGTCCGGTGATGAGAGATGAAGCAGCAAACAGCCGGACTGTTCCTTTTAGGAGCAAGTGGGTATTCCGCGCTCGAAATTCTGTGGCGCGGCTACACGCACTGGACGATGGCGCTCACCGGCGGCGCGGTACTGGTAGGGCTGAACCGGCTGCGTCCACGGGTGCGGGCGGAAAAGCCGCTGGCAAGGTGTCTGTGTGGCGCGGCGTGCATCACGGCGGCGGAATACGTCGTCGGTTGCACGGTCAACCGGAAGTACCGGATGGGCGTATGGGATTATTCGCGCGAACGCGGCAATATCCAAGGGCAGGTATGCCCCAAATACGCGGCGCTCTGGATGCTTTTGGCGGCTCCGTTCATGCTGCCCCAATAAGTGCTTGCAAAGTATGTCCGGATGCCGTATAATGGCGTTGGCAATATGCAGGGAAAGAGGGGCCGATATGCTGATTGCAGTTAATGCAGGGAACAGCCATGTTTTGCTTGGCGGTTATGAGGAAGACGAGCAGCTCTTTGCCGCTTCCATCGCGACCGAGCCCAAGTGGACACGGGATGATTACGCCTGCAAGCTGCAGCAGGTTTTCGGGCTGTACAGCGTACCTGTCGGCCGCATCCGCGGCGCCGTGGTCAGCTCGGTCGTGCCGAGCATGGTCACGGTGCTCGAGGACGCGCTGCGCCTGCTTGGCGTGACCGATGTGATCGAGGTATCGAGCGGCGTCAAAACAGGGCTTAATATCCGGTCGGAGCAGCCGCGCCAGGTTGGATCGGACCGCGTGGCGAGCGCGGTTGCGGCGCGCGCAAAGGGGAAGCTGCCGTGCGTGGTGGTCTGCCTCGGCACGGCGACAACGTTTACCGTGCTGGATCAATCCGGCGCTCTGGTCGGTTCGGCTATTACAGCGGGAGTACGCCTGAGCCTGTCCGCTCTGCGGGAGCAGGCGGCGCAGTTGCCCGCGGTCGCGATCGAGGCGAGGGACGAGGGAATCCTTGCGCGCAACACGGCCGATGCTATGCGCGTGGGCGCGGTATACGGCGCGGCAGCCATGGTGGATGGCATGGTCGGACGCTTTGCCGAAACGCTGGGACAAACGCCCCATGTGGTCGTGACGGGTGATATTGCGCCACTGGTCACGCGGTATATGCGCGTGCCGTTCGAATACGACCAAAGCCTTGTGCTGGATGGCCTGCATCTGATCTGGAAGCGGAACCGGTCCTGACCCGCAGAAGCCGAAATAAGCCCTGTACCCGACGATAAGGGCGGGACGGGAGCAGGAGGAAAATTACATATGAAAAAGAACAAAACAACCAATGTGCGCGTTCTGGCACAGCTTGGCCTGCTGGCGGCGATCGAGATCGTCATGAAGCTGATCGGGTTGGGCAGCGTTCCCGTCGGGCCGCTGTACATGTCGTTCCTGACCGTGCCGATCGCGGTCGGAGCGATGACGATGGGGCCTGTGGCGGGTGCGATCCTCGGCGGCGTGTTCGGGCTGGTGAGCTTTAAGGACGCGCTGACCGGAGGCTCCGCGATGACGAGCGCGCTTTTCCAGGTCAGTCCGGTCAATACGTTTATCCTGTGCGTCGCCATGCGCATCCTGATGGGCTGGTTCGTCGGCCTGCTGTTTAGCCTGCTGCGGCGTGTGGACAAAAAGGGTGGCTGGAGTTATTTTGCGGGCGCGCTGTCCGCGCCGCTGCTCAATACGCTGTTCTTTATGGGGTATATCGTGCTGGTGTTCTATAACTGCGAATATATCCAAAATATTGTGGCGACGAATGGCGCGGCAAATCCGCTGATGTTCGTGGTGCTGCTGGTCGGCATGCAGGGCTTGGTCGAAGCGGTCGTCTGCTGTGCCGCGGGCGGCGTGATTACCCGTGCGGTCGCTTCGTTCCTCGGCCAGCGCGCGCCGGCGCCGGCAAGGAAAACAACGCCGTTTGAGGAGCTTCCCTCCGAAAAAACATAACCGGTTCAGCACCCTGCGCGGGCAGGGCGGGTCTTGACAGAACAGGCCGCAATTAAATAAATGCTGCCAAAAGAGACGGATTTCTCCAAACTGCTTGGAGAAACCGCCTCTTTTTCGTTTTAGAAAACCTTTCCACGGCCAAAGACTTATCGCCTATCCAGAAATCACAAGGGAATAGCAAAGGTTCACAGGCTTTTTTTTGCGGCGCGGGTGGCATAGTAAATGGCGGAGGTGAAAAAAGTGCAGCAAAGCAAAGCGAAAAAAATCGCAATATCCTTGCTTTTGACCCTGATGATGCTGGTTACTGCACAGGCGGCGGAAATCACATCGGTAATCCCCATCGGCCACACCGTAGGCATCCAGATGAGCGCGGACGGCGTTCTGGTGGTGCGGCTGAACGATGTGCAGACAGCGGATGGAGCGGTCTGTCCCGCCCGTGACGCGGGCGTGTCGGAGGGCGACATGATCGTCAAAGTAAACGGCGCCGAGGTGGCGTCCAATGACGAAATGCAGAAGCAGATTGCCTTGTCGGCGGGGCAGCCGGTTGAACTGGAAATTTTGCGCAATGGCGAAACGCAAACGGTAACAGCGACTCCGCGCGCGGATACGGATGGTGTATACCGGATTGGCGTACTGGCGCGTGACAGCATGGCCGGTATCGGTACGCTGACCTACGTCGATCCGGAAACCGGCGCTTATGGCTCGCTCGGACACGGTATCTGCGACGGAGAAACAGGCGTGCTGATGCCCTTGAAAGAGGGTAGCGTCCTGTATTCTGTGGTAGGCTCGGTGCAGCGCGGCGAGGTTGGAGAACCGGGTGCGCTGCAGGGTGAATTCCAATCGGATGTGCCGCTCGGCACGGTAAATGAGAATACGGAAAGCGGCATTTTCGGTACGCTGACCGATAGTTCGCTGTATTCCTCTCTGGAATCCGTACCGGTGGCCGCGGCGGACGAAATAAAGGTGGGTGAGGCGGAAATCCTGGCCAATGTCGAGGGAGACAAGGTACAATCGTATTCTGTTCAGGTTGTCAAAATTTATCCGCAGGACGATGAATATGGGCGCGGGATGATGCTGCGCGTGACCGATCAGGCGCTGCTGGAAAAGACCGGCGGTATCGTACAGGGCATGAGCGGCTCGCCTGTTCTGCAGAATGGGAAGATCATCGGCGCGGTGACGCATGTAATGGTAAACGACCCTACCTGCGGCTATGCGATTGGCATTGAACGGATGCTTGAGGAAATGACGAATTAACGAAGTTTTTGTTCATGTTTCGCTCGATTCGTCGCATTTTGTCGAAAAATGACGAGAAAAAAATCCAGCTTTTCCGACAATAGCCTTGAAAATTATGGAATTATATGGTAAATTAATGACAGCTAAGACAGAGAACAAATAAATTGCTGGAAGGCTGGTATTGACAACATGGAACAAAAAATTCGAGTATTGCTCGCAGACGACGACAGCGAATTCTGCGCACGGATGGCGGCGGCAATCGAAAAATCAAATGATATGGAGCTTGCCGGTATCGCGGAGGACGGCGCGAAAGCGGTTGCGGCAGTAGGAGAGCTTAAGCCTGATCTGCTCATCATCGACCTGGTGCTGCCGGTGATGGATGGGATCATGGTGCTGACCAAGCTGCACGAACGCAGGCAGGAGCAGCCCGCGACCGTTGTCCTTTCAGCTTTCGCCAGCCCACAGGCGGGCGCGGAGTGTACTGCGCTGGGCGTGGATATGTTTCTGCGCAAGCCTATGGAAGCGGAAATGGTTTGCGAAAGGATCCGCATGTGGAAATCCGGAAAGCAGGAGGCCGAAAAAACGGGGGAAGCAATGGCGCTGGAAGTACGCGTAACTGAGGTTATCCATCAGGTCGGCGTGCCGGCGCATATCAAGGGCTACCAATATCTGCGCGAGGCGATCATGATGGCGGTCGAGGACATGGAGGCGGTCAGCGCGATTACCAAGGTGCTGTATCCGTCGATTGCAAAAAAGTTCAAGACCACTTCTTCGCGAGTTGAGCGCGCGATCCGTCATGCGATCGAAGTCGCGTGGGACCGCGGCGATATCGAGACGCTGCAGAGCTATTTCGGCTATACGGTGTCGGGCGTCAAGGGCAAGCCGACAAACTCGGAATTCATCTCGATGATAGCCGATCGTCTGCGGCTGCAGATGCGGTTCGGCGCATAAGGAATATGGGCGCGGGACGGGGCGGAAGCCCCGTCCCTTATTTTGTCTGGAAATACGGCTGGTAATAGGATATAATATATGATAAGAAAAATTTGTTGAATGATGGGGAATACGCGCATGAAAATCATGGTGATCGATGGAAACAGTATACTCAACCGCGCTTTTTATGGTATCCGCCAGCTCTCCAACCATGAAGGGCTGCCGACCAACGCGGTATACGGGTTCTTGGCCACGTTGTTCAAGCTCAGGGAGGATGAAAAGCCTGACCGTACGGTTGTGTGCTTTGACGTGCGGGAAAAAACCTTCCGCCATTTGAAATTTGATTCCTACAAGGCAACCCGCAAGGGGATGCCGGACGAGCTGGCGGCGCAGTTGCCGGTGATGAAAGAAACACTCGATGCGATGGGTGTGGTACGCTGCGAGCTGGCAGGGTATGAGGCGGACGACCTGATCGGCACGATCAGCCGGAAAGCGGATGAAAACGGCGACACCTGCGTGGTCGTGACGGGCGACCGTGACAGCCTGCAGCTCATCGGCGGCGGGACGACTGTGCTTCTGGTTTCCACCAAAATGGGGCAGACGACCTATGAAACCTATGATACGGAAAAGTTCCGTGAAAGATACGGCTTCGATCCGATTCGCCTGATCGACCTGAAGGCGCTGATGGGGGATGCGTCGGATAATATTCCGGGCGTGCCGGGCATCGGGGAAAAGACGGCAATGCAGCTGCTGCATGATTTCGGCTCGCTGGAAGGCGTGTATGCGAACCTGGAGGATGAAAAAATCAAAAAAGGCGCGCGAGCAAAGCTGGAAGCGGGCGCGCAGTCCGCGAAAGACAGCTATTGGCTCGCGACCATTGACCGCAACGCGCCGCTTGCGCTGGATGTTGCAAACCTGCCGGAGGAACATCGGGACGAGGCAGCGCTTTATGAACTGCTGACCCGCCTGGAGTTTAAAAACTTTATCAAAAAGCTTGGGCTGAGCGGCGCGTATACCGCGCCCAGGCTGCCGGAGCTCCGGACGCTGCGCATCCAAAATGCCGCCGAAGCGTTTGGGCTGCTCGACGCGCTGACCGAAGCGGGCCGCGTGTTTGCGGTGATTCCGGAAACGCTGGGTGCGATGTGCCTGCTGGAAGCGGATACGGCGGCGATGCTGTTTGCGGATGACTTTGCGGATGCGGATTGGGATGCGCTGCTGCGCCGTCTGTTCGGCGGCGCGATCGAGCTGGTGCTGCATGATGCGAAACCTGTGGCGGCGGCGCTGCTTGCACGTGGCATCCAGCCGGAGGGGATTGTGTTCGACACCTGCCTCGCCGCGTATCTGCTGGATCCGACGCAGTCTGGATATGACCTGCCGCGCGTGGCGCTGGCATATTGCAGCACTGAACTGCCAGAACTTGACTTGGACGATCCGGCTGCCGTATCGCCGCTCGGCGGGCAGGAACAGACGGAACAGGCGTGCGCGCGCCATGCAGGGGCGGTGCGTGCGATCTATCAGGAAGCAGCATCCAGGGTAGAAGAGCTGGGCATGCGCAAGCTGTACTATGAGATAGAACTGCCGCTGATGCGCATTCTGGCCGAAATGGAAACCGTGGGCTGTGCGGTCGCGCCGGACGAGCTGCGCGCGTTTGGGGAGCGGCTGGACGTCCGTATCCATGAGCTGATCGCGCAGATCTACCGCGACGCAGATGGAGAATTCAATATCAACAGCCCCAAGCAGCTCGGCGAGGTGCTGTTTGAAAAGCTGCACCTGCCCGCGCCGAAAAAAACCAAGACCGGCTATTCGACCAACGTGGACGTGCTGGAGCGCATCGCGGAAGACCATCCGGTCGTTCCCAAGATACTGGAATACCGGCAGCTTACCAAGCTGAAGAGCACCTATGTGGATGGGCTGCTCAAGGTGGTCAGCCAAAAGGACGGGCGTATCCATACGCATTTTCAGCAGACTGTGACCGCGACAGGGCGGCTGTCCTCGACCGACCCGAACCTACAGAACATTCCGGTGCGCACTGAACTGGGGCGTGAGTTGCGGCGTATGTTCGTCGCGCCCGACACGGAGCATGTGCTGATCGACGCGGATTACTCGCAGATCGAACTGCGTGTGCTTGCGCATATCTCGCAGGACGCGCACATGATCGAGGCGTTTCGATCCGGGCAGGATATCCACGCCGCGACCGCGGCCAAGGTATACCATGTGCCGCTGGACGAGGTCACGCCGCAGATGCGTTCCTCCTGCAAGGCGGTCAATTTCGGTATTGTGTACGGGATATCGGATTTTTCGCTTGCGCAGGATATCGGCGTGACCCGTAAGGAAGCGGGCGAGTTTATCCGCGCCTATCTGGCGACCTATCCGGGCGTTGCAAAATATATGGAGGATATCAAGGAAAACGCGAGGGAAAAGGGCTATGTGTCCACGCTGTTCGGCCGCCGCCGCGCGCTGCCCGAACTGAAAAGCAAAAATTTCAATATCCGTTCCTTTGGGGAGCGTGTGGCGATGAATACGCCCATCCAGGGGACCGCGGCGGACATCATCAAGATCGCCATGGTGCGGGTACACGACCGCCTGCTGCGCGAGGGCCTGGAGAGCCGGCTCATCCTGCAGGTCCACGACGAATTAATCTTGGAGGCGCCGAAAACCGAACAGGAGACCGCGATGCGCCTGCTCAAGGAAGAAATGGAAGCCGCGTTCGTTATGGATGCGCCCCTGGTGGCAGAGGCCAAGGCGGGGCATAGCTGGTACGACACAAAGTGATTCTACCCGAACCGATCGGTTTGAGAGGAGAGGGCGCACCGCGCGCGGCGCGGGCGGTTTTTGACAGGGGGAATTCCAAAATGGACGACATCATTTTCATCTGCTCGGGCAACACCTGCCGTTCGCCGATGGCTGAGGGGCTGTTCCGTGCGCGCGGCGGGGAGAAGAAGACCGGTCTGACGGCGGCGTCCGCTGGACTGTTCACCCAGAACGGCCTGCCCGCGTCGCCAAACGCGGTCACGGCGGCGCGCGAACTGGGCGCGGACATTGCAGGGCACCGCTCGCGCATGCTCACGCCCGAACTGGTGCGGGAGGCGCGCTTTCTGGTCTGCATGACAGGCGCCCATTACGACCGCCTGTGCGAGCTGTATCCGAACTGTGCGGACAAGATATTCACCCTGCTGCCGGAGGACGTTTCCGATCCGTTTGGCGGCGATCTGGATACCTACCGCCGCGCGGCGGCCGAGATCGACCGGGGGATAAGCGGCATCATCGGGAGGCTTACAGAATGACGGTCGTACCCATGCAGGAGCGTCATCTGGCCGCGCTCGCGGAGATCGAAAAAGTGTGCTTCCACGCGCCGTGGAGCGCGGATATGCTCCGCGAAGAACTGGGGAAAGGTCTGTTCCTGGTTGCGGAGCGGGACGGCGTGGCGGTCGGCTATGTGGGTTGCCAGACCGTGCTGGACGAGGGGTATATCACCAATGTTGCGGTATCACCCGACTGCCGCCGGCAGGGAGTCGGCCGCGCGCTGATCGGGACGCTTGTCTCGCACGCGGGAGCGCAGGGGCTGGCCTTTGTTACGTTGGAGGCGCGCACGTCCAATATGCCCGCGATTGCCCTGTACGAGAATGCGGGCTTCCAAAAGGTGGGCGTGCGAAAGAATTTTTACACCGCGCCCGTTGAGGACGCGCTGCTGATGACATTTTTTCTGAAAGGGTGAGGCTGGATGGAGCTTCGGTTTGTCGATGCGGAAAACACCGATCTGCTGGAACTGGCGGGCAGGCTGGATGAATATTATTTTTCGATCGTGGGCGAGGTGCATCGCCGCTATGCGAAATATAACGACCCGCATCTGTTCGGATGCCGGCTGGTCGTTTATGAGGATGGATGCGCGGCAGGCTGCGGCTGCTGGAAGCGGACGGACGCGCATACCGTGGAACTGAAACGCATTTATGTGCGGCCGGAATACCGTCGGCGGGGGATTGCGGGCGCGGTCATCCGCGCGCTGGAGGGTAACGCGGCGGAGCAGGGCTATACGCGCGCTGTTTTGGAAACCGCGCGGACCACAGGGGATTCGGCGGCGCTTTACCGGAAACTGGGATACCGTACAATGCCCTATTATGGGAGTCCGGCCGGTGCGGAAAACTGCCTTTGCTTTGAAAAGGCGCTGGGGACGGTGGATAAAAAACGGGCGGCGCTTCGCTTTGTCGATGTGAGCAATCCGGATCTGGCAGTGCTGGTTGCGGAGCTGGATGTATATTTCCATGCAGGCTGGGGCTCGGTGGCGGAAAAGTACAAGGCGTATCACGCGCTGGACGGAATGGCTTGCGCGGTGGTGGCTTACATAGAGGAACGGCCGGCAGGCTGCGGCTGCTGGCGCGCGTATGATCCGGTAACAGCGGAGATCAAGCGGATGTATGTCCGGCCGGAATACCGAAGAAGCGGGACGGCGGGCAAAATCGTGGCCGCGCTCGAACGGCACGCCGCAGCGAGCGGGTGCCACCGCGCGGTGCTGGAAACCGGCGCGGATATGCCGGACGCGATCGCGTTTTATCAGAAGCAGGGGTACCGGCTGGTGCCGAATTTCGGCGATTTCGCGGGGGACGAGATCTGCGTATGCATGGAAAAAGAGATATCGGATGGCACGATGCGGTAACCGGAAAGGGGGAGAAAGAGATGATGCTTTTGGCGGCCCTTTTGGCCGGCGCCGTGCTGTGTGCCTGTTCTTTCTGCCATGCGCTGTGCGACGCGCTGCGCGCGGTGCAGTGCGGCGGAGATCCCAAAGGGCATGCGGTGCGCCTGCAGGTGAGCCTGTGCGGTGCATTGCTGCTGCCAACGGCAGCGGTGATCTGGGCGGTATACCGCATGCCGGCCGGCTTGTAGCAGAGTGGCGAGGGACAGGAAATATTTGCTTTTGGATAAAGGAGGCGGGAAAATGATTACGCCGATGAACCGCGAGCAGATTTTATGCACCAATACGCAGGAAGACTTTTTCCAAGCGCAGCAGGCGCTCAGCCGTGAGCAGATCGCGTTCCGAACAGAGGTGCGGGACAATACGCAGCGCATGCTGCAGCGGCAGGATGTGCTGGGGATCCGCGCGCAGTACCAGCGGGAGTATCGGATCTATGTACACAGGCAGGACGCGGAACTGGCGCGTCATATTTTGCAATACGGGAACAACGGGTGAGACAATGAGGATTTTGGCAATTGAGTCCTCCTGCGACGAAACGGCGGCCGCCGTGGTTGAGGATGGACGGAACATACTTTCCAGCGTGGTGGACACACAGATCGAAACGCACGCGCTGTATGGGGGCGTGGTGCCGGAGATCGCGTCGCGTCGGCACATGGAGGCGGTTGTGCGCGTGACGGAAAAGGCGCTGGCCGACGCGGGCATGGACAAGCGCGCGGTGGACGCGGTGGCGGCGACCTGTGCGCCGGGACTGATCGGCGCGCTGCTGGTCGGCGCGAATTTCGGGAAATCGCTGGCGTTTGCGCTGCAAAAGCCCTTTATTCCGGTGCATCACATCCGCGGGCATATCGCGGCGACCTATCTGGCGTATCCCGATCTCAAGCCTCCGTTTTTGACGCTGATTGCGTCCGGCGGACACAGCGAGATCGTGATGGTGCGCGATTATACGGATTTTGAGATCCTCGGCGGCACGCGGGACGACGCGGCGGGCGAGGCGTTCGATAAGGTCGCGCGCGTGCTCGGCGTGGGCTACCCGGGCGGCCCGAAGATCGACAGGCTCGCGCAGGAGGGCGACCCGATGTGCTACAAGCTGCCGGATTCGCACATCAAGGACGCGCCGCTTGACTTCTCTTTTTCCGGCCTCAAGACCGCGGTCATCAATCTGGCGCACAATGCGGAGCAGAAAGGCGAAACGCTGGACAAAAACGGCCTTGCGGCCTCTTTTTGTGCGGCGGTCGTGCATACGCTGGTGCCGCGGCTGGAGATGGCGGCGCAGCGGACGCATGCGCGGCGCGTGGTCTGCGCGGGCGGTGTGGCGGCCAACTCGTTCCTGCGCGCGGCGCTGCAGGAGATGGCGAAGCGCACCCACACCAGGCTCTACCTGCCGCCGCTTTCCCTGTGTGGGGATAACGCGGCCATGATCGGGAGCCAGGCATATTATGAATACCTTGCAGGTAGTGTGGGTCTGACCCTGCAGAATGCTTTCGCAACTGCGGAGATCAGTGCGAATATTTGTGAAAAGCGATAGCGAAAAGGTCTTTTCAAAAGATAAGGAATGTTGTAAAATAGAAGTGGTTTTTGCGTTGCAAAGGCCGCTTCTGTTTTGTTTTTGGGCACGGTATGCCGCGCATGCCGTGGAGAAGGCTGTGGAAGCCGCAACGGACCCGCTTTGCAGCGGCGGGGCGCGGCGGGCGCAAATATCGCCGCGTAGGGACATAAAGGAGTGTAAGAAACACAAATGGGTATGACAATCGCACAGAAAATTCTGAAGGAGCATCTGGTGGACGGAGAAATGGTCCAAGGACAGGAGATCGGTTTCCGGATCGACCAAACGCTTACGCAGGATGCTACCGGCACCATGGCTTATCTCCAGTTTGAGGCAATGGGTGTCGACCAGGTCAGGACCGAGCGGTCGGTCGCGTATATCGACCACAATACCCTGCAGTCCGGCTTCGAAAACGCGGACGACCACAAGTATATCGGCTCGGTGGCCAAAAAGCACGGCATCTACTATTCCAAGGCGGGCAACGGCATCTGCCATCAGGTGCATCTGGAGCGCTTCGGCGCGCCGGGTAAAACCCTGATCGGCTCGGACAGCCACACCCCGACCGGCGGCGGCATCGGCATGTTGGCGTTCGGCGCGGGCGGCCTGGACGTGGCGGTTGCGATGGGCGGCGGCGCGTACTACATCCCCATGCCCAAGATGGTGCGCGTCAACCTGACGGGCAAGCTGTCCCCGTGGGTTTCCGCCAAGGACGTTATCCTGGACGTGCTGCGCCAGATGACCGTCAAGGGCGGCGTGGGCAAGATCGTCGAGTACGCGGGCGAGGGCGTTGCGACGCTGTCCGTGCCTGAGCGCGCGACCATCACCAACATGGGCGCGGAACTGGGCGCGACGACCTCGGTGTTCCCGTCCGACGGGGAAACCAGACGCTTCCTCGAGGCGCAGGACCGCGGTGATGTGTGGGTCGAGTTGTCCTCCGATCCGGACGCGGTGTACGACGAGGAATACACGGTCGACCTGTCCGCGCTTGAGCCGCTGGCCGCGATGCCGCACATGCCGGACAATGTCAAGCCGGTCGCTGAGATCGGCGCGATTAAGGTCAATCAGTGCTGCATCGGCTCCTGCACCAATTCCTCCTATTACGATATGATGAAAGTCGCGTCCATCCTCAAGGGTAAAACCGTGCATCCGGACGTTTCGCTTACCATCAGCCCGGGTTCCAAACAGGTGTTTAACATGCTCGCACAGAACGGTGCGCTGGCGGATATTATCGCGGCGGGCGCGCGCATCCTCGAGTGCGCCTGCGGTCCCTGCATCGGCATGGGACAGTCGCCGGAGTCCGCGGGTGTATCCCTGCGTACCTTCAACCGTAACTTTGAGGGCCGCTCGGGGACGCAGGACGCGCAGATTTATCTGGTATCGCCCGAGGTCGCGGCGGCGAGTGCGCTCGCGGGCGTGCTGACCGACCCGCGCACGCTGGGAGAAATGCCGGCGATTGAAATGCCGGAGCATTTCGTCATCAACGACAACATGATCGTAAGGCCCGCAGAAAATCCGGCCGAGGTCGAGGTTGTACGCGGCCCGAACATCAAGCCGTTCCCGCTGGGCAAGGCGCTGGAAGCGTCCTATACGGGCCGCGTCGTACTCAAGACCGAGGACAACATCACCACCGACCATATCCTGCCGGCGGGCGCGAAGCTGCTGCCCTACCGTTCGAACGTGCCATACTACTCGAATTACTGTTTTATCAATGTCGATCCGGAATTTCCGGCGCGCTGCAAGGAGCAGGGCGGCGGCGTCATCGTCGGCGGCGCCAACTACGGCCAGGGCTCGTCGCGCGAGCACGCGGCGCTCGTCCCGCTGTATCTGGGCGTCAAAGCCGTGCTGTGCAAGTCGTTCGCCCGTATCCACAAGGCCAATCTGGTCAACTCGGGCATCCTGCCGCTGACTTTCGCCGATCCGGCGGACTACGACGCGATCAACCTGTTGGATGAGATCGCGCTGCCGCATGTGCTGGAGGAAATCAAAAACGGCAGTCAGGTTACCGTGGTATGCGGCGGCAGGACCTTCAAGGCGGACTGCGACGTTTCCGACCGTCAGCGCGGCGCGCTGCTCGCGGGCGGCACGCTCAACTATGCCAAGGAACAGGCGGCGCAATAAGGAAAAGAGGAGAGAGGCGCTTTCCCAGCCTCCTCTTTCTTGACAGGATGCAGAAAATTTGTTAAAATAATATCAATGGTATGAGGAGGACACCGTTATGTCGATCGACCAGTCCATTCTGGATAAATTTGAAGCAGTGGTAGAAAGCCAGCTTGCGCGCATCGCGGATATGAAAGCACAGGATGACTTTATTGACTATACAAAGCTTGACAAGCTCATCATCGGCGTGTGCGGCGGCGACGGTATCGGCCCGATGATCACCGGCATGGCGCAGCACGCGCTCGAGGCCCTGCTGGCCGACAAGGTCAAGGCGGGGAAAGTGGAGTTCCGTGTGATAGACGGGCTGACCATCGAGCGTCGCGCTGAGCTGGGCTGCGCCATCCCGCCCGATGTGATGGAGGAGCTCAAACAGTGCCATGTAATTCTCAAGGGGCCGACCACGACCCCGCGCAAGGGCGATCCGTGGCCGAATGTGGAATCCGCGAATGTGGCGATGCGCAAAGCGCTCGACCTGTTCGCCAACGTGCGTCCAGTCAAGGTGCCTGAGCTGGGGATCGACTGGACGTTCTATCGCGAAAACACCGAGGGCGGCTATGCGGTCGGCTCGCAGGGCGTGCAGATTGCGGACGATCTGTTCATCGACTTTACAGTGGCGACCTCGCAGGGCTGCGAGCGCATCGCGCGCCTGGCGTTTGATTACGCGCGCAAGACCGGCAAGAACCGCGTCTCCTGCGTGACCAAGGCCAATATCATCAAGACCACGGACGGCAAATTCCTCGACACCTGCCAGCGGGTCGCAAAGGAGTATCCGGAGGTCGAGTTCGACGACTGGTACATCGATATCATGACCGCGAAGCTTCTGGACGAAAAACGCCGCCGCGATTTCAAGGTGGTCGTGCTGCCCAACCTGTATGGCGATATCATCACCGACGAGGCGGCCGAGATTCAGGGCGGCGTAGGCACCGCGGGTTCGGCCAATATCGGCAAGCGCTACGCGATGTTCGAGGCCATCCACGGTTCCGCGCCGCGCATGGTGCAGGAGGGGCGCGCTCAGTACGCGGACCCGTCCTCCGTGCTGCGCGCCTCCGTGATGCTGCTCGAGCACATCGGTGAGATCGAACTGGCGAATAAGCTCGACCGTGCGCTCGATATCTGCATGTTTGAAGAGAAAAAGGTAGTGGTCAATGGGCGTGATACTGGTGCGACCGCGCAGGAATTCACGGATTATGTACTGGAAACGATTGCGAAGCTGTAATTTTGTGATGGGAAAGAGAGGATGAAAACCTGTGGAGCGCAAACAAGAGGTCTCCAAGGCGGTGGTGCAGCGTCTGCCGCGCTACTACCGCAATATTTGTGAGCTGAAAGCTGAGGGCGTACAGCGCATTTCCTCGCGCGCCCTGGCTGAGCGTATGGGGCTGACCGCTTCACAGATCCGGCAGGATTTCAACTGCTTTGGTGGATTTGGCCAGCAGGGATATGGATACAATGTAGATAAGCTGCAGGAGGAGTTGGGCGCTATTCTTGGGCTCCGCGCCGGCCGCACGGCGGTATTGATCGGTGCGGGCAATCTGGGACGGGCCTTGCTCAACAACTTCGATTTTTCGGCCAGCGGATTCAAGCTGCTGTGTGCGTTTGACGCGAATCAGGAGTTAGTGGGAAAAAAATTTGGCGGGCATGAGGTGCGCAGCAGCAGCACGCTGTTTGAATTTGTCGACCGGCGCAAGCCGGATGTTGCCGTCCTGACGATTCCGCGCACCCATGCGCCCGATTTGGCGCATGAGCTGGTCGATCATGGTATCCGCGGCCTGTGGAACTTCACGGGAGAGGACCTGCATCTGGAGGGGCTGGGCGTTCCGGTCGAGAATGTACACTTGTCTGACAGCCTGATGACGCTGTGCCATCTGGTCGGCATGGAAGAGGCATAAAAAAGAAGCGGCTTGAGGCCGCTTCTTTTTTTATATTTTATCGAGGGAGTAGGGTGTGGTTTGGTAAACGTAGTAATTGACCCAGTTGGTATAGAAAAGGTGGGCATGCGCTTTCCAGGTGACCAGAATATCGTCGCTGGGGTCGTCGTTCCTAAAATAGTGCAGGGGGATCTCGGGGTTCAGGCCCTTGGCGAGATCGCGTTCATATTCTTTCTTCAGGGTGTCCGGATCATATTCCCCGTGACCAAGCACGAAAATTTGCCGTCCGTTCATCGCCTCAACCAGATAAACGCCAGCCTCGTGAGATTCCGCCAACAGGCGCAGGCGGTCATCCTTGCGGATATCGGACGCATGTACCTCGGTGTGGCGTGAATGCGGGGCGCAGAATAGGTCGTCGAAGCCGCGCAAAAGGGGCTCTTTCGGGAAAAGCACATGATGCTTGAAGATACCGGACATCTTCCGCGGCAAGGGATATTTGGGGATGCCGTAGTGGTGGTAAAGGCCTGCCTGCGCGCCCCAACAGATATACAACGTGGAATGTACATGGTTTTTCGTCCAGTCCATAATGCGGACCAGCTCATCCCAATACTCAACCTCTTCAAACGGCATGTTTTCGATGGGGGCGCCGGTGATGATAAAACCATCATACTTTTGATCGCGGATATCGTCAAATGTTTTGTAGAATGTGAGCAGATGGTCTTCGGGGGTGTTTTTCGAGTGATAGGTCTTCGTTTGAATCAGGTCGACCTCTATCTGGATCGGTGTGTTGGACAAGCAGCGCAGGATCTGGGTTTCAGTCACGATCTTGAGCGGCATCAGGTTGAGCAGCGCGATGCGCAGAGGGCGGATGTCCTGCGTTGTTGCACGGTGCTCGGTCATCACAAATATGTTTTCGCTCTCCAGAATCGCACGCGCGGGCAAACTGTCGGCTATTTTTATAGGCAAGCCAGTGACCTCCTTTATACCATTGGTTCCAATAGAAAAATTATAGCAGAAAAGCGCTGGAAGGACAAGGGAGGAAAAGGTAGTTATAGAAAGAAAGGGGGAGGGAGGACTTGACAAAGTGGAGGGGGATATAGTATAGTAAACGAGCTGCGGAAGTGCGCGGCGGAAAAAGCTGAAAAAAGAAGAAAAAAGTTCTTGACAAACAGCTTTGGGTTTGATATACTGAATAAGCTGCTTCGGAAGGGGCGGCGGCCGGAAAAGTTCGGAAAAGAGAAAGAACGGCTCGAA